>JBBSEZ010000320.1:0-11690 GCA_038239195.1 Gemmatales bacterium
CCCGCGAAGGACGTTCCCGTCCCCCTGCGCCAGTCGATGGCGGAGGCCGGGTCGGCGGTCGCGTCGCTGACCGCGCGCACGGCGGAGGCCACCGTGGGAGAAACGGCCTCGCTCTGGCCATTGGTGGAGGCCCCGCCGATGGCGGAAGACCTGACTCAGCCGCTCGAGCCGTCGGCACGGCCCTTCCGCGAGGCGGGGGCCGAGCTCTCGGCGGGCCTCGGCCCGGTCGCCGGCTCCGCGCGCCGGGCAGTTGGCCTCTTCCTCCGGGACCTGCCTTCGACCGCGAAGGGCCTCCAGGACAACCCCAGTTGAGTTGATGCGCACCGAGCCAGGGGCTTGATGCCCCCGGTGGACGCACGCAGGGAGATCGCGAACTCATGCCAGCCTTCGCTCGCCAACCTGCCGTGCTCTCCGTCTGGGCGCTCGCTCTGCTCCTTGGCGCCACGACCCCGCTTCCGGCCGCCGCCCCCCTTGCGCCCACCACGCCGCGCGACGAGTTGTTGCGCTTCGTCCCCGAGGACGTCGGCTTCTGCCTGGTCGTGCAGGACGTGCGGGCCCACGCCGCGGCCTTGAGCGGCTCGCCCTTCGCCGAGCAATTCCGCCGCTCCGCTCAGGGGAAGGCGCTGGCCGGCTCGCCGGAGCTCCGCAAGCTCGCGGCGCTGGAGAAAGTCCTCGAGGCCCAGGTCGGCATCGGCTGGGCTGGCCTCCGGGACGACGTCCTCGGCGAGGCCATCGTCTTCGCCTATCGCCCGGGCCCGCCGGGCAAGGCGGAACAGGAGCAGGGCCTGATCCTCGTGCGAGCGCGCACCGAGAAGGCGCTCGCCAGCGTCGTGGATCGGCTGAACAAGGCCCAGAAGCAGACCGGCGAGTTGCGCGAACTGACGGAGCGCGAGTACAAGGGCGCCAAGTATTACCGCCGCGCCGAGCGCGCCCAGGTCAACTACTACTACGTGCGCGGCCCGATCCTGGTGTTCTCCGGCCAGGAGGACGTGTTGCGCCAGGCCATCGCGCGCGAGCAACTCGCGACGGCGGCCCAGCCTCCCGTCACCGCCCGCCTGCGCAAGCTCGGCATCGAGCGCGCGGTCGTGGCCCTCTGGCTCAACCCGCGCGCCTGGGACGCCGAGGTGAGCGCCCGCGCCGTCAAGCCTGGCGATGCCGGCGCCCGCACGTTCGCCGTCTGCTGGAAGGCCCTCTCCGACGTCGGGGTGGCCCTCCACCTCGAGCGCGAGCTCACCGTCTTTGTGGCCATCCACGCGCGCACGGCAGAGTTGCCGCCCTCGGCGCGCAAGTTCCTCGCCGAGGCGTCCCGCCCCACCGAGTTGTGGCAACAATTCCCCGACAACGCCTTGCTGGCGCTGGGCGGACGGATCGACGCGGCGGCGCTGTTCGACTTCCTGGGCGAGTTCATGAGCAAGCAGGCCCGACAACAGCTCCACGCCGACCTCGAGCGCACGCTCGGCGCCATGCTGGGCAAGAACGTCGTCAAGGAAGTGCTCCCCGCCCTCGGCCCCGACTGGGGGCTGTGCGTCACGGCGCCGCCCGTCCACGACAAGAGCTGGGCGCCGCGTGCGACCTTCGCCCTGCGCGTGGGCAAGGGCGACCCCCTGGCGCCGGTCGATCAGGCGCTCCAGTCCGCCCTGCACACCTGGGCGGTGCTGGGCGTCCTGGCCCACAACAAGCAGCAGCCCGAGCGGCCGATCAGCCTCAAGTCCACCCTTCTCGACAAACACAAGGTCGAGTATCTGGCCGGCGACTCTCTTCCGCCAGGCGTGCAACCGGCGTTCGCACTCAAGGGCGGCTACCTCGTGCTCGCCAGCTCTCTCGACGAGGTGCGCCGCTTCGGCGCCGTGCCCGTGCCTGCGACCCGGGGGGCAGTGCTCCTGCTGCGCGTGTCGGTCAAGGACTGGCGCGCCTACCTGAAGGACCGGCGCGAACCGCTGGCTGCGGCGCTGGCCGCGCGCGACAAGATAACGCGCGAGCAGGCCAGCGCCCGGCTCGACGCTCTGCGCGCCAACCTGGAGCTCGTCGATCGGATTGAGGCCCGCCAGCACGCCCGGGCGGGACAAGTCACCATCGCGCTGACCATCACCGCGGCCCAGGCGTTGCGGAAATGACGCTCGGGGGGCTGCTCGCCAAGCCGCAAGCGGAAGAGCGCCGGGCCCGCCGCTTGTGGGTTGGCGAGCAGCGCCCCGAAAGCGTTGTCCCTCCCGTTCCACGACCTATTCTCTTGCCCCTCGCGCGCGGGACGAGTATCGTCAAGAGACATGCCTTTGACGGCGTGACGATCGGGAACGAGGAGGGAGCGCGATGCGGTTGCGTCACCTGGCCCTGCCCCTGCTGCTGCTGCCGTTCCTCCTCCTGGGCCCGGACGGTCTGTCGGTCGCACCCAAGGAGGGCCCCAAGCCCCCGCTCGCCAAGAAGGGCAAGCTGGAGGTCTTCCCTCCCGACCGCGCCACGCTCGCGACCATCAAGGAGCGCCTCGCCAAACTCGAGAAGGCCCTCGCCGGCCTCCGCAAGCAGGGCGTGCGCGACCCCGCTTACGCCGACGTCGAGGTCTATCGCAAGGCCGTCGTCTGGCTGCTCGAACACAACGAGTTCTACGACAAAAACAGCGCGAAGTGGGCCCTCGAAGTCCTCGACCGCGGGCTGCTCCGCGCCAGCCAGCAGGCGCGAGGCGAGGCCCCCTGGCTCCAGCAGAGCGGGCTCTCCGTCGTCCGCGCGCACCGCTCGCGCATCGACGGCTCCGTCCAGCCCTACGTCATCACGTTCCCGCACGACTATGCCTCGGACCGGCGCAAGCGCTACCGCCTCGACGTCGTGCTCCACGGGCGCAACCCCAAGCTGACGGAGGTGGCTTTTCTCTACCACAACCGCGGGCACCAGGACGCGCCCAAGGCCCTGAGCCACGTGCGCCTCGACGTCTATGGCCGGGGCAACAACGCCTATCGCTGGGCCGGCGAAACCGACGTCTTCGAGGCCCTCGGGAACTTCCTCAACGTGGAGGAGATGCTCGGCCGAGGGAACTTCATCGACCCGTCGCGCTTCGTGCTGCGCGGCTTCTCGATGGGTGGAGCGGGGGCCTGGCACATCGGCCTGCACCGCCCCGACAACTTCTGCGCGATCGGGCCCGGCGCCGGGTTCACCAAGACGATCGGCTACGCTTCCACGCTCCCCGCCAAGCTGCCCGCCTATCAGGAGGCCTGCCTGCGCATCTACGATGCCGTCGATTACGCCGAGAACGTCTTTAACGTCCCCGTCGTCGCCTACAGCGGAGAGAAAGACCCTCAGATCGATGCCGCCCGCAACATCGAGAAGGAGCTCAAGCGGCTCGGGCTATCGATGACGCACCTCGTGGCCCCGGGGCTGAAGCACGACTTCCCCGCGGCATGGCAGAAGAAGGCGGAGGAGGAGTACGCCAAACAGGCCGGCCGCGAGCGCCCCGATTCGCCCAAGGAAGTGCGCTTCGTGACCTACACTCTCAAGTACCCGAGTTGCTACTGGGTGACGCTGATGGCCCTGGGGCAGCACTACAAGTTGGCCCGCGTCGAGGCCCGGCGGCACGACCACGGCTTTCGCGTCAAGACCACCAACCTGCGCGCTCTTCGCCTCGACCTCTGGGCCGGCGCGACGCGGGAAGGCATCGAGGTCGAGATCGACGGCCAGAAGCTCGAGAAGGTCATTCCGTATCAGGGGAGGCGCGGAGAGCTGGCCGTCTACCTCGAAAAGCGCGACAAGGCGTGGGCCAGCGTGCTGCCGGAACGGCTCTTCGTCGAGCGCCAGCGCAGGCCCCAAAAGGTGCATAACCTCCAGGGGCCGATCGACGATGCGTTCACGAGCTCTTTCCTCTGCGTGCGCGGGACCGGCGAGGCCTGGCACGAGGCGACCGCCGAGCACGCCCGCGAGGAGCTGGCGCGTTTCCAGACGGAGTGGTCGAAGTACCTGCGCGGCGAACTGCCCGTGAAGAACGACGTGGACGTGACGCCGGACGACCTGGCCTCGCGCCACCTGGTCCTGTTCGGCGACCCGGCGTCCAATAGCTTGATCGAACAGGCGCTGCCGGGGTTGCCGATGAAGTGGAATCGGAAGACGATAACCTGGCAGGGCAAGGAATACGACGCGAGCAAGCACGTGCCCGTGCTGGTCTACCCCAGCCCCCTGTCGCCGGACCACTACGTGGTACTCAATAGCGGGCACACCTTCCATGCCCGAGACTTCGAGGGGACCAACGCGTTGCTCTTCCCGAGGCTCGGCGATTTTGCCCTGCTCGAGCTGGCGCCGACCAAGGACGATCCGCGGAAGGTCGAGGTCGTCACGGCAGGGCTCTTCGACGATTTCTGGCGCCTGCCTTGAGGCCGCGAGGAGGAGAGAACGCGATGCAGTGCCCGATGTGCAAACAGATGCTGGACGACGGCGTTCGTTTCTGCCCCAACGACGGCACGCCCTTGACCGAGACCTCGGCGCAGCGCACCGTCTCCACCCCCACCGGCGGGGGCCGGCCCGCCTCGCGCGAGATCGACTTGCCGACCGTCGTCGGCGGGCGTTACCGACTGCTCGAAATGCGCGGCGGGGGCGGGATGGCCAAGGTGTATCGCGGCATCGACGTCACGCTGGAGCGCGAAGTGGCGGTCAAGCTCATCAACCCCGAGCTGCGCGCCGACAAGGAGTTCGACGAGCGCTTCCAGCGCGAGGCGCGCATCGCCAGCCAGCTCGCCGACCCGCACATCGTCGTGGTCCACGACTTCGGCATCGACCAGGAACACGGGCCGTTCCTGGTCATGGAGTTTCTGCAAGGGCAGACGCTGCGCGAACACCTCCAGGCCCAGGGCAAGCTCCCGCTCAAGGCGGGCTTGCAGTTGAGCGCTCAGCTCTTGCTCGCCTTGATTCACGCGCACAACAAAGGCATCGTCCACCGCGACATCAAGCCGGACAACATCTTCCTCCTCAACGTCAGCGGGGTCAAACTGCACCTCCGCATGCTCGACTTCGGCATCGCGCGCATCCTGCGCCGCGACGACACCACGGCACGCAACGCCATGCTCACCCTGCCCGGCTCCGTGCTGGGCACGCCGCGCTACATGTCCCCCGAGCAGCTAGCCGGCGAGCCCGTGGACGCCCGGGCCGACCTCTACAGCGCCGCCCTGGTGGTCCACGAGGCGCTGACGGGCGTGCTCCCGATGCTCGGGGGAAAGCGCCTGTGCGAGCTGTGCCCCGAGGCGTCCCCCTCGCTGCAAGAGCTCCTCGAGCAATGCCTGCGGCCCGACCCGGCCGACCGGCCCCCCACCGCGGTCGAGGTCTACCTCCGCCTCCAGGAGCTCGGCAAGGCGAGCGGCATCCTGCTGCTCCCGCCGGGTGCGATGGACCGATTGGTGGCCGCGCGGCAGTCCAACCAGCCGACGGTGGCCTACGCCCCGTCCGCGAGCACGGGGGGCCGGCGCCGGCTCCTCCTCGTGGGCGCGGCGATCCTGGCGCTGGCAGCCCTGGGGGTGCTCGCGAAGGTGCTGTTCTTCTCCGCGAAGCCGACGGCCTCGACGGGGCACGAAACGCTGATGGGAATCAAGATCGGCGACAAGAAGGAGGACGTCGAGAACCAGTTGACGCTGATGCGGTCCGACCTCGGCGATCCGTGGAGAGGGGAAAAGGCGAAGGCCCTCCTCGGGCATCTGGTCACGCCTGCCGACCTCGCGCTGCCCAACCAGGCGGCGGACCTGAAGGCGCTCGAAATGCGCTACACGCAGGATGGCAAGCTGGGCGTGATCTTCCATGAAGGGCTCGTGCGCGCCGTCGTGGTCCGCGCGCGGGGCAGCACAGGCCGGGGCATGAAGGTCAAAGGCAGCGTCGGCCAACTCTACCAACTCTACCCGGAGAGCGCCCGAATGGACGACGTCAAGGTGGAGGATGGGCACGTTGAGGTGCGCCGCTACAACGCCCAGGGCATCGACTTCGAGATCCGCGAGGGCAAGATCGTCGCCATCGCGCTGTACCCGCCCGTGAAAGAGTGAACGAGGCCGATGTCGCGACCGCGGCCAGTCCACGTCCACCTCGCCCCCGAGCTCGTCGCCCCCGCGCGCCTCGCCGGAGGGGTCGCCGTGGTCATCGACGTCCTGCGCGCCACCACCACCATCGTCCACGCCCTTGCCGCCGGCTGCGTCGCCGTGCGCCCCGTCGCGACCGTGGAAGAGGCGCGCGCCCTGGCAAGCACCTTCCCTCCGGGGGGCGCCCTCCTCGCCGGGGAGCGCCATGCCCGCCCCCTGCCGGGCTTCGACCTGGGCAACTCCCCCAACCACTTCACTCCCGTTCGCTGCTCCGGTCGCACGCTCGTGATGACCACCACCAACGGCACGCGCGCCCTGCTCCACTGCGGCGCTGCCGAGCGCATCGTGCTGGCGGCGTTCGCGAATCGCGGCGCCACGTGCGAACAACTGGCCCGCGAGGCGCGTCCTATCCACGTCGTGTGCGCCGGCAGCTCCGGCGAGGTGGCGCTGGAGGACGCGCTCCTGGCCGGCGCCCTCGTGGAGGCGCTGCGCGAGAGGGGCGAGTGTACACTCGACGACGGTGCCCTGCTGGCGTGGTCGTGCTTCCGCGAGCACGGATCGACGCTCGAACAGGCGCTCCGCCGCGGTGTGGGGGGCGCCCACCTCATCGCCCTCGGATATGATGACGACGTTCGCGCGGCGGCGTGCGTCGATCGCTTCGCCCTGGTGCCCGAAGTGCGCCGGGGCCCCCTGCGCATTGAAATCGCCTGAACGGTGTTCAGCCCGCTGGTTGCCTTCTTCTCTCGCGATGGGCCTTCGATCATGGACATGGACAAACTCGTCTCGCTGTGCAAACGTCGTGGGTTCCTCTTTCAGTCGAGCGAGATTTACGGCGGGCTCAACGGCTTCTGGGACTACGGGCCCCTCGGGGTGGAACTGAAGCGCAACGTCAAGGAGGCCTGGTGGCGCGACATGATCACCAGCCACGACGACCTCGCCGCCCCCGCTTCGGCGCCGCAGGCCTTCCAGATGGTCGGGCTCGACTGCTCCATCATCATGCACCCGCAGGTCTGGAAGTGCTCGGGGCACTACGACCTCTTCCACGACTACATGGTCGATTGCCGCGAATCGAAGAAACGCTATCGCCACGATCAGGTGCAAGGGCGCTGGGTTGAAGCCAAGGAGCGAAAGGCGTTCGTGACCGTCCTGCCCGAGAGCGATGCCCCGGCTGTCGAGATCGAGCACAAGGCCCTCAAGTTCTTCAACCTGCGGGCCAAGCAGGTCGATCAACTCCACTGGGAGGGGCCGGTGGCGTCGCTCACCACCGTCAAGGACTTTGCCCAGGTGCTGGCGCCGGACGCCAAGGAACTGGGGACGTTGACCCCGCCGCGCGAGTTCAACCTGATGTTCAAGACGATCATCGGGGCGCTGGGGGGGGAGGAAGACTCGGCGTTCCTGCGGCCGGAGACGGCCCAGGGGATCTTCGTCAACTTCAAGAACGTCCTCGATAGCAGCCGGGTCAAGATACCGTTCGGGATCGCCCAGATGGGGAAGAGCTTCCGCAACGAGATCACCCCGCGCCACTTCACCTTCCGCTCCCGCGAGTTCGAGCAGATGGAGATCGAGTTCTTCTGCAACCCCAAGGAGTCGCCAGCCTGGTATCAGTACTGGCGCGACCGGCGCTACAACTGGTATCTGAGTCTCGGGCTGGCCCGCGAGCGCTTGCAGCTTCGCGAACACCACGCCGAAGAACTCAGCCACTACTCCTGCGGCACGGCCGACGTCGAGTACGCCTTCCCGTTCCTGCCGCAGGGGGAGTTCGGGGAGCTCGAGGGGGTCGCTCACCGCGGGGACTTCGACCTGCGCAGTCACATGGAGGGGAAGCTCGTCCGCAAGGACGGGCAACTCGTCGTGGAGACGACGCCCGATGGCAAGCCGCGCCACCGGGGGAGCGGGAAAGACCTCAGTTACTTCGACGAACTGACGCGCGAGCGATACGTCCCGCACGTCATCGAGCCCTCGGCGGGGGCCGACCGGGCGACGCTGGCCTTTCTGTGCGAGGCCTACCAGGAGGACAAGGTGCCCGACGAGAACGGCAAGTTGACGGAGCGCACGTATCTCAAGTTCCACCCGCGCCTGGCGCCGATCAAGGCGGCGGTCTTCCCGCTGCACAACAAGGACGAGGCCCAGCAGGCGGTGGCCCAGAAGCTCTATCGCCGACTCAAGCGAGACTTCAACGTCTTCTTCGACGACAAGGGCGCCGTCGGGCGGCGCTATCGCCGCCAGGACGAGGCCGGGACGCCCTACTGCTTCACGATCGACCAGCAGACGGCCGAGGACGGCACCGTCACCCTCCGCGACCGCGACACGCTCGTGCAGTCGCGCGTGGCGGTCGAGGCGGCGGCGGACGAACTGCGGAAGTTACTGCAGCCGACGCAATGAGGTTGAGAGGCGAGCGGGGGGGCGTAAGTCCCCTATTGAAGGCGCCGCTGTTGTAGGCGCTCCAACAGGGGGCTTACGCCCTCCGCTCGCCTCCTTCTGCGCCGCCTCACTTGCGCTTCGTCGGCGCATCGACGCCGAGCCCCATGATGAGGACGGCGACGAGCACGTGCTTGGCGACGGACAGCCCGACGATGGCGGGGATGATCCCGAACGTGCAGACCCAGCCGGTGGCGAGCACGGTGACGATCGTGGCGAACACCTGCGTCACGCGCAGGCGGAACTTTCGGGCGCCATCGTTGTCGTCCAGAGCGAGATTCGGCGGGCGCGGCGGCGGGGCTAGCACGGCCATGCGGGTAGGCCCCCGAAAGTAGTTCATCGAGCAAACGGCCCTCGGCGAGGGCCTGCCACTCTATTCATAATCCAAAACCGCCCCGCCAGGCAAGGGCCTCCTTCATCCTTCCGGGGCGGGCAGCGTCTGGACGACCGCCTTCTTGCCCTCGGCGATGCGCACCACGAACAGCCGGCGCAGCGGTTGGCCATCCTTCCACGTCACCGGCCCGGTCAGCGACTCGAACGTCTCGCGCGCCTTCAAGACCTCGCGGACGCGCGTCCCCTTGGCGTTACCCGCTTCCTGGAGAACGGCGAACAGCAGCCGCGCGCCGTCGTAGGCCTGCGCGGCCGGGAGGTCGAGCGGCTGGCGAAACCGCTCCCGATAGCGCGCGGCCAGGGCCTTGCCCTCCGCCGTCAGGCCGGCGTGCGCGAAGACCGTCACGAGATAGAGTCGGGGGTCGCCGGGCGCGTCGCGCCGAATCGCGTCGATGCCCACGTCTTCCCCGCCGTGCAGGACCGGCCCGCGCCATCCGGCCTGGCGCAGCGCGGCGCGGAGCCGGCGGAAGTCGCGGCCGTTCGCGGCCAGCAGCACGACGTCCGGCTTCCAGGCGACGACGCGCTTCACCAGTTCCGCCTGCTCTGGCTCGCGCTCGCAGTCCCACCGGGCCAGAGCCGTGCCGCTGTTCGGCCACTCGTTGACAAAGGCCTCGGCGAGGGCCGTCGCGACGGGGCCCCGGCTGTCGGTGAGTAGGGCGGCCCGCGCCCCTTTCAACTGGCGCTGCGCGTAGCGGGCGAGGGCGCGTCCGCGGGCGTCGGGGCGCGCACCCAGGCCCACGGTCCCTTCGCCGGGCGAGGCCGCGGCAAGCTCGGCGAGAACGATTGCGGGAGCGGAGTAGGGCCGGGCTGCCTGGAGTTGCTTGGCGGCGAGGGCATCGGGGCTGCCGAGGAGCCCGACTACCTTGTTCACCGCCAGGAGCCGGACCGTTTCGCCCTTCAGCGTTTCGACGTCCCCCCGGCCATCGGCGTGCCGGACGGCGAGCGGGCGGCCCGCCATCGTGGTGCCGGCGGCCTGCGCGTCCTCGACCGCCAGCAAGATGCCCTGGCGCGCGGACTGGCCGAGGGCGCGTTCCGGGCCGCTCAGGGGCGCCACGTGGCCGACCCAGACCGGCTCCGGCGCCTTGCGCGTCGAGCAACCGACCAGCAGGAGCAACAACGCGCTTTGACAGCGCCTCGACGTTCCCATCTCCACTTTCTCCGTTCCCGGCGGGCGTTCAGGCATTCTAGCAAGGATGGGGGCCGGGAAATCGTGGGGGACCGTCCAGATTGCCCTTGCGGTCCCGGGGCGAGGTTGGAATAGTGCGGCCCAAGATCGCCCCCCCTCGCGCTCACCCCGGAACAGACGGAGGGCCCCCGCCATGTCCGAGCTCACGTGGTCTCCCAGCGGCGCGCGCCGCCCGCGCCCGCTGCGGACGATCCGCCTCTCCCTCGAGGCCCTCGAAGGCCGCGACCTGCCCTCCGGCAGTGCCCTCCCGCCGCCCATCATCCTGCCCCAGGCCACGCTCCATCCCTTCGACAGCAGCGGCGCGCAGGCCCTCCTGACGCCCAACATGGTCCGGCACGCCTACGGCTTCGACAAGCTGCCGTACGACGGGACCGGGCAGACCATCGCCATCGTCGATGCCTACGACGACCCGATGATCGCTCGCGACCTGCGCACCTTCAACGCCGTGGAGGGGCTCCCCAACTCGCCGTTCATCAAGATCGCGCTCGGCAACCCTCCGGTCGATCCGATCTGGGCCGGCGAGACCGCGCTGGACGTCGAGTGGGCCCACGCCCTCGCCCCCCGGGCCACCATCCTCCTCGTCGAGGCCGCCTCCAGCAGCAGCACCGACCTGCTCGCCGCCGTGGACGTCGCGCGCACCTATCCGGGCGTCGGCGCGATCTCGATGAGCTGGGGCGGCGGGGAGTTCACCACCGAGGGGAGCAACGATAGCCATTTCACCACCCCGGCCGGGCACATTGGCGGTTTCTCGTTCCCTGGGAAGCCGCGGCCCCTGGCGGGCGGCATCACCTTCGTGGCGGCCTCCGGCGACAACGGCAGCGTCGAGTGGCCGGCGGCCTCGCCCAACGTCCTGGCCGTTGGCGGGACCACCCTGCGCACCGACAGCGCCGGCAACTACCTCGGCGAGTCTTCCTGGTCGCAGAGCGGCCACGGGCTGAGCGCCTTCGAGACGGCCCCGCCGTGGCAGCCCGGCGGCAAGCGGAGCACGCCCGACGTATCGTACGACGGCGACCCCGCCAGCGCGCTCCTCGTCTACAACAGTCAGCCCGACGCCCACGGCGCAGTCGGCTGGTTCCGCGTCGGGGGCACCAGCGCTGGCGCCCCGCAGTGGGCGGCGCTGATCGCGCTGGCCGACCAGGCCCGCGCTGGCGCGGGGATCGGCTCGCTGGCCAACGCCCAGGCCGCCCTCTACGCGCTGCCCGCTGCCGACTTCTACGGCAACTCCGCTCCCGCCGGCGCGCTGGCCGCAGCGGGCTACAACCCCCTCATCGGGCTCGGCAGCCCCCACGCCAACCTCGTCGTCGGCGTCCTCCTCGGCGCCAGCTCAACCGCGCCGGCCAACACCAGCACGGCCAGGCCGGCCGGCTCCTCCTCGGCCGCGCCACGGGCGCTGACTGCCGCAGAAGGTGCGTGGCTGGCCCCCCAGGAAGGCGGTTTCGACGCGGTGCTCTGGGCGCGACTCCGCACCCGCGAGGCTCGCCCGGGGCTGAGCTTCGAGAACAGATTGGTGATCGATGAGGCCCCCGCCTAGATAACCGTTTCGCAAGTGGCCGCCCGTCTGGCAGCCCGAAGCGCAAGCCACGGAGAAGAAATCCTTCGCAGGCGCGTCGGGCTGCCAGACGGGCGGCGCGCGCAGCGTCGCCCGGCGCGCTCGGTGCGCCGGG
>JBBSEZ010000321.1:0-11678 GCA_038239195.1 Gemmatales bacterium
CCGCGCAGCGCAGAAACGCCCTCGGCCTTGGTGGGCAGAGGGCGTTTCTGCGCTGCGCGGCTACGTGATTTCCCATTCCGCCTCGCGATAGTCCGTCTCCGTCAGCCACCACCCGCGCAGGATGGGCGGGCTCGTGGTGAGGGACACGATGAAGTTGACGACGTCTTCGCTGTAGTTGCGGGCGAGGTCGGTCTTGCTCGGGACGGGCGGCGAGGAGGGGTGCGAGTGATAGACGGCCAGCATTTCGAGCCCCCGCTCGCGCATGTCGCGAGTGGCGTCGAACATGCTCTTCGGGTCGGAGGCGTACTCGACGGGGCTGCTGACGCTGTTGAGGAGCGGGTAGCGCGCGACGACCTGCCCGACGCCGTTCTCGACCAGGCCCGCCAGCACGCCACAGCACTCCAGGGGCCGTTCGGCCAGCGCCTGCGCCAGCATCGCCTCGCAGAGAGGGCCAGGCAGGCGCAGGCGCTCGAAAGGTCGGGCTGGCATCTGTTCCCCGGTTTTGAGGAATAATTCGCCTTGGCCGGGCATCATGTTAGGGAGGGGCGACCGCTGCGCCAAGTAGCCTTCGCGATTGTTTGCCCTTCTGGTAATGATTGTCGGATGTTAAGATAGAGGAATTGAAGCAGATCGTTCGTTGTGTGCCGTCTGGCGAAGCTGGGCCGGCGCTGCCAGACAGGGGGGCATTGCGATGGAGACCATGGACATCGGCCAGCTCGCGGCCTACCTGCGCAAGGACGTGCGCGAGGTGGGCAAGCTCGCAAGTCGCGGCCATCTGCCGGGGCGGAAAGTAGGCGGGGAATGGCGATTCGCCCGCGCCGAGATCAACCACTGGCTCGAATCGCGCATCCACGAATACAGCGAAGAACAGCTCTCCGCGCTGGAAGAGGCCCACGGCCCCGCGACAGGTGCCGATTCGGGCCCGCTGCTGGCCAACGTGCTGTCGGAAGCGACGGTGGCGATCCCGCTGCCGGCCACGACGCGCGCCTCGGTGCTCAAGGAGCTTGTCGTGCTGGCCGAGCAGTCGTGGCAGCTCTACGACCCCGAGGCCGTGCTCGAGGCTGTCCGGCAGCGCGAGGAGATGGCGAGCACGGCGCTGCCCTCCGGCGTGGCCATCCCGCACCCGCACCGGCCGCTGGCGGCGGCACTGGGCGAGTCGGTCGTGGCCTTCGGCCGCATCGGCCGCGGCATCCCGTTTGGCGCCCCCCAGGGCGGGCTGACCGACCTCTTCTTCCTGGTCTGCTGCCAGGACGACCGCACCCATCTGGCCGTGCTGGCGCGGCTGACGCGCTTGCTGATCCGCCCCGGCTTCCTCGACGCTCTTCGCGAGGTTGAGACGGCCAGCGAGGCCTACGCGGCGATCGTGGGCGCCGAGCGCGAGTTGCTGGAATTGTGACCGGGTGAGCCGGGCTGGAGATCGCACGGCAAGCCCCCGGCCCGAGGTGTCCCTGTCATGTCCCGCAAGCTGCTCACTGCCGTGCTCCTCCTTGGTCTCGTGGGCTGTACCTTGAAAAAGGAGGCTGCCTCGGAGAGTGCTCGCGCCCACAAGGAGGCGAAGGGAAAGGAGGCCCAGGACAAGGCGCTACAGAACGTGGACTTGGGATTGGAGGACAGGGCCGCCCGCGCGCCGGCCGTCGAGGCCAAGGACAAACCCGCCCCCGCCGGAAAGCCCACCCCGCGCAAGATCGTCTACACGGCCCGGATCGCCATCGTCGCCGAAGACCTCGACAGGGCCGAGGCCAAGCTGCTGCGCTTCCTCGAGGAGCGCAAAGGCTACGTCACACACTCCCAAAGCGACAACCAGCCCTGGGCGCCCCGTTCCGCCACGTGGACGGTCCGCGTGCCTGCCGAGCGCTTTCGGGGGCTTCTGGCGGCCCTCCCCGATCTGGGCGAGGTGCAGAACAACAAGGTCGATGCCCAGGACGTGACCGAGCAGTATTTCGACACGGAGGAAGACGCCAAGAACAAGGAGGCGCGCGAGAAGGCCCTGCGCGAGCTCTACAAACAGAAGATCGTCGGCAGCAAGCTGGAAGACCTGATGGCGGTCGATCGCGAGATCTACAGCGTGCGTGGCGAGATCAACAAGGCCCGGGGCCAACTCAAGAGGTGGGACAAGGACGTGGCCTATTCGACGGTCACGATCGCGTTCAGCACGCGGAAGGACGAGCCGCCCCCGCCGACGGCCTTCGGAGAACTGGTGAGCGGGACCTTCAACGACTCCGTCGAGGCGTTGGTGTGGGTCGGCAAGGCGCTGGTGCTGGCGGTTGTGGCGATGGGGCCCTGGCTGGCGATCCTGGGCGTGCTGGGCGGGCCGGCGCTCCTGGTGCATCGAGTGCTGCGCCGTCGCCGGCCCTTGGCCGCCGCCTCGCCCGACGAGGTGGCGTGAAAAGGGGGCCCCGTGGATGCCGCCGTTCGCGATCTGATCGCGCGCCTACACGCCGTCCCCTATCGCTACGTCGCCAGCGTGACCGGCGGCGGGGCTGGCGCCCTCGGCTGGCTGCTGTCGGTGCCGGGCGGCTCGCGCACCCTCCTCGAGGCCAGCATCCCTTACGCGGACGCATCGCTCGCGGATCAACTCGGCGGGCAGCCGGTCTCGTCCTGCTCCGTCGAGACGGCCATCGCGCTGGCCCAGCGCGCCTATGCGCGGGCCCGCTGGCTGGCCCCGGGGGCGCCCGTGGCAGGGGTGGGCTGCACCGCCAGCCTGCGCTCCGAACGCCCCAAGCGCGGGGAGCATCGCGTCTACCTCGCTGTCCACACCGGCCAGCGCACCACCATCCATTCGCTGGCGTTGACCAAGGAGGCGCGCGACCGCGAGGGAGAAGAGCTCGTTGTCGATCTCCTGTTGCTCAACGCTCTCGCCGAGGCGTTCGGACTGGCCGAGCGCATTGCGGTGCCCCTGCTGCCTGGGGAAGCGATCGCGACTGACGCGCGGCCGGAGCGCGATGCGCTGTCGAGCTTCCTGGCCGGGCAAATGACGGCGCTGTGCGTCGAGGCCGACGGACGCGCTCGCCCCGAGGGGCCACCGTCGAAGGTGTTGCTGCCGGGGTCGTTCAACCCGCTGCACGAGGGACATGCGCGATTGGCGGGAGTGGCAAGTCGGCTCGTGGGCGCGCCGGCGGCGTTCGAGTTGACGGTGGTCAACGCCGACAAGCCGCCGCTGGCCGAGGAGGAGGTGCGCCGGCGCCTCGCGGCGTTCGCGTGGCGGGGGCCCGTGTGGCTGACGAGGGCGCCGACCTTCGCGGAGAAGGCGAAGCTGTTTCCCGGCGCGACATTCGCGGTCGGCGTCGATACCGCGGCGCGGATCGTGGCGCCGCGCTTCTACCAGGACAGCGAGGCGAAGCGCGACGAGGCGCTGGCGGCGCTGCGGGGCCACGGGTGTCGCTTCTTGGTGGCCGGGCGCATGGGGGCCGAGGGGGCGTTCGTGGAACTGGCAGGGGTGGACGTGCCGGCGGGGGCGCGCGATCTGTTCGAGGCAATTGCAGGGGAGGTGTTTCGGGTGGACGTTTCCTCGACGGAGTTGCGGGGGAAGGGCCCTGTTTGAACGGTGGACGGCCCAGCTTGTCGCCGGGGACAGAGTTGGGCATGGGCTGGACCGCCGGCGTGATGAGCCTGGCGCGGAAAATGGCGAGCGTCACGCTGCGGCGGATCGCGGAGGAAAAGCTGGGGCTGAGCATCTTGCCGTGGGTGCCGTTGATGGCGGACGGAGGAACGGCGGAGGTGGTGAAGGAGTGGGTACGGCTGGCCCGGACCGAAACGCGCGAGGAGCGCCGGACGTCCTACGTGGGGCTGGCGCTGGTGTTCGCTGAGCGGGCGGGCAGCCCGCCTGGAAGAGAAGTGCGCGACCCTCTTGAAGGTGCTGGAAAAGCGGCACAAGATGGAGGTGCCTGCCGACCTCGCCCGCACGATCCAGGACACGACGGACCTCGACGTCCTGTCGCGCTGGCTGGACGCGGCGCTCGAAGAGGCATCGCTCGACGCTTTTCGCGGCGCGATGCAGAGCGCCCGGCTGCGGGACAGGCGAACGGGACGGCCGCGGCACCGTGATCGCTAGCTCAGGTCCGGCTGCACCAACCGCTCGGCCCGGCCCGTCCGCACCAGCAGCGCCTCGGCGGCGAGATAGCCGCTGCGCACCGCCCCCTCCATCGTCGCGGGCCAACCGGTCGCCGTCCAGTCGCCCGCCACGAGCAGGTTGCGGAGCGGCGAGCCCTGCGCCGGCCGCCACCGATCGACGCCCGGCACGGCGCTGAACGTGGCCGCGTGCTCCGTCACCACGCGGGCTCGCAGCAGTTTCGCCTGCGCCGCGGCGGGGAAGAGTTGGCTCATCTCCGCGACGATGCGGCGCCGCACCTCGTCATGCCCCAGGCAGCGGAACTGCCGGGCGGCGCTGACGACCACTTGCAGGTAATGCTCGCCCGGCGCCACCTCGCCCCGGTTGAACGCCCACTGGGCGACGCAGTCGATCAGGACGGCGTGGGGGAAGTGCGTCACCGGGCGGTCGTACCACAGGTGAACGCTGGCGATCGGCGACGTTTCGAGATTTCTCAGATGGCCGAAGTAGGGATCGGCGCCGATCAACTCCGGCGGCAGTAGGTCGAGCAGCCGATCGAACGGGACGGCGCTGACGTACCAGTCGGCCTCGGCGACCTCGCCCGATCGCAGTTCCAGCCGGCGCAGTTCGTTGCCCTCGACGTGGAAGCGGCGCACGCCCTGCCCGAGGCGAAGGGCGACGCCGTGGCGGTCGAGGTACGACTGCAATTCCGCTCCGTACAGTCGGCCGAGGGGGACGGTGGGGAGCGAAACCTCGAAGCCGCGTCGGTGGCTCAGGAAGCCATCGACGAAGACCTTACGCGCGTAGCTCAGGCCGACGCGGTCGGGCGCCTCGTTGAGGGCGCTGACGAGGACCAGGCCCCAGAAGCGCTCGACGACGCGGCGCGTCTGACCGTGGCCCCGCAACCATTCCGCGAAGGGGCGGTCGTCCTCGGGGGAGGCGCGGCGGAGGAAGGCGAGCCCCCAGGCGATGCGAGCCTTGTCTCCAAGGGAAAGGAAATGGGCCGAGAGGAAGGCGCGCACCAGGTGGAACGGAGCGGGGAGGCGGTCGGCGGCGAACGAGCTCACCCGACGGTCGGGCGTCATGAAGAAGAGGGAGGGCTGCGGGCTCAGGAAGTGGGAGATGCCGACGGTGCGGCAGAAGTGGGCGAGGTTGGTGCAGCAGCCCATGCTGACGTGTTGACAGGCATCGACGAGTTGGCCGGTGGTGGGGTCGGTGAAGGAGCCGGCCCGCCCTCCGGCGCGCGGGCGCGCTTCGAGGAGCGTGACGGCGAAGCCACGGCCGGCCAGGGCGGCGGCGGCGGCGAGGCCGGCGAGGCCGGCGCCGACGATGAGGACGCGATCGGACATGGAGCGTTGCGACCTCGTTTTCCAACCATCACGGCTGGGCCTTCGGAAACCTCTTCGACGCCTTCACCTCCAGCCCCCGGTCCGTCTTGCGCGCGAAGCGCCCGCTCGCGCCCTTCTCGCGCTCGAGGATCGCGAAGCCCTTCTCCGGGCCCAGCACCGCGATCACCTTTGTCAGGCTGTCGGCCTGCATCCCCGTCGGGGCGATCGCCGTGGCGCTCGTCCTGCCCACCAGGCCAATCCCCGTGCGCGGATCGACCACGTGCGAGTAGCGCTTGCCGTCGATCTCGACGTACTGTTCCGCGTCGCCGGAGGTCGAGACCGCGGCGTTGGCAAGCACCAACGTCGCCTTCTCCTTGTCGAGCGGCGCGATGGCGATGCGCCACCCCGCCTGTCCCGGAGGGGCCTCGCTCACGGCGACGTCGCCCCCGGCCGCGACGAGGGCACTGGTGATGCCGTACTTGCGCAAGACGAGCAAGGCCTGGTCGGCGGCGTAGCCCTTGGCGATCCCGCCGAGGTCGAGCAGCATGCCCTTCTTCAAGAGCTGGACCGTCCGCGCCTTGTCGTCGAGGCGGACGTTCTTGTAGCCCACCAGGGAGCGGGCAGCGGCGAGCTTTTCGGCGTTGGGCAGCAGCCCCGTCCTGCGCGAGCGGCGCCACAACCGCACCACCGGGCCCACGGTGACGTCGAAGGCGCCTTCGGAGCGGGCGGAGACTTCCTCGGAGCGCTTCAGCACGGCGAAGAGGTCGTCGCTCACCTTGACCGGCGGGCCGCCCGCTTGCGCGCACAAGCGCATCAATTCGCTGGTCGGCTGATAGTCGCTCATGATAGCATTCAGGGCGGCGATGCGCGCGAACGCTTCCCGCGCCGCCCTGCGGGCTGTCGCCGCGTCCCGGGCGTAGAACAGGAGTTGGAAGCGCGTGCCCATGTGGCGATCTTCGTAGGCGAAGCGCTGGGCAGGCGGTGGCCCCGCGGCACCGACCAGTGGGAAGGCCGCCAGCAGGGCGAACAGGACGGCGAGCAGCAAGCGCGATAGCATGGCCGGTCATCCGGGCGTGTCGCAGGGGCCCTCAGGACTGGTGTGGAGCTTATCACAGATGAGACGGTGGACCAAACAAACGGCGGGCTGCACGGCCCTGTTCTTCCCGTTGCTCGCCCTCGGGCTGAGCGACGCCTGCGCCCCGAAAGGCGCCTTCGTCCCCAGAGTCGATCCTGCCAAGCACGCGAAGTACGCGGAGAAGATACCCGGGTCGAAGGTGAGCTTCGACATGGTGGCCATCCCTGGCGGGACGTACCTGCGCGGCAGCCCGAAGGGCGAAAAGGGGCGCAAAGACGACGAGGGCCCGCTGCACCCGGTGGCGATCCGGCCCTTCTGGATGGGCAAGTGCGAAGTGACCTGGGACGAGTTCGACGTCTGGTGGCGCGGCCGGCCCGGCAGCAAGGACGACAAGGAGCCCGAGAAGCCCAAGGACGCCGACGCGGTCACCCGGCCAACACCCGCCTACGCCGACGAGACGTTCGACATGGGGCGCGAGGGGTTCCCGCTCATCAGCGTCACGCAGCACACGGCCATGCAGTATTGCCGCTGGCTGTCGGTCAAGACGGGCAAGGCCTATCGCTTGCCGACCGAGGCGGAGTGGGAGTGGGCCGCGCGCGCCGGCACCACCACGGCCTACTTCTTTGGCGACGACCCGAAGAAGCTGGGCGAGTATGCCTGGTATGCCGAGAACTCGGAGGACAAGACGCACAAGGTCGGGCTGAAGAAGGCCAGCCCGTGGGGGCTCCACGACGTCTACGGCAACGTGGCCGAGTGGTGCGTCGATCACTACAAGAAAGATACCTATTCCACCCTCGCCCTCGACAAGCTCAACGCCGGCCCCGTGGTGCTGCCGACGGAGATGCGCTTCTCGCACGTGATCCGCGGCGGATCGTGGCTCGACGAGCCGCCGCAGTGTCGCAGCGCCAGCCGGCGCGGGTCGGACAAGGGCCTCATTCGCCTCGACCCGCAACGGCCCCAGAGCATCTGGTGGCTGACCAGCGCCGAACACGTCGGCTTCCGCGTGGTCCGCGCCGTCGAGGAACAGGACAACCTCAAGGGCCTGCGCTCGAAAGTGACGCGCGCCAGCCGCTGACATTTAGCCGCCGAGCTCTGCTCGGCGCGCCAAACAAGAGTTGTGACGTCTCTCTCTTCTCTCCCGAGGTGTCTCTCATGAAGAAGCAGGACAACAGCAGCGCGGCCGGGGCCGACCGGCGCGACTTCCTCAAGGTCGGCGGCGTGGCCGCCGGCGCGGCGCTGGCGACGACGATGCTGCCGGGCAGTGCCTACGCGGCGGGGACCGACCCGATCCGGGTGGGGATCGTCGGTTGCGGCGGGCGCGGCACGGGCGCCGGCTTCGACGTGCTGCGCGCCGCCAAGGGCGTGAGCATCGTGGCCATCGGCGACGTGTTCAAGGACCGCGTGGACGGCGCGCGGCGCGAGCTGGAGCACCTGGCGCGCACCGACGACGAGGTCAAGACGCACGGCAACACGGTGACGCTCGAGGGCAACTGCCACGTCGGCCTCGATGCCTACACCAAGGTGATCGCTACCCCCGGGCTCAACTACGTCATCCTCGCCACGCCCCCCGGCTTCCGGCCGATCCACATCGAAGCGGCCATCAACGCCGGCAAGAACCTCTTCACCGAGAAGCCGGTCGGCGTGGACGGGCCCGGCATCACCAAGGTGCTGGCGGCCTATCAGTTGGCCCTCAAGAAGAAGCTGGGCGTTGGCGCGGGGACGCAGCGCCGCCATCAGACCGGCTACGTGGAGACGATGAAGCGCATCCACGACGGAGCCATCGGCGACCTCGTCGGCGGGCGCTGCTACTGGATGCAGGACATCCTGTGGAAGCGCGCGCGCAAGCCGGGCATGTCCGACGTCGCGTATCAGATCCACAACTGGTACAACTACACCTGGCTGTGCGGCGACCACATCGTCGAGCAGCACGTCCACAACCTCGACGTCATGAACTGGGCGATGAAGGCCCACCCGACCAAGGTGGTCAGCATGGGCTACCGTACGCGCACCGACCCCGGGTATGGGAACATCTACGACTTCTTCGCCAACGACTTCGAGTACGCCAACGGCGTTCACGTGCTGAGCATGTGCCGGCAGATCACCAACTGCGCCAACAGCGTCTCCGAGGCGCTGGTTGGCACCAAGGGCACCTGCCAGGTGAACTCCTACTCGATCAACGGCCGGCGCGTGATGCCGCGCGGCAAGAACGACAATCGGCCGTACGTGCAGGAGCACACCGACCTGATCGCGAGCATCCGCAAGGGCGAGCCGATCAACGAGCTCAAGAACGTGGCCGAAAGCACGCTGACGGCGATCATGGCCCGCATGTCGGCGTACACGGGCAAGGCCGTCACCTGGGACCAGGCCCTGAAGTCGAAGGAGAACCTGATGCCGGCGGGCCTGACGTGGAACATGCGCCTGCCGGTCCCGCCGGTCGCGCTGCCGGGGACGACGCCGTTGATCTGAGCGATCCTCGGTCATTGTTCAATCGTAGGGACAAGCGTCCGTCTTGTCCTCGCCTGGGAGTGAGCGTCACGCGCAGGCGAGGACAAGACGGACGCTTGTCCCTAAGAGGCATCGACCCCTTCCCCTCGCACCGAGGACGCGCTTTCATGGCGGACCTGCCTTATCGCATCGTCATCGGCCTGGAAGTCCACGTGCAGCTGCTCACGCGCACCAAGCTCTTCTGTGGGTGCAGCACGCAGTTCGGCCTGCCGCCCAACTCCGCCACCTGTCCGGTGTGCATCGGCCTGCCGGGCGCGCTGCCGGTCATGAACCGCCGCGCCTTCGACCTCGCCCTGCGCGCCGCCCTCGCCCTCAACTGCCGGATCGCGCCTTTCACCAAGTGGGACCGCAAGAACTACTACTACCCCGACCTGCCCAAGAACTATCAGATCAGCCAGTACGACCTGCCCTTCAGCACGGAGGGCTGGCTGGAGATCGAGACGCCTTCGGGGAGCAAGAAGATCGGCATCTTCCGCGCGCACCTCGAAGAGGACGCGGGCAAGATGCTGCACGACGAGCACGGCACCGGCAAGGACAGCCTGGTCGATCTCAACCGCACCGGCACGCCGTTGCTGGAGATTGTCAGCAAGCCCGAGTTGAACGCGCCCGAGGAGGCGAAGGCGTATCTCGAAGCGATGCGCCTGCTGCTGCGCGAGATCGGCGTGTCCGACTGCGAGATGCAGGAGGGCAGCCTGCGCTGCGACGCCAACGTCAACGTCCACGTGCCTCAGCCCGATGGGGGCGTTGTCGCCACCCCTATCGTCGAGATCAAGAACCTCAACAGCTTCCGCTCCGTCGAGCGCGCCATCAAGTACGAGGCGCAGCGCCAGTACGACTTCTGGCGAGGCAGCCCCCATTACGCGATGGGCAAGGTGCCCAAGGCGACGTTCGGCTGGGACGAGGCGAAGGGGAGAACGTGGGAGCAGCGCCGCAAGGAGGAGGAGGCGGACTACCGCTACTTCCCCGAGCCCGACCTGGTGCCCGTCGTGGTCGACGACGCCTGGCGGGAACGCGCCCGCGCCGAGATGGGCGAGCTGCCGGCGATGGCCCTGGCGCGACTCCAGCAGCAATACGGCCTGTCGCGCTACGACGCGGACGTGCTGACCGCGCAGGGGCGCGCCGTGGTCTCCTACTTCGAGGAGGTGGCGCGCGCCTGCGGCGACGCCAAGGTTGCGTGCAACTGGGTCAGCAACCAGGTGCTCGGGGCGCTCAACGAGCAGAAAATCTCCCTCGGCGAGCTGAAGGTCACCGCCGCACGGCTGGGCGAGCTGATCGCGGAGCAGAAGGCGCTGGGACTGAGCCAGAAGATGGCCGGAGAGGTCTACGCGCTCATGCTGGCCGAGGGGCGCCCGGCAAAGGAGGCCATCGCCGCCCTGGGCATCAAGGCCGTGAGCGACACCGGCGAATTGACGGAGATCGTCCGGCGCGCCATCGCCGCGAGCCCCAAGGCGGTCGCCGACTTCAAGAAGGGCAAGGCCGCCGCGGCCAACTCGATCAAGGGCGTCGTCATGCGCGAGACGAAGGGCGCGGCGCGGGCCGACCTCGTCGAGCGCATCTTGAAGGAAGAGCTCGAGAAGGCGTGACGCGGATCAGGCGCGGAGGAAGTCGAGCATCAGCCGATTCACCTGCTCGGGATTGTCGTTCTGGGCCCAGTGGCTCACGCCCGGGAGGCGAGCGAGGCGCAGGTTGGGCACCCAGCGCTGAAGCCCTTCGGTCAGGCGAATGCCCAGGTAACGGTCGCGCTCCCCCCAGATCAGCAGGGTGGGGGCGAGGATGGGGCGAAGGCCCTTCCTGAGTTCGCCGGGGTAGCGCGCCACGGCGCGGTAGTAGTTCAGCGCGGCCGTCAGCGCCCCCGGGCGCGCCAGGGCCTGCTTGTAGAGGCGGACGTCCTCCGGGCTGAACGCCCCGGGGCGCACGGGCTCGCGTCGCAACATCCGCTCCAACAGGGCGAAGTCCCCGGCGGCGATCACGCGCTCGGGCAGCCAGGGGAGCTGGAAGAAAAGGCCGTAGGCCGAGCGCGCCAACTGGCCAGGGCTCCCCAGCTCCCGGGCGAAGGCGGCGGGGTGGGGGGCGTTTACCACGATGAGCCGCTCCACCATCTCGGGATGGAGCATGGCGAACTTCCAGGCAATCGCGCCGCCCCAGTCGTGTCCGACCACGATGGCCCGCCGCTCGTCCGACTCGCGGATCAGTCCAGCCACGTCCGAAAGGAGCGGGCCCATCCGGTAGTTCGCGACGCCGGCCGGCTTGTCCGACTCGTTGTAGCCGCGCAGGTCGGGTGCGAGGGCGCGGAAGCCCGCGGCGGCGAGGGCCGGGAGCTGGTGGTGCCAGGAGTACCAGAACTCGGGGAAGCCGTGCAGCAGCAGCACGAGCGGGCCCGCGCCGGCCTCGACGCAGTGCAGGTGCAGGCCGTTGACGTGAACGCGGCGGTGCTGCCAGGGCGTCGCGGTCGGGGAGACAGTCACTTCGTGGCTCCGCTTTAGACACGAGGCCTTGCTCGCTCACGCATCCCGCGCGTGGTTCAGGGGAGTGGCCCGAGCTCCGAGGCTCCAGTCTCAGGAATTTTCGGAAATATTCAAGAATTCTTGTCCAGTTCCGGCGCGAATTGCGATTGAGAGGAATAGGTATTTCTTTCCCTCACCACGGCACCCCCAGGGGCAGGCTGGGGGAACGCCCCGCTTACAATTTGGACAGACGTACAGACACCCTATGAGCAACCCGA
>JBBSEZ010000322.1:0-11675 GCA_038239195.1 Gemmatales bacterium
ACCGTCACCACGCGCTTCGTCTACGACGATGACGGCGGGCTGATCGCGGAGCTGAACGGCACGAACGCGCTCCAGACGTACTACGTGTACGCGGCGGGCGACGTGGGGCTGCTGGCGCGCGAGGACGCGGGCGTGGTGTCGTGGGCGATGACGGACCACCTGGGGTCGGTGCGGGACGTGGTGCAGGCGGGGACGTGGGTGCTCGACCACGTCGATTACAGCGGGTATGGCGTCATCGCGGCGGAGAGCAACAGCGCCTACGGCGGCTCCATTCTCTACGCGGGGATGCGCTTCGACCGGGACACGGGGCTGTCCCACACGCCGAACCGGGAGTACGCGGCGGCGACCGGGCAGTGGTTGCAGGAAGACCCTATCATGTTCGGGGGCGGGGACGGCAACACTCGGAGGTACGCGGGGAACGACGCGACCAATGCCACCGATCCAACAGGACTGCGCAAGATCTTCGGAGTGGAGGTCGTGGCCCCGTGGTCCGATGACGCGGCCTTTGGCAGAGAAGCTTTCAGCGGCTACCGCCAGATGGCGCAGAACAACGCGATCGTGACTGCAAGCACCGTGGTCCAGGTCGCCAGCGGCAACCTTTCCGTTTACGACGCGGGTGTAGGCTACTACGACTTCGCGTCGGGCGGGCTAACGACGGACGTGCTCACCTGGAAGTACCAGGCAGTTGGCCGTTTCTTCGACACGTTTGACCAGTTCTACTCGGGGTGGGGGAGCCGCCTGTGGCTGGGAGGGCCGCAACAGTACAAGGACATGCGGGAGAACTGGTATGGCGAGACCGCCACACGCAATCACCAGGGGGGTGTGCATTATGCGGGCGAATGGACAGGAATCGGTCATACCATTTTCATGCTCGCGGCGGGGTTGCGCGGCGCCTCGCTGACAATGCCCTCCGTCGGCGGCGCAGCACCGAGCCTCCAAATGAGTGGAGGGTCGCTAGTGGTAGCGACCTCTGCTTGGCCGAGGCTTGTGCTGACTAAGGACGTGGCCGTGGCCGGGCTCGCAGGCGGTAGCTTGATGATGGCCAAGCCCCCTGATGTGCCGCAACCAGAGGGTGGGGGACAAGGTCAGGGAGAGCCTGCCCCACGGAAGGGCTGGGACCCAACGAAGCCAGTAGGTAAGCAACTGGAAGGGTCCGGCCAGCTCGCCGGTTTACGCAGGAATCCAAATTTGGAGGGCGTTAAACTGGAAGAGCTACTCAAGAAAACGCCTGCGCAGTTGGAGCAGATGGTGAAAGACGGCCTACTCACCAAGAAGCAGTTGAAAACACTGAAAAAAGCCTTTGAAGGTCGTGATTTACGGCATGGAAACTAGTGTGGACCACAGCATAGTCCTTTGGTCCGCAACAAGGAATGTTGATACACGGCACAGGTAGAGGGTTCTGTGTGTCTTTGTGTGGGCTATCACCTCAGTATGTAACATACTCATTCAGATCTTCAGCATCTCCAGGCTGGGAGCTCCAGTTGGACCAAGAACCTTACATGCCATGCCGAGGTAATAGTGATTGGAGGGGCCGACCTTGACTCCCATAGTAGAAGTGACGTTGGAGTACAAGTTCTTTGGACATACAAGCTGGAACCAGTTGCCAATTTCGGCAATAGACTACTTTGATCCAAACTACACGTCAGACGATGTGGATATTGATATCGATGATGTCGCATTATATGACCATGCAGTTGACTACTTAAACACCGACTGTTCCTTAATTGCAAACACGAGGCTGACTCTTCTTAACAATCGGGAGTGCAAGAAAAGAACCATCACTGAAACATTCTGGGATGGGGGAACTAATCGGATCATAGAGCGAAAGGACGAGCATCATGGAGTGGAGATTTACTGGGAGATGATTATTGATTCGCAGGTGGTAGGACAGCGCTTTGCTATTGAAATACTGCGGATAGGAAGGAAAGACGGTGTTGTCGAGCTGTTCTCTCACGTTGTGATAACCACACGGCCGGATGGATCTCAAACCGAAACGAAGATTTACCCGAAAGATTAGTCGAAGAAGTCACGGGCTGAAGGGTAGGTGAAAACTGCCGCCCCGGCTCTCCGGTATCATGGGAGAACTGTGGGCGCGCACTCGGCTTGCCCTCGCGGCTAATGCCTCTCACCAGCCCATCTGTGCTGCTATGGCCGCCCCGGCGCTGGCCGTTGCCGCGTCGAGCGGTTACCGTAAACCATCACAACCTTGCGTTCTTTTTCTCGACAAGTTCCCTCGTTCTTTGACAACTCGGATCGCAATTCGTGCGGCCGTTCGCGGCCCGGCGGTGCGGGTGGTGCCGAGCATCCGCTCTCCACCACCTTGCCCGCAGGGGCCGCGAACGGCCTGTTGTCCCCACTGGCGCCCGGCTGGGGCCCAGGGCAAGCGCACCACTATTTCAAGCTAACGGCGAGGTTTCCAACTCCAAACTGGCGTCCAAGTGAGGCAGTCCGAGGAGAATGCGGGCCAAATAATCGTTGTCGCGGGCCGCCTTCTTGCGCTTGCTGCGGATGCTTCGCTTGCAGGTCTCGTCGTTGCCCAGCAGGCTAACCGCCAAGCGGCGCAACGTGGCGAGGTTCTCCGTCCCGTGGTCCTTCCGCACCCGCGAGGCATCTTCGTGGAAGATTACGTCCAGCACCCAATGCAATTGGTTCTCGATCCCCCAGTGGCCCCGAACCCACTTCGCGTAGGACTCCAGGTCGCTCGCGGCGCTGCCGATGAAATACCGACTGTCTTCCTCCAGAGTGCCGTCCCCCTTCTCGCACTCCCGGTGGACCATGAACAGCCGCTTCACGTCGCGCCACTTCTCCCGATCGCGAATGCCATCGACCTCCTCCAGCAGGACGCACGTCCGCTTCTCCTTCCGCCCGTGTTCCCTTTTGCTCACCACCACCAACTCGTTGACGTCGGGCCGCCCGTCGAGCCGGTCGAAGTGGCGGACGAACGACCCCACCACGTCCTCGTACAGGTGCGGCTGGTTCTCCTTGACCGCCAGCAGGTAATCTCCCCCGCCTTCCCGGACCTGCGCCACGATGGCCTCCTGCGTGCCCATCGCGTCGATGCTCACCACCGCCCCCGCCAGCTCTACCAACCTCAGCACCTCCGGGATCGCCGTGATCTCGTTCGACTTGGCCGCGACCGCCACCTGCGCCAGCGTCAGCCTCTCCTCGGTGGCCCACACGCTCACCAGGTGCAACGCCGTCTGCCCGGCCGCCTTGTCGAAGGAGCCCCGCGCCGTCTTGCCGTCGATCGCCAGGTGCCGGCGTTGGCCTTCGGGCCCCCCCGCCGACGGCGCAACCGGCCCCGCCTTCGCCACTTCCGGCGACAGGGACTCGACGGCTACCGCCGGCGGGGCCGCGAGCGGCGGGGGCGCCTCGGCGCCGGGGGGCGTGGCCGGTTGCCGGGGCCGGGCGCCCGCGGAGATTGGCTGCGGAGCGGCTGGCCCCAGCGGCCGCTCGGCCAGGCGGCCCAGGGCCGGCGCCGTTGGGGCCGGCGCGGGCGCGAGGTCGCGGGCAAGCGGGCGGGGCGCGGGCACGGGCGGCGGCGACGGTTGGGCCTCGGGGGCCGTTGGCCGGGCCAGCGGGGCCACGGCAGCGGGACCGGCCACCTCGGTGGCTGGCCGAGGCGTCGTGGCCGCCGGGCCGTCGGGCGGGCAGGGCGGCTGGCGCGAGCGCTGGAGTTCGTCTGCGGCGGCCCGCAGCCAACGGACGCAGGCGCGTTGGAAGGGGAGAGGGTCAAGGTGGAGGAAGACGCGGCGGAAGGTGTCGTGGGAGGGGACGCCGTTGGGCAACTCGAGGAAGGTGCGCAGCCAGGCCTCGTTGTCCGTGCCGTAGGCCTCCATCTCGGCGAAGCCATCGCAATCGGCGACGGTGGCGCAGGCGGCGATGACCAGGATGTCGATCAGGAGGTGGCGGCGGCCGTGCTCGCGGCGGAAGTCCGGGATGGCTTGGAAATGGCAGAGGAGGGACGCATCGGGGGTCGGGTTGGAATCTGCCAGTTCGGCGCGGAGGTCCGGAGTGAGGGGGAGTTTCATGGTCGCGTCCCAGAATGCCAACGGGTCGTTGCCTCCTTGGGTTTATGGATCCGTAGGGCGCTTGCCACCCGACCAAGGCAGATTCCCAATTGCTCCCTATGCGGCGCCAAAGTTCACCAGAATGCCCAATCTGCCTAGAGTGATGCGTAAGCCCTGGGCTGGGGCCGGGGCTGGCGCAGCGGCGCCGTTGCCGGCGGCCAACAACGCCGGCGCTTCGCTGCTCGGTCTGGGCGGGCAGGCCGCGGCCGCCGGCAACGGCGCGCCGACCAGCCCGGGCGCGGGAAGCGTTGGCGCCAGCGCGGGGGCAAGCCCCGGCGCGGCGAGCGGGGCCGCGGCATCCAGCGCGGCGAGCGCGGCGAACACCCTGTCGGCCGGGGGACAGGGCACGGGGACCGCGGCGAAGAGCACCGCGGCGTACCTGGCCGCCTACGCGAAGGTGCCGGCGGGCTACGAACTGAACGTGGGACAGACCGACGCCAGCGTGCGCTACCTCGACCGCTCGGCCGGCATGGGCGTCTTCCTCACCGACACGCAGGCCGTCTTCTCCGTGGCACGAGCGGGCGCGGGCCCCTCCGCGGCGCCCACCAGCGACGTCTTCCGCATGACCTTCGGCACGGCCGGGGCCACCCCGGTGCCCATCGGCACGGGCGAGCTCACGACGCGCAGCAACTACTTCGTGGGGAGCGACCCAGGCAAGTGGCACGCGGACGTGCCGCAGTTCGCGGGCGTCGAGTATCGCGGCGTCGCCCCCGGCGTGGACCTCGTCTTCCACACCGCGGCCGCCGACCAGCGCTCCTTCGAGTACGACTTCCACGTGGCGCCCGGCGCCGACGCCTCGGCCGCCCGGGTGACCTGGCAGGGGCTGCAAAGCACCGAGGTCGATGCGCAGGGCCGGCTCTTGCTGCACACCGCGGGCGGCACGGTCGTCGAGGACGCGCCGGTCGCCTACCAGATGGTGAACGGGGCCAAGCAGACGGTGGCGGGGCGGCACGTCCTGCTGGGCAACAACGAGGTCGGCTTCTCCTTCGACACCTACGACCACTCGCGCGAACTGGTGATCGACCCGACCGTCTCGTTCGCGACCTACCTGGGCGGCAGCGGGGACGACAGGGCGTTCGGCGTGGCCGTGGACGGGGCGGGCAACACCTACGTCACGGGCGTGACCTCCTCGGCCACGTTTCCGGTGACCAGCGGGACCGTCTCGACCGGCATGGATGCCTTCGTGAGCAAACTGAACGCGGCGGGGACGGCGCTGGTCTACTCGACCTACCTGGGCGGCAGCGGGAGCATGCAGCAGCAGGGCAACGGCATCGCGGTGGACGCGGCGGGCTCGGCCTACGTGACGGGCATGACGCAGAGCAACAACTTCCCCACCACGGCGGGAGCCTACCAGACGGCGCGCTCGGGCTTGTACTCCAGCAACGCCTTCGTGACCAAACTGTCGGCGACGGGCGACGCGCTGGCCTACTCGACCTACCTGGGCGGGAGTGACACCCGGGGCAACGCCATCGCGGTGGGGACCGATGGCTCGGCCTACCTGACGGGGCAGACGGGCACGACCTTCCCGACCACGACGGGCGTCTTCGGCGGGCTGGGCTCGACCGGCTCGGGCGCCTTCGCGACGAGGCTGAACGCGAGCGGCAGCGCCCTGGTGTGGTCCGGCGTGCTGGCGGGCGGATCGACGGCGGCCGGCTACGGCATCGCCGCGGGGGCCGACGGGTCGGCCTACGTGACGGGCAAGGCCGAAGCGAGCGGTCTCCCTACCACCACCGGGGCGTACCAGACGGCGGCGGCGGGCGGAGCGGCGTTCGTGACCAAGGTGAAGGCGGACGGCTCGGCGCTGGTGTACTCGACGTATCTGGGGACGGGCGGGGACGTGAGCACCGCCATCGCGGTGGGGGGCGACGGCACGGCCTACGTGGCGGGGCAGACGGCCGGCAGCAGTTTCCCCACCACGAGCGGCGCCTTCCAGACGTCGTCGGGCGGGGGCACGGACGCCTTCGTGACGAGGCTGAACGCGGCGGGCAGCGCTTTGGTGTACAGCACCTACGCGGGGGGCGCGGGCGACGACGGGGCCAGCGGGATTGGGGTGGACGTGGCGGGCAACGCCACGGTGGCGGGCTCCACGGCCTCGACGAACTTCCCGACACTGGCGGGGGCGTTCCAGGCATCGAACGGCGGGACGTCCGGCAGCGATGCGTTCGTGCTGCGGCTGACGCCAACGGGAGCGGGGAACTACTCGTCGTACCTGGGCGGCTCGGGGGACGACGCGGCGACGGGAGTGGCGCTGGACGCGTTGGGCAACGCCTACCTGGCAGGGCTGACCAATTCGACGAACTTCCCGGTGACGGGCGGGGCCTACCAGAGCAGCAACGCCGGCGGCTACGACGCCTTCGTGGCCAAGGTGCTGCCCACGCCGATCCCGCCGAAGCTCACGGCAGTCAGCCCGGACACGGGGGCCAGCGCGGCGGACCAGGTCACGAGTTCGCAGAACCTGACGCTGAGCGGGACGGCGGTGCCGACGGCGACGGTGACCTTGTACCGGGAGGGCGTGGGGCTGCTGGGCAGCGTGGTGGCGAGCGCGGGCGGGACGTTCGCCTACGACTACACGGCCACGACGCTGGCGGAGGGCACCTACGATTTCAACGCGACGGACAGTACTGCGAACGGCACCAGCAGTCGCTCGGCGGACTTCCTGGTGACGATCGACCGGACGGCGCCGGCGGTGGCGGTGAGCGTGCCGGCGAGCACGACGAGCCGGGGGCCGGTGGTCCGCGTGACGGCGAGCGACCTCAACGGGCTGCCGAACGGGACGACGGTGACGCTGGACGTGGACCTGAACAACGACGGCAACTTCACCGACGCGGGCGAGGCCGGCTATGCGAGCGGCACGCTGACGAACGGGGCGGCGGACGTGAAGCTGCCGACGCTGGCGGGGACGGGCACTTATGCGGTGCGGGCCAGCGTGACGGACCTGGCGGGCAACGTGGGCACCAGCGCGGCGCAGTCGTTTACGGTGACGACGGTGCCGGGGCCGTGGACGGCGACGGCGCAAGTCTTGACGGCGGACCCGGAGCAGGGGGACCGCACGCTGACGCTGGGGAACGTCAGCACGAGCCATCTGCTGAACCTGGACGCCAGCGGCGGGGGCCAGTCGGGCGTGGCCCTGGTCTACAACTCGGACACGGTTAGCGTCCGGCCCATCGTGCAAGTGAGCATCCCCACGGACAACAGCGCGGCGCTGCCGAGCACCATCACGGCGCGGCTGACGTTCAACGGCGTGGCGGCGGCGACGATGACGTATTCGACCACGGGCCTGGCGCCGGGCGACCCGCTGATCTTTTCGCTCCAGGCGCCCAACGTCATCGGCACGACAGGGCGGTACGCCTACAGCGTGCTGGTGCAAATCCCAGGGCAAACGGACCAGAACGTGACGGGCAGCACCTTCGTGGTGAGCCTGGACGGCGGGGTGATGGGCTCGGGCTGGTCGGTCAGCGGGGTGGACCGGCTGATCGACGTGCCGGCCGACTCGACGGGGCCGGCGGGGAAGTTGCGCGTGTATGGGAGCGACGGCTACCGCTTCTACCAGGGGACGAGCACGTTCACCAGCCCGGTGGGGGACAATGGCACGCTGAGCGTCTCCGGGGGCACCTACACCTACACCTCGCCGGACGGGGAGACGCTGACGTTCAACAGCGGGGGCTACCAGACCAAGTGGCTGAGCGCCGACGGGCACCAGGAGATCGACTACGCCTACGACGGGAGCCACGACCTGACGGGGATCACGGCGATCGACGGGACGGCGACGACGATCGCTTACTCCTCGGGGCTGGCGCAGACGTTCACGACGTTCGACGGACGGGTGACGACGCTAGGGTACACGGGGACGAACCTGACGCTGATCACCAACCCGGACGGTGGGCTGCACACCCTGGCCTACGACGGCTCTCACCGGCTGACCGACGAGCAGTTGGACGGACTGGAGCAGAGCTGGATTTACGGCACGGCAGGCGGCGAGAGCTCGGAGACGCTGGGCGGTTCGGGCAGCCCGTCCACGACGCTGCTGGCGCCGGCGAACACGTGGGGCCTGGGCGCATTGGCGGCGGGGGTGGCCTACGCCACCCTGACCGACGCCAACGGGAACAAGGTGAAGGAGAACTTCGACCCGGCGGGGCGGGCGCTGCTGTGGAAGGGGCCGGACGGGACGACGCGGCAGTGGGCGTACGCCAATGGCTACGTCACCCAGTTCACCGACCAACTGGGCAGGCCGACCACCTACACGCGCGACACGGCGGGCTACGTCACGCAGGAGACGCTGCCGGATGGGAACACGAGGAAGTACGGCTACCAGGCGGCGTTCCACGCGCTGACCACGTTCACCAACGAGCGGAACAACGTCACGACGTATGCCTACGACACGGGCGGGCACCTCACGGGCATGACCGACGCGCTGTCGAACCACACGACGTGGGCGTACAACACCTCCGGCCTGCTGACCAACTACACGGACGCGGACGGGAACCTGACCACCTACGTCTACGACACTTACCGCCGGCTGACGCAGACCATCGACGCGCTGGGGAACACCACCACCAACGCCTACGACGCGAATGGGTTCCTGGCGACGGTGACGGACGCGCTGGGGCGGGTGACGACGTACAGCAACGACGTGATGGGCCGTGCGCTGGTGATGACGGACGCCTACGGGAACGCGGCGACCTCGACGTACAGCAAGGTCGGGCAGGCGCTGACGTCCACCGACGCGCTGGGCAACCTGGCGAGCATGGCCTACGACGCCTTCAAGCGCGGCTGGCTGGGGACGAGTTGGGCGGGGGTCGGCAGCGGCACGCCGGTGAACGCGGGCTCGACCTACGACCCGGCGGGGACGCAGACGGGGACGCGCGACGCGGCGGGGTCGTGGTGGCAGAGCGTGGTGGACGCGCTGGGCAGGGTGATGCAGACGACCGACCCGACGGGCGGGAAGGAGCTGGCCGTCTACGACAAGGCGGGGGAGGTCACCTCGACGCGCGACGCGCTGGGGAGGCGGACGACGTCGGCCTACAACCTGCGCGGCTGGCTGACCTCGGTGACCGACGCGCAGGGCAACGTCACCACCTACGCGTACGACGCGGTGGGCAACGTGGTCAACGTCATCGACCCGCTGGGGCACACCACGACGAACACCTACGACGCCCTGGACCGGCTGACGAACACGCAGACGGCGCTGGGCTTCCTGACCACGACCACCTTCGACCCGATGGGGCACGTGCTGAGCCAGACGGACCAGCGGGGCACGCTGACCACGTATGCCTACGACAAGCTGAACCGCCAGGTGGCCATGACGGAGGCGGCGGGCACGGGCGTGGCGCGCACCACGACGACGGTGTACGACAAGGTCGGCAACGTGGTGAACGTCATCGACGGGCTGGGCCGGACGGTGACGTGGGCCTACGACAAGCTGAACCGGCTGACGGTCTACACCGACACGCTGGGGCACGTCACCACCACGGCGTACGACAAGGCGAGCAACGCGGTGAGCGTGACGGACGCGCTGGGCAAGATCACGAGCTCCGTCTACGACGCGCTGAACCGGCCGTACGCGACGACGGACGCGCTGGGGCACGCCACGACCTCCGTGCTGGACGCGCGCGGGGCCACGGTGGGGAGCATCGACGCGCTGGGGAACTTCCAGCAGTGGCTCACGGACGCGGCGGGCAGGGCGCTGGGGAGTTGGGATGCGCGGGGCGCGCTGACGCTGACGAACTACGACGTGGCGGGCGAGGTGCGCTCGGTGACGGACGCGGCGGGGAACCTGACCTCGTACGTCTACGACTCGTTGGGCCGGGAGTTGACGCGCACCGACACCACGGGCCAGAGCACGACGAGCGCGTACGACGCGGCGAGCCGGTTGACCTCGCGGACGGACCGCAACGGCAAGCGGATCGACTACCGCTACGACAACGACAACCGGCTGATCGGCGCGACGTGGTTCAGCGCTGCGGGCGCGACGTTGAGCGTCATCACCTATACGCTGGACGCCAACGGGAACCAGTTGACGGCGCAAGACGCGGAGGGGACGATCACGCGGACGTTCGACCCCCTGAACCGGGTGAGCACGAAGCAGGACGTGTTCGGGGTGACGCTGACGTACACCTACGACGCGGGAGACCGCTTGACCCAGCGCGCCGACTCGCTGGGCGGCGTGCTCACCAGCGTCTACGACAACGCGGATAGGTTGACGAGCCGCAAGTTCAACGGGACGGGGCTGACGCCCCTGCTGGCGACCTTCACCTGGAGCAACCGAAACGAACTGACTGGGGTGAGCCGGTACAGCGACCTGGCGGGCACGACGCTGGTGGGGAGCACGTCCTACGTCTTGGATGACTCCAGCCGGCTGACGAGCATCACGAACAAGAACGCCACGGGCACGACGCTGTCGCTGTACACCTATGCGTACGACAGCGCGGACCGTGTGACGGGGGAGACCTGGCAGGCGGCCACCTCGGCGACGATCACCCTGTCCGGCTCGCGCGCCTACACGTACGACGCGACGAACCAGTTGCTGAGCGACGGAGTCAGCACGTATGGCTACGACCTGAACGGCAACCGGAACACGGCGGGCTACAGCACGGGCCAGGCGAACCGGACGACGACGTACGGGACGTGGACGTACAGCTACGACTACGAAGGGAACGTGACCCAGAAGACGAAGGGGAGCGGTCTGGAGACGTGGTACTACGGGTACGACAGCCTGAACCACCTCGTGAGCTTGCGGCAGACCAGCGACGGCACGACCAACCTGCTGACCATCGCGTACACCTACGACGCGGAGGGCATGCGCGTCCAGCAGGACAAGTGGACGAGTGGGACCGGCACCGTCACCACCCGCTTCGTCTACGACGACAATGGCATGCTGGTGGCGGAGCTGAACGCCTCCAACGCGGTGCAGGTCTACTACGTCTACGCGCCGGGCGATTCGACCCTGCTGGCGCGCGAAGATAGTAGCGGTGTGTCGTGGGTGATGACGGACCGGCTTGGCTCGACGCGGGACGTGGTGCAGGCGGGGACGTGGGTGCTGGACCACGTCGATTACAGCGGCTTCGGCGTCATCGCCGCGGAGAGCAACAGCGCCTACGGGGGCAGCGTCCTGTACGCGGGGATGAGGTACGACCGGGACACGGGGCTTTCCCACACGCCGAACCGGGAGTACGCGGCGGCCACCGGGCAGTGGATGCAGGAAGACCCCATCAGCTTCGGGGGAGGGGACGGCAGCCTCAGGAGGTACGTCGGCAATGACGCCACCAATGTTGTTGACCCCTCCGGGTTGGAGGGTGTGTCTGATTGGCTCTTCGGAAAGCGAGAACACGCTCCCGGGCCGGAAGCTTGGATGGGGATGATGGCCGCGGGCGTCCCCCAGCAGATGCCCCCGCCTGAGCCTGGGGTACTGGAGAAGGCGGCTTGGCAGGCTTTCGTGGGGCTCATGAACGCGGAGTTGACCCGTCGTGCTCATCTTTCGCGTACGGGTTGACCAGGAAAACCGATTTCGATAACATCGGCGGCATGATACCAAATGACCTCACGATGCAGCACGAGCGCGTTGATGACATCCCGTTGCTAATCGGGTTGATGCAAAAACTGCATCTG
>JBBSEZ010000323.1:0-11579 GCA_038239195.1 Gemmatales bacterium
CCATTGCGCCGCCCCGCTTGCGGGGCGCTTGGGCGGCGCGCCCCGCAAGCGGGGCGGCTCAATGGTGCCCCTACCATGCTTGAGCGACGTTCGGCGCCGCGGTATGATCCATCTCTCGCGTTCGACAATGAAGGAGCTCGCGCGAAGCTCCTCCCGAAGCGGAGAACGACCATGCCAAGCCTGAATCGCTTCCCCCTGCTGGGCCTGTGGGCGAAAGAGGCCGCGCTGCGCCTCGGCCACACCGAGGCCGACGCGCAGACCATCGGCCACGCCTACGCCGTCCTCTACGCGATCCGCGCCAATAGCCCCGTCCGCGCGACGGCGTACAAGGACAAGGAAGCGATCGCCTCCGCCGAGGAGGCCCTGTCCCAGCCTTCGGAGATCGAATTGCTCGACTTCGGGGGCGACCGGCTCGAGATCAGCCGCGGGCCGCAGGGGCAGATTGTCGGCCGCGTGGGCGGGCGGTTGCCCCAGACGCCCGAGACCTTTCGCTACAAGGTGGCCTCGAAGTTCCCGGCCAGCTACCTCGCCCGCCTGGAAAGCGCCTTCCACGCCTTCTTTGCGGCGCGCTCCCCCGAGAAGATCGACGGCAAGGCGATCTATTCCCTCTACGACCAGTGGAAGAAGCAGTGCGCCAACGGGCGCCTGGTCGATCTCGACCGGCTGATCGGCTGGTGCGAGAAATCGACCAAGGCGAAGTGAACGTGCCCCGCAAGACCGGACTGTTTTCCATGCCGCGCATCCAGCAACTTTCCCCCCAGGTCGTCGCTCAGATCGCCGCCGGCGAGGTGATCGAGCGCCCCGCCAGCGTCGTCAAGGAGCTCGTCGAGAACTCCATCGACGCGGGAGCAACGCGCATCGACGTCGAAGTCGGCCAGGGCGGGACCGACCTCCTGCGCGTCGTGGACGATGGCTGCGGCATCGAGGCGGACGACCTGGCCCTGGCGTTCGCCGCGCACGCCACGAGCAAGCTGAGCAGCGCGGTCGACCTGCACCAACTCGGCACGCTCGGCTTCCGCGGGGAGGGCCTGGCGTCGATCGGCGGGATCGCTCAGGTTTTGCTCCAGTCGCGCCCGGCCGGGCAGACCTGCGGCGCCGAGCTGCAATGTCATGGGGGACAACTCTCTCCCGTGCGCGTCTGGAACGGGGCCCCCGGAACGCGCATCGAGGTGCGGCACCTGTTCTTCAACGTCCCCGTGCGCCGAAAGTTCTTGCGCGGCCCTTCGGTGGAGATGGCGCAAGTGGCCGAGGCGTTCACGCGCCTGGCGCTGTCGCAACTCTCGCTACACCTGACGCTCCGCCACAACGGCAAGGTGGTGTACGACGTGCCGACCTCGGCCGGGCTGCTCGACCGGATCGCGATCTTCTTTGGAGACGACCTGCGCCGCCAACTCTTCCCCATTGAGGCCGAGCAGGGCCGCGTCACCCTCGGCGGGTACGTGGCCGGCCCCGAGTGCGAGCGCGGCGGGGCGCAGATGCAGTATCTGTTCGTCAACGGTCGCTGGGTGCGCGACCGGGGGCTGTCACAGGCCTTGCAGGAGGGCTACCGGGGCCTGCTGATGACGGGGCGGCACCCGGTCGCGTTCCTCTTCTTGGAAGTGCCTTCCGACGAGGTAGACGTCAACGTCCACCCGACCAAGGCCGAGGTGCGCTTTCGGCGCCCGGAGAAATTGCAGCAACTCATCAGCAACACGATCCGCGCCCGCCTCCAGACGGAGGACTTGACGGCGACCCTGCGCGCCCCGATGCCCCAGCCCGTCGCGCCGCCGACGGCCAGCCCGCAGGCCGACCTCCCCTTCGCGCCTGCCTCCCCGGCGCCCCCGACGGTCGAGGCGCGCCGCCTGCCTCCCGCGTCGCGCCCGCCAACGCCTCCAAACAAGCCCGCCGAGGCACCGCGCCTCCCCCTGTCGAGCCCCACCGCGGAGAAGCGAGTCACGCCGGCCCCTCCCGTCCCGGAAACGAGGCCGGCCCCTGCCCCGCTGGCCCGGCCGGCGAAGGCGGTGCAGATGCACGACCTCTATCTCGTCGTGGAGGTGCCCGAGGGGGTGCTGGTGATCGACCAGCACGCCCTGCACGAGCGCATCCTCTTCGAGCAGTTGCAGGAGCGCTGGCACGCGGGCGCCCTGGAATCGCAGCGCCTGCTGATCCCCGAGCCGGTCAGCCTGACGCCGGCGCAGGCCGCGCTCGTTCTGGAGCAGGCCGGGCCCCTGGCGCAGTTGGGGCTCGACGTGTCCGACTTCGGCGCCGGGACGGTCTTGCTCAGCGCGTATCCGGCGCTGCTGGGCAAGCGCTCGCCTCGCGACGTCCTGCGGGCGGTGGTCGATTACCTGGCGAGCAAGGAACGCCCGCCGACGCGCGAGGCGATGCTCAACGAGTTGCTGAGCCTGATGGCTTGCCACGCCGCCGTCCGCGCCGGCGACCGGCTGACTCCCGAAGAGATCGCCGATCTGGCCGAGCAGCGGCACCTGGCGCAGGACAGCCATCACTGCCCGCACGGCCGGCCGACGTCGCTGCTGTTCACGCGGCAGGAGCTGGACCGGCAGTTTCGGCGGACGTGAGGGGCAGCAAGAGGCATCGTGCAGCGACGGTCCTTGGGCGATTGCGTCAGCACGGGGGCCTGCCCGCGACACAAATCTCCACCTCGGCGATCTGCTTTCCTTGCCCGCACCGCAAGCGCTTTCGGCCGAGCTCGGCGTCCTGACGCGCTACGCTGGCGAGGACGAGCCCGGGCAGGGGACCACAAAACAGGCCTTTCATCTCCTTCAACCCAAGGCGCGTCAGTTCGCGAGCGATCTTGATGAGGCGGATGGTGTACTCGCGCGAATACGCATGGAGCACAAGGTCGTAGCGCTTCTCCGCTACCTCCAGCCAGTCGGGCTCGACGTCGGCGCGCAATTCCACCAGGCCCGCCTCCAGTTCTGCGTAGCGTGCGTCGTCTTCGGCGATGCGGGCCAGTTCCACCTCGACGCGCAGGTAGCGGCCGCGAGCGTCGCCCTGTTCTTCGAGCCAGTCGGCGTACACCAGCCGCGTCAGGTCGTCATTCGGGTTGTCGCGCATGGCTTGCAAAAAGGCCGCTTCTTGTTGCACGGATTGGCTCCTCCGGGAGAAACGGCGATCCGAGCGCACGCGCCCTCGGATCACATCAACTCGTGGATGCGCAATCCACCCGGCGGGCTCACGGCTCGATCGCGACCTGAAAGCTTGGGAGCGCCTCCCGCCCGGCGCTCCTTGCCGCGCAGGACCGCGTTCCGTGCCCTGCCAGTTCCTGGGCGTCGAGGCCCTCTCGCTCCAGCGCCTCCCCAACCCACGCCCCCGACAGCGTCAGCAGGCCCTGCGCAACGGCGCGCTCACACCAGCGCCAGCGGCCGCAGCGGCGAGCCCGTCGCGCCCTTGAACTTGAGCGGGACGCCGACGAAGGCGAACGCCCAGGCCCGCGCCGCCGCCAGCTCTTCGAGGTTGAGGTTTTCGAGGATGTACACGCCCTTCTGCGGCAGCAGGTAGACGTGCCCGAACAGGGTCGCCCCGCTCTCCGGGTCGCGCTCGTCGGGCTGGTCCCAGGTCATGTTGTCGGCCCCGACGGCGACGACGCCGCGCTCGGCCGCCCACAGCGTCCCGGACTTGGACACCCCGGCCGCTCGCAAATAGGCCTCCTCGTCGTGCCAGATGGCGCCGAAGCCCGTCCGCACGAGCAGCACGTCGCCACGCTGCACCTCGACGCCCTGGGCGGAGGCGCAGCCAGCGAAGTCGTCGGCGCTGATGCCCTCTTTCTCGAGGAGACAAGCCACCCCCTTCCACCCCGCCACGTCGAGCAGCACGCCGCGACTGAGCAGCGGCGGCACCGTCTCGACGCCGAGGGAGGTAAACCCAGCCGGGGTCTCGGCGCCCTCGACGGGCACGTCGCCGAACATCTTCATGCCGCACGCTTGATGGCAGAGAGCATCGATGTGGGTCCCCGAATGTTCCATCATGGTGAGGACGCCCGAGGCGCCGGTGCGGGGGCCATGCTGGGCGGGTTGATAGGTGTCGCGGTGGCGGCGGTGCAGCGCGTAGAAGTAGCCGGGCCGGTGCGACGGGAAGATGGGCATGCCGGCGAAGCGCGGCTGTTCGAGGTCGTAGACGCGCGCGGCGCGCAGCAGGTCGATGAGAGAGGAGGCCATGCGAGCTCCAAGATGCCAGGGGCTGCTATCATGTCCGAGGGCGAGTGGTAAGCGTAGCGTGTCCGCCGCGCCATCTCTACAAGGAAATGCGTCCCTTTCGCCGCCGAGCCGAGCTCGGCGGCGAAAGGGGGCCCATGCGACACAAAGGACCGCCGATGTCAGCGACTACCCTCGTTCGCCCTCTCTTTCCGGGACCGATCGACGTCGTCGGGGACGTCCACGGCGAGATCGAGGCACTCGAATCGCTTCTGCGCCGGCTGGGCTACGACGAGGCGGGCCGCCACCCGCACGGCCGGCGCCTGGCGTTTGTCGGCGACCTGACCGACCGCGGGCCCGACAGTCCTGCCGTCGTGGAGAAGGTGCGCCGGCTCGTGGAGACCGAGCGCGCCCAGTGCGTTCTCGGCAATCACGAGTTCAACGCCCTCGCCGGGCGCCTCAAGCCGGAAAATAGCTGGCTGCTGGAGGGCGCTCCTCCCTTGCTGCACGACGGCGCGCCGGTCCCGCAGAAGTGCGCTCGCGGGGCAGAGCGGCAGCGCATCCTCGACTTCTTCGCGGGCCTCCCGATTGCCCTGGAGCGCGCCGACGTGCGTGTGGTGCATGCCTGCTGGGACGACAGCCACGTTGCTCACGTCCGCGAGGAGAACGACGTGATGGGCGCCTACCATCGGCACTACGAGGCCATCGAGGCGAGGCTGAGCCGCGACCTCGATGAGGTGGGAGTGGACCTCGCGCACCAAAATCACAACCCGATCAAACTCCTGTCCTCCGGCCCCGAGGTGCGCACGAGCGAACCGTGGGAGCTCAACGGCAAGGTTCGCCACGAGGCGCGCGTCCCCTGGTGGCGAGATTACCGGGAAGGGCCGCTGGTCGTATTCGGGCACTACTGGCGGACGGCGTTGCCGGGCGAGCAGACGATCGAGCGGTTGTTCGAGGGCGCCCGGCGCGAGGAAACGCTCGGCCCTGCCGCATTCTGTCTCGACTACTCCGTCGGCAAGCGGTTTCGCGAGCGGCTTCGTCCGGGGTTTGATGGGAGCTACGTGACGCAACTGGCGGCGCTGCGGTTACCGGAGCGCGTGTTGGTGTTCGACAACGAGGACGGGGAAGTGCCGCTCGTGGTCCGGGGGGACTCATGAACGAGGCGGAATGAGGGGGTGATCTGCGCCATCCGGCTGTCGTTCCCGCCTCTGTTCCGCTGATCGGGCTGGCCACGGAACGCAGCCGTCAGGCAAGGCGGCTCATGCACGACTGCAACCAGCCCACCGAAAACAAAGAAAAGCGTTTGAGCCCCTGCCACACCCTGCCACGGTGGCAGGGGCCTTCGCGCGACGTAACCTCTTTCTCCATCGACAATTTACGTCTCCTCACCGACTCACCCTGCCACCCTGCCACCGCGCGTCAGGCGGCCTCTTCCCACCGATTTTTCCTCTCCCAATAGTGAACGAACGTATGGTACAGTCGAGGGACGCGGGCCCCTGTCGGGGGCAGCACGGAGGAGGGACGTCGCTCATGTCGCTCATCGAATTGCCCGTCGGTGTGGGGCCCATCAGCGAGGTGGTCGCTCAGCCCATCGAGTGGTTGTGGCTGTGGCGCCTGGCCCTCGGCAAGTTGGCCATCTTCGACGGCGACCCGGGGCTGAGCAAGTCCCTGCTCGCGCTCGACCTGTGTGCCCACCTCAGCAGGGGACTGCCGTTCCCCGATACGGACGCGCCCGGCGAGCCCGCTTGCTCGATCGTCTTCAACGCCGAGGACTGCGTCGCGGACACCATCCGCCCCCGGCTCCAGGCCCTGGGCGCGGACCTGTCGCGCGTCTTCGTCGTCCAGCGCGGCGACGCCACCGACTTGTTGCGCATCCCGAGCCGCCCGAACGTCCTGGAGGAGGCCCTCGCCCGGTCGGGAGCGCGGCTGGTCGTCATCGACCCGATCATGGCCTTTTTCGACCAGAGCGTCCAGATTGGCAGCGACATGAGCGTGCGCCGGGCCTTGCAGCCCCTCGTGCAGTTGGCCGAGAAATATCGGTGCGCGATCTTGCTGCTCCGCCACCTCAACAAGTACGGCCGGGGGCGCTGCATCTACCGGGGCGGCGGCTCCATCGGCATCGCCGCGGCGTGCCGCTCGGCCTGGTTGATCGGGCAGGCCCCGCAAGTCCCCGGGCGCTGCGTGCTGGCGCAGGTGAAGAACAACGTGGCCCCGCCCCAGCCGAGCCTGGCCTACGAACTGGTGCCCCAGGAAGGACAGCCGCCGAAGATCTCCTGGCTCGGCCGGAGCGAATGGGCCGCGGACGACTTGCTGGTGCCCGGCCGCACCGCCCGGCCCTCGTCGCCGCGCGACTGCGCCCGCGAGTTCCTGGAGGACTTTCTGGAGGCCGGGCCGCGCACCTCGCGCGAGCTCTGGGCCGCGGCGCAGGAACGGGGGATCTCCGAACGGACGCTCTTCCGCGCCAAGCAAGAACTGGAAATCCGCTGCGCGCGCTCCTTCGAGGACGGCAGGCCGGTCTGCCGCTGGCTGCTACCCGGCCAGCAATCCCCCGCCGTGGATGAACTGGGGGACCTGGAACCGTGGCTCGAACCGCTGCGGAAGCAATTTCCCCCCTCGACACCGCTGGATGAAGACTGACCCGCGCCCGCGCGCGCCAAGCCCACGACCTCGAACAGGCGACCTCTCATGACCATCACCGCGCCCGAACGCCCCCCCGCCGTCCGCCTCATGCGCAACCTCGGCCTGGAGCCCGACCCCTGGCAGATCGAGGTGCTGGAGGCGGGCCACCCGCGCCTGTTGCTCAACTGCTGTCGCCAGGCGGGCAAATCGACCGCCGTGGCGATGCTCGGCCTGGCCGAGGCCGTGTTCATCCCGTTCACCAAGGTGCTGCTCGTCTCGCGCACCCACCGCCAGTCGGCGGAGCTGTTCCGCATCGTCACCGAGTTCTACCGACGCATGGGCGCCCCGCTGCGCCAGCGGCAGACGGCGGAGGAGTTGCTCCTGACCAACTTCAGCCGCATCGTCTGCCTGCCCTGCAAGGAGGAAACCATCCGAGGCTACTCCCGCGTCACCCTGCTGGTGATCGACGAGGCCGCCCGCGTGCCCGACGACGTGTATCGCGCCGTTTGCCCCATGCTGGCAGTGTCCAACGGGCGGATGGTCTGCCTGTCCACGCCCTACGGCAAGCGCGGCTTCTTTCACGACTGCTGGGCCAACGGCGGGGACGACTGGGCGCGCATCGAGGTCCCCGCGGAGCGCATCGGCCGCATCAAGCCGGAGTTCCTGGCCCGCGAGAAGCGGGCGATGGGCGAGTCGTACTACCGCCAGGAGTACGGTTGCTCGTTCGAGGCGCTGGAGGGCCTGGTCTACCCCGACTTCGCCCGCTGCGTGGTGCCCGGCCCCGCGCCGCAGGGCGGCCGGCGCGTCGGCGGCATCGACTTCGGCTTCCGCAACCCGTTCGCCGCCGTGTGGGGAACGCTCGACCGCGACGGCGTGCTCTGGCTGACCGGCGAGCACTACGCCCGCCAGAGGCCGCTGAGCTACCACGCCGAGCGCCTGCCGCGCGACGTGACGTGGTACGCCGACCCGTCGGGCGCCAACGAGCGCTGCGAACTGCGCTGCGCCGGCTTCGCGGTGCGCGAGGGCGACAACGCCTTGCGGCCGGGAATCGCCGCCGTCAGCGCCCGGCTGGAGAACGGCACCCTGCGGGTGGTGGCGGGCTGCTGCCCCAACCTGCTCGCCGAGGCGGCGCTCTACCGCTACGCCGACGGCCCCCAGGACCGCCACGCCGAAACGCCTGCCGACGAACACAACCACGCGCTGGGGGCGTTGCGCTACCTCATCAGCAAGCTCGACGCGCGCTGGATGGCCCGCCCGCGCCCCGCCGCGGGGCCGGGAGGGCCGCCCGAGCGGAAGCCGGCGCGCCCGTGGCTGCGTCTGGACAACGAGGCGCTGTGGCACACCTTCTAGCCGCGCGCGGGGAGAAGGGATGGTTGTGCGCGGCAGCCGTGGCCGGGGCAAATCCTTCGATGCCCCGGTGCAGCGCCTTCCCGGGACTGAGGCGCTGCGGGGCCCGGGCCACCCCTCGCTCGCCCTTTTTCTTTCCAGGCGTTCGCCAGGCGATGCGCCGAGTGACGGTGGGTGCGAGGTCGCGCTTCCGAGCCCATTTGGACTGCGGCGCTTTCAACGCCGCTTTCGCCCAGCCAACAACCCCACCCCACCGCCCAGGTACTTTGTCCTCACCTCCTTGTGAATGGGCCCTCGCGGACAGTAGCTGCTGTCCGCCAAGGTTGCTTCTGTTCCTGTTCGTGCCCGCTTTTTCGGAAGGACCAGCCATGTCGAACGCGATCCGCAACCGCATCAAGGGGCACCGCCGCGTCCGCGCCGGCGACCTGATGCCGCACGAGCTCAACTTCCGCAGCCACCCCGAACTTCAGCAGGCCGCGCTGCGGGCGATCTACGAGGAGGTCGGCTTCGCCCGCAGCCTCCTCGCCTACGAAATGCCCGACGGCCGGCTGAAGCTGATCGACGGCCACCTGCGCCGCGACGTTGACCCCGACATGGAGGTGGACGTGGAGGTGCTGGACGTCACCGAGGAGGAGGCCCGCGCCCTGCTGCTGAGCATCGATCCGCTGGCAGCGCTGGCGGAGACGCAGGGGCAGATCCACGCCCGCCTGCTGGAGCTGACGCCGACCGCGTCGGACGAACTGCAAGCGGCGTGGGAGTCGGCCAGGGCGGCCGCGGAGGTGCTGGCGCAGGAGAAGGAGCGCTGGCCGGGCATCAAGGTTGTGCCCGAGCAGTGGCTGGTGCTGGTGACGTGCCGCGACGAGAAGCACCAGGTCGAGTTGCTGGGGCGCTTTCAGAGCGAGGGGCTGGCTTGTCGGGCGCTGTTGTCGTAGGGAGGGAGCAAGATTTGGATTGCGGCGAGGCATGGTCGCACTTACAGGCTCTCCGGAAAGCACGGCCGGGACGGCCGGGGCACAGCAGAAGAGACCTGTGCCACGGCCGTCCCGGCCGCGTCTGCCGCATTCCCGGAGAGCCTCTTGTTTCTCGTCTTCGCCTCGCCCGCCACGGTGCGTCGCGCGGAGCCAACGCCCTCGAGGCCACCGGGCCGGAAACTACGGCGGAGAGCTGTTCCGGGCGTTGTAATCGGCGACCGCAGCGTGCCATGCCTGGAGGTCTTGCTCGGGAATCAGGTGCTGATTGTCCTCGGTGACGAGCAGGCCCGTTTGCTCGAAGGCATGGATGAGGGCCGGGCGGAGCCCGGCACGCTTCATGGCCTCGACGAGCTGATGTTCCACCTGTTCCAGGGGAGGGGCATCGAAGAAGAGCAGGTCGTCGGGACCGGGACCGCGGCCGAAGCGCTGCCGGGACTGTTGCGCCTGCGCCTCCAGCAACGCCAGGTTCTCGGCCGAGATCGGCACCTCGCGGACGAGTTGGCTCTGGTCGTCCGCGACGTACTCGAAGCCCTTGCCCCAGCAGCAGTGTTTGTATTTTTTGCCGCTGGCGCAGGGGCAGGGGGCGTTGCGAGAAAGCTTGTGTCGTGCCATGAGTTTCTCGACAGGGAAGAAAGGGCGAACGTCGATCTTTTCACGCCGCGCGATTCTACCCTGTCTGCTCTGGACCGCACCACCTCAGCCGGCGCCGGGACGAGCCGGGCCAGGCAGCGCGTCTGGCGCCCCGCCGAGTTGCCGCGTGGCCTCCAGCGCCGCCTGCACCTCGACAGGGGCCAGGTCGGCCAGGGCGTCGAGGGGGCTTGGCACGCCGGTCACGCCCTGCCGGGCCACGTGCGTGTAGATCATGGTGGTCTCCAGGCTTTCGTGGCCGAGCAGTTGCTGGACGGAACGGACGTCGATGCCGCGCTCCACCAGGTGCGTCGCGAAGCTGTGGCGGAAGGTGTGGCAGTGGACGGCAGGGCTCAGGCCGGCGGCGCGCCCGGCCTGGGCAACCGCCCGCTGCACCGAAGCGGGGTAAAGGTGGTGCCGCCCCGGACGGCCCGTCCGCGGACAGGAGGAGAGTTGCCGCGACGCAAAGACGAACTGCCAACCGAGTTCCTGCGCCGCCCGCGGATACTTGCGGTCCAGCGCGTCCGGCAGGTCCACGCGAGCCACGCCGCGGGCCAGGTCGCGATCGTGCAGCCGCCGCCGCCACTCCAGTTGCCGCTCGAGGTCGGCCCGCACGGACCGGGGCAGCATGACCACGCGGTCCTTGTTGCCCTTGCCGCCGCGAACCACGATTTGCCCGCGCGCCAGAACGAGGTCCTTGACGCGGAGCTGGCAACACTCCAGCAGTCGCAAACCGCAGCCATACAGCAGCCGGGCCATCAAGCGGAAGGCGCCGTCGGCCCCTTCCACGCGCGCCAGGACCGCGGCCACGTCCGGGCGCGACAGGACCACGGGGAGCCGTTTTCCCCGTCGCGCCCGGACCGCGTCGAGGCGGCCCAGGTCGATCTCCAGCACCTGCTGGTACAAAAACAACAGCGCATTGAGGGCCTGGTTTTGCGTGCTGGCCGAGACGTGTCCGTGGACGGCGAGATGGGTGAGGAACTGCTCCACCTCGGCGACACCCATGTCGCGCGGGTGCCGTTTGTCGTGGAAGAGGATGAACCGGGTGATCCACCCGACGTAGCACTGCTCGGTGCGCCGGGCGTAGTGGCGGACGCGCAGGACCTGGCGCACCTGGTCGAGCAGGCGGGGCGGCCGGGGCCACGGGAGCTCGCCGAGGTCGAGGTGCAGCACCTCCCGGTAGAGGAAGTCGAGGGCCTCGCGGCTGGCGGCGAGGGCGCGGAGTGGGTCTTTGTCCGTGCTGGCGACGTGCGTCAAGAACTGGCCCAGTTCGGTCAGGGCCAGTTCGCGCGGGTGGCGCATGCCGTGGAAGAGAATGAAGCGACGGCCCCAGTCGGCGAAGGCCGCAACCGTCGGTTCGGGGTGGCCGCGTTGCCGTGCCGCCTGGCGCAGCCGATCGAGCAGGCGCGGCGGGTCAGGCGAGCGAGGGGACATGGGGTCGGTCGGTTGGGGAGAGGCATCGCCGTTCATGGGTCACCTCCGAGCGCGAATGGGAAAGGCTGGATAAGTTGACTAATGTACAGTTAAACGTTAGCAGGAGTCAAGCGGAAAAAGTGCGGAAACGGCGCCGGGGTGCTTGACAGGGGAAGCGAGCGGTGGTCTAATGAGGGAGGAGTGATGAGGATGCCATCGGGCCTTGAGTGCCCCGCGGACGGCGATATGCTGACCGGGGCGTGCTATGCTGACCGGAGCATGGTATGCTGACCGGGCCGTGCTATGCTGACGGGCCGGTCAGGCTACTCACCAGTTCGGCCTTGGCGGTTTGACGTAACTCCAAAATGGTGCGTCACTTCCGTCTAGCGGTTGACCGCCTTGCTTGCGGCAGCTGATTCCGAGAGGTGTCCGGCGCCCCCTGAAGGCGCTGAGTTCACCCTGCGGGACG
>JBBSEZ010000324.1:0-11525 GCA_038239195.1 Gemmatales bacterium
GGCCCCGCTTCTCCCGGCGCCGCGCCTTTTCCGGGCCTTTCCCCCGCCTTCCCCAGGCCTTGCCCTTCTCCGGCCGCGGCCCCTCCAGCCCAAGCGCGAAATACGCCGCCGTCCCCACCCCGATGAAGCCGAGCCCCGCCAGCGCCTCGATCGGCTCCGCCACGAACATGTTCACGAGGACGAACGCCGGTAACACGAAGTACAGCGCCGGCAGCACCGGGTAGCCCCAGCAGCGGTAGGGCCGCTCCGCCTCGGGCCGCCTCGCCCGAAACACGAAGATGGTCAGCACCGCCATCGTCTCGAAGATCACCGCTCCGAACATCGCGAAGTCGGTGAGCCGGTCGAAGTGCGACTTCTTCGGGTCGAGCGCGCGGGTCTCCGTCAGCACTGCCACGACGAGCACCAGCAGCATCGACCAGGCGCCGAGGACCAGGATGGCCAGGGCGGGCGTGTGGTAGCGCGGGTGGGCCTTGCCCAGGGCGCGCGGGGCCAGGCCGTCCTCGCCCATCGCGTAGAGCAGGCGCGGCCCGACGAGCAAGTTGCCGTTCAGTGCGCCGAACGCCGAGCACATGACGGCCGCCGACGCCAGCGCCGCGCCCACCGGCCCCAGGAGGAGCCGGGCGAACTCGGTGGCGACGGTCGTGTTCTGCAAGCCCGCCATCTCGCGCTGTGGCACGACCAGGTGATAGGCGAGGTTGGCGCCGAGGTAGAGCGCGATCACGATGCCGACCCCGCCGATCAGCGCGAGGGGGAGGTTGCGCTGGGGCTCGCGCACCTCTTCGGCGACGGGGGCGATGTTCATCCAGCCGTGGTAGGCCCACAGCACGGCGAGCAAGGCACTGCCGACGCCTTTCAGCGACACGTCGGAAAGGGAATCGGGCCACATCGGCTGAAGGTGGGCCGCGATCACCGTCCCGCCGCCGGGGGCCGGCCCGGGACGGGCCAGGAAGAAGAACGGCAGGCAGGCGATCGCCAGAAGTGAGCCGACCTTGACGACGGTGATGAACAGCTGCAAGGCCCCGCCCCACTGAACGCCGCGGACGTTGACGAGCGTCAGCGCGAGCAGCACCGCGATCGTCAGCCCGCGCTGTTCCCAGAAGCCGAGCTGACTGCCGGAGGGCAGGCCGAGCAGGTCTTGAACGGTCGCGTTGGCGATCACGTCGGCGAACGACTCGGTGAAGATGGTGGCCAGCGCGGCCAGGGAGGCGGAGCGGATGATCCAGAACTCGACCCAGCCCCAGAGGAAGCCAGCGAGTCGGCCATAGCCCTCGCGCAGGAAGACGTAGTTGCCGCCGGCGCGGGGGTACAGGACGCACACCTCGGCGTAGGCAAGCGCGCCGAGCAGCGCGAGCAGGCCGCCGAGTATCCAGACGATGGCGGCGACGCCGGTGAAGGGGACGGCGCCGGCGACGGTCTGGGGCTTCTTGAAAACGCCGGAGCCGATCACGGTGCCGGCGACGATGGCGACCGCGGTCCAGGCGCCGAGGGCGCGGACCAGGCCGGTCGTAGCAATAGGTGGAGCGCTCATGGGGAGCAATGTAGCCGAAGGCGCCTCAAGTCCAACGTGTCCGCTCAATTTTTCGGGCCGTGCGGCCGATGATGGGCAATGAAATTGGTACGCTCCGATTTTTACGCGAAGTCGTCTTGGCCGGGCGCGCGTCGCGGTCTAGACTTGGCCAGCGCGATGCGGGAACAGCAGCAAGGGAAGGGCCTCTGCGAGCCGACTTCGCCTCCGCTCGCAGACGGCCTTTGGAGCAGCGGGACCGAACATTAGGTCGCCCCGTCAACTTTTTTCGCCCAAAGCGCCGGAATAGTACGCGGAAGGGCTTGTATTTAACGGGCATCGCGGTAGCATCCGCAACGACGTGTGCCTGTTCGGGCTGGCGCTTCGGGCGCGAGAGGCGAGGATGTCGGACAAGGCACGGGCATAGATCACTACCTCTGGAGGCTTCCAGGACGATGAGCGAATCCGAAGAGCGCACCGGGCTCGAGCCGCGGCCTTTCTGTGAGACCGACGGTTTCGAGGACGAAGAACCTCCCGGTAAGCCCAGGCGCCATCCGCTCTGGCGCGACGTCCCCGACCACCAATGGGACGACTGGCGCTGGCAGTCGCAGAACGCCATCCGCTCGGTTCGCCAACTGCGCGACCTGCTCTGCTTCAGCTCGCAAGAGCTCGAGGCGATCGGCTCGCTCGAGACCGAGTACAAGACGGCGATCCCGCCCTACTACTTCTCCCTGATCGACCCCAACGATCCCGCCGACCCGATCCGCCTTCAGTCGGTGCCCTCGCCGCTGGAGCAGGAAAACCCGTCGGGCTACGAGCTGGAAGACCCGCTCGAAGAGGACAAGGACTCTCCCGTCCCCGGCCTGACGCACCGCTACCCCGACCGCGCCCTCCTGGTCACCACCCACGTCTGCACCATGTACTGCCGCTTCTGCACGCGGAAGCGCGCCACCATGGTCCGCGGCGGGTGGGACGCGATCAGCCACAACGACCAGCGGATGATCGACTACGTGCGCGATCACAAAGAGGTCCGCGACGTCATCGTTTCGGGGGGCGACCCGCTCACCCTGCCGACTAGCAAGCTGCGGTTCTTCCTCGACAACCTCGCGGCCATCCCGCACGTGGACGTCATCCGCATCGGGACGCGCGTGCCGGTGACCCTGCCGCAGCGGCTCTACGACCCCGCGCTGATCGACCTCTTGTCCTCCGCGGACAAGGTGTGGATTCAGACGCACTTCAACCATCCGCGCGAGATCACTCCCGAGGCGGCCCGCGTTTGCCTGGCGCTCCTCAAGGGCGGCATGCCGGTCAACAATCACTCGGTGCTGCTCAAGGGGGTCAACGACTCGCTCCAGACCATGAGCGCGCTGATGCGGGCGCTGCTCCGCATCAAGGTGCGCCCCTATTACATTTTCCACTGCGACCCGGTGATCGGCGCCGGCCACTTCCGGACGTCGGTGTGGAAGGGCATGGAAATCATCGAAGGGCTGCGCGGCCACATGTCCGGTCTGGGCATTCCCACCTACGTGGTCGATAGCCCGCACGGCGGGGGCAAGATCCCGGTCATGCCGAATTACATCATCTCGGCCTCCGACGATGCGGTGGTGCTGCGCAACTTCGAGGGCCTGATGGTTCGCTACCAGGCCGAGGACAAGCCCACTACGACGAAGCCGGCCGCCTCGCGCGGCGTCAGCGCCCTTTTGCAAGGGACCAAGAGCGCCCTCGTCCCCGCGGATAGCGAACGCATGGATCGGCGCAGGGCGATCAACGTCTTGCCCGTGGAGGCAGCCCACGAAGCGCATGGGGGCAATGGGGCCCACGAACATACCAACGGCCACAGCAACGGCTGCGGCGGCGGGGCCAATGGGAACGGCAGCATCTCCGCGCCCAAGCGCCTGCTGTCGCTCGACGTCCTCGCCAACGGCTGCGGGTCTTGAGATCGTTTTGCCGCGGTTCGCCGGATCGCGCCTTTCACGCCAGGCGCGCTGCTCCGAACCGCGGCGAAATGGGATGGAGCGCAACGAGATCATCCACGGATGAGGATCGGCATCACCTACGACCTGAAAGCGGAAGTCCTTCCCGGGGCCGGAGTGCCCGACGACTTTCAGGAAGAATACGACAGCCCCGCCACCATCGAGTCCCTCGCGGCCGTGCTGCGCGGCCTCGGCCATGAGGTCGTGAAGCTCGGCGATGGCCGCGAGCTGCTCGAGCGCTTGCTCGCCGATCCGCCCGACTTCGTCTTCAACGTCGCCGAGGGCCAGGGCGTCGGCCGCTCGCGCGAGGCCCGCGTCCCCGCCGTGCTCGAAATGCTCGGCATCCCCTACACCGGCTCCGACCCCCTCACTCTCGCCGTCACCCTCGACAAGGACTGCGCCCGCCGCCTCGCGCAGTCGGCGGGCGTCGCCGTCCCCTGGGGGGCCGTCTGGGGCCCCGACGACGACCTGAGCGAGGTCGCTTCGCTTTCGGCCCTTCCCCACAGCCCCGTGATCGTCAAGCCGGCCTGGGAAGGCTCGAGCAAGGGCATTCGCGGGAAGTGCGTCGTCGATACGCCTGCCGAGTTGGCGGTCGCCATCGAATCGCTGCGCCGCGATCATCGCCAGCCGATCCTCGTCGAGGAGTACGTCGAGGGTGAGGAGCTGACGGTCGGCATGGTCGGCAACGGCAATCCCGAGGTGATCGGCGTTCTGCGCGTGGTGCCCCTGGGGCCCAGCGAGCGCTTCGTCTACAGCCTCGAGGTCAAGCGCGACTGGCAGGCGCGGGTGCGCTACGAGTGCCCGGCCAAGTTGCCCGTTGCGCAGCTGCAAGCGGTCGAGGCGGCGGCGCGAAAGGTCTACCGCGCGCTGGGGTGTCGCGACGTTTCGCGGATCGACTTCCGGCTGCGCGACGGCGTGCCCTACTTTTTGGAAGTCAACCCGCTGCCGGGGCTGAGCCCCGAGTCGAGCGACCTGGTGATCCTGGCGCGGCTGGCGGGTTGGAGTTACGAGCGGCTCATCGAGGCGATCTTGCGGGCGGCGCTGGATAGGCAGGCGATGCTGACAACCCGATGACACCATCTGGGTGGGCCTCGCAAGGTTGGCATTGTGCGCCACGTGGAGATTTGGCACCATGAGCGCCGACTATTCGCCCAACCTTCACCGTCGAGACAAGGGCGGGCCTTGTTAGGTGCGTTAAGGGGGAGACATGCGGCGACACGAACACGTGCTCGTTCTCTACAACGAGCCGGTCTTGCCGGTCGGCCATCCCGACTCCTTGTCCGAGCACGAGGTACTCGACAACGTCGTGGCCGTGCAGGAGGTCCTGACGGCGGCCGGGTTCACCGTGTCGCAACTCGGCATCAGCCACGACCCGGCGCCTCTGGTCGCCGGGCTGACCGCCCCGCGCCCCGACGTGGTCGTCAACCTGTTCGAGGGCACCGCCGACCGCAACATCACCGAGGCCTACGTCGCCGGCGTGCTGGAGTGGCTGCGCATCCCGTTCACCGGCTGTCCGTTCCGCACCATCTTCCTGGCCCAGAACAAGCACCTGACCAAGCACCTGTTCCACGGCGAGGGGCTGCCGACCGCGCCGTTCTTCGTCGCCAACGACAGCAACGTCGAGGCGTGCCCGCTCCGCTTCCCGGTGATCGTCAAGCCGGCCCAGCAGGACTCCAGCCTCGGCGTCGAGCAGGCCAGCGTGGTGACGGACCTGGCGTCGCTCAAGCGCCGGATCGCGCACTGCATCGAGGACTTCGGCGCCCCGGCCCTGGTCGAGGAGTTCATCTTCGGCCGCGAGCTCACGGTGGCGCTGGTCGAGACGCCCGAGTTGCGCATGCTGCCGATCACCGAGGCGGTCTTCCCCGAGAACGTCCCCGGCTACTGGCCGATCCTGTCGTACGACGCCAAGTGGAGCGAGGGCTCCAGCGAGTACGAGACGACCGACTACCACTTCCATGCGGAGCTCACGCCGGCGCTGGCGGAGAAGCTGGAGCTGATCTCGCGGAAGGCGTTCCGCCTGCTGGGGGCGCGCGACTACGCCCGGCTCGACTACCGGGTGCGCGGCGACGAGCTGTTCTTGCTGGAGCTCAACCCCAACCCCGACTTTGCCCCCGACCGCGGGCTGTCCAACAACCTGTGGGCGGCCGGGTCCTCGCACGCCGAGTTCACGGTGCAGATCGTGGAGAACGCCCTGGCGCGCGGGCAAGACAACACGACCCCGCGCTACCAGTTGCACGAGGCGAGCTGAAGGTGCCCATCATGGCGACGCGAAGGCCGCTCGAAGTCCTCAACCTTGCCGGCACGACCTTCGAGTGCATCTACGGCCGGGGCTGCGACGGCATCTGCTGCCAGAACGGTCGGCCGCCCGTCCGGCCCGACGAGGCCAACCGCATCGACCAGAACCTGAGCAAGTTCCTGCCCCACCTGCGGCCCGAGGCGCGCGCCATCGTCGAGCGCGAGGGCTACGCGAGCCGGCGGATGAAGGCCGGGATGCCGATGCTCCGCGTCGTCGGGAGCTGGTGCATCTTCTTCAACGAGGGCTGCGTGCTGCACAAGGTGGGCGCCGTCGAGGGCGACCGCTTCCGCTACAAGCCGGCGCCGTGCTCGCTGTTTCCGCTGGAGCACGACGACCACGGGAAGTGGTACGTCCGCCAGCACGGCTACAAGGGCGAGCAGTGGGACCTCTTCTGCCTGGCGCCGGCGCAGTCGCCGGTGCCGGCGGCCGAGTCGCTCGCGGGGGAGATCGCCTTCGCGGAGGAGCAGGCAAGGTAGCCCGTCGCTCCGCAGCCTACAATGTAACAACTCGGCACCGGGCCAATCTTTCGGCCCGGTGTTGCCGTCTAAACTTCGGATGGCGCCCTCGCGGCGCTACCGGGACGTTACATCGGAGGGAAGCAAATGCGTCGTCTTCTGTTGCGCACGGCCGCCGGCCTGTGCCTGGCCTCGCTCGCGGGGCTGGGGCTGGCGTCGGCCACTGAACTGGTAGGTCGGCCCGTGTCGGGGATTGCCTCGCCCGCGACGCCGATCAAGAAGGCCCCGGTCGCGAAAGAAGCGCCCGAGGCGACTTGCGGCTCGCACGGCACCAGCCTCGATTTTGTGGACACTCCGAAAGAGGCGGCGGCGTTGGCCAGGAAGGAAGGGAAGCTGGTCCTCGTGCTCCACGTGTCGGGGCACTTCGAAGACCCGCGCTTTACGTGAAACAACGCGGAAGCGCTCCGTGTGGGCGCATTGGCCAACCCCGAGGTAGGGAAGTACCTCAACAAGTATTTCGTCTCGTCGTTCCAGAAGGTCGCCACGTTCAAGATCGTGGGCAAGGCGAAGCAGGGCGGAAACGTCGCCACCTACTTCTGCGCTCCCGATGGCCGGGTGCTGCACGTCGTCCCGGGCCCGGTGAACGCCCCCACGATGCTCGCCGAGAGCAAGTGGGTGGTCGAGACGACCGAGAAAGCCATCAAGGAGAGCAAGGGCGACGGCGGGAAGTTCAAGGCGATCTTCCGCACCGCCCATGCTCAGAAGCTGAAGGCGGAGCACGGCCTGACGGTCGAGCCGATGACGTTCGATGCGCCGCCGCTCGACCCGAAGAGCGCGCTGACGTACAAGGACCCGACGGGTCGGCCGCTGGCGCCCGTGCTCCCGCCGCCGCCGATCGACGGCCCGGACGTGACGCTGCGAGCTCGCCCCGCGGAAGGGAAGGCGATGATGGCGTCGCAGAAGGGCGAGGCGATGGCCCCCGGCGCGCGGATGCTGCAAGATCGCGGCGGGCGGCGCTGGGTGCTTGGAAACGTGGGGCGGGCCCACGTGCTGATGGCGGCCCATTCGATGATGAAGATCGAGAGCGTCTACGGCACCGTGTTCGAGAACATCCTGGGCGAGAAGATCTCGACCAAGCCGGTCGAGGTCGTGACGCCCTTCCCGTGGAAGGGGAAGAACGCGCGCGTGCCGAGCAAGGTAGGCGGGTGAGGCGTTTCCCTCACCCCCCAACCCCCTCTCCCAAGGAGGGAGAGGGGAGCCAGAGGGGAGCGTGACGCGAGCGCGGCCTCCGGTGCCTCATGAGAAGGGCGCTGGGGGCCGCGCTCGTTCGCGCCCTGTCCGGCCCCCCTCTCCCTCCTTGGGAGAGGGGGTTGGGGGGTGAGGGGATTCGCCTTGCCCACTTCCCCCCGTTCTGCTAAACCACAGCGCGGTTTGGCCCCGTGATGGAGAGGACGCGCATGATACCTCTGGACCTGAGCGGCAAGGTGGCACTCGTCACCGGCGTGGGCGACAACGAGAGCTTCGCGTGGTTCATCGCCAAGGGGCTGCAGGCCGCCGGGGCGCGCCTGGTGTTCGCGGTCCACCCGCGCATGATCCGCATCGTCGAAGGCTTCTTGACGGGCGACGGGCCGGAAGACGTGGCCAGCCGGGCCCTGCCCTACGGCGCGGGCTCGCTGAAGGTGGACAAGCTGCTGCCCTGCGACGTCGCCTACGACACCCTCGCCGACGTGGACGAGAAGTTGCGCAGCGACCGGCGCTACAAGCGCGTCGAGGACCAGTACGGCGACTACTCCATCGAAGGGCTGATGAAGGCGATGACGGCGGCCTACGGGCAGATCGACGTCCTGATCCACTCGGTCGCCTTCAGCCCGGAAATCACCAAGAAGGCCGTCGAGACCAGCCGCCAGGCCTACCTGACGGCGCTGAGCATCAGCGCCTACTCGCTGACCGCTCTGTGCCGAGCGGCCGAGCCGCTCATGGCCGACCACCCCGACGGGGCCAGCGTGGTCAGCCTGACCTACCTGGGCGGGGACCGCGTGGTGCCGCACTACGGCGGGGGCATGTCCACGGCCAAGGCGGCCCTACAGATCGACACGCAGCAGTTGGCGCACAACCTGGGCAAGAAGAAGATTCGCGTCAACACGATCTCGGCGGGGCCCTACGCCTCGCGGGCGGCCAAGGCCATCGGGCACATCCAGCAGATGATCGACTACGCGGCGGAGCGGTCGCCGCTGCCGCGCGGGATCGCGCCGGAGGAGGTGGCGAACGCGGCGGCGTTCCTGTGCAGCCCGCTGGCGTCGGGAATCACCGGGCACGTGCTGTACGTCGATTGCGGGTACAACACGATGGGGGTGTGACCGCGCTCCATTTCGCCGCCGAGCGAGTTCGGCGGCGAAATGGGGCTCGTTCATTCCTTCCGCATCGGCCTCAGCGTGACCGCACGCAGGTCCATCACCGCGGCGCCCGCCTTCTTCTTCGCCTTCACCGTCAGCACGTGGCGCCCCGGCTTGTCGATCGTCACGACGCCGATCTTGCGGGCCTTGAAGTTCTGGAAGTGGCCCGTGTCCTCCACGATGAACGTCAGTGCCCTCCCACCAACGGCCACCTCCACCTCGCTGCCGCCCTGGCCCTTGCCGCAGCCCTGCAACACCTCCACGGTGAACGTGCCGCCCTTCGTCACCGTCAGCTCCCACGACGCCCAGTCCTTCGCCAGCACCCAGAAGCCGAGCGTGTCCTTGTGCGGCATGGGCTCGTAGCGCAGCTGCGTCCCGTGGACTGTCGCCGTCCGCGCCGGCAGAGTCATCGTGCCGTCGGCCGCCTGCGGATTCGGGACGTAACCGGGGTTTGGCTTCGTCCTTCGCGCCCCGACCTCCTTCCGCCACGCCTCCAGCTTCTCGCTCAGGGCCTTGACCACTGCGGGCCGTTCGGCGCTCAGGTTGCGCGACTCGCCGACGTCGTTCTGGAGGTCGAACAGCTCGCGCCGACCGTCCTCGTAGAACTCGATGAGCTTGTAGCGCCCGGCGCGGACGGCCCCGCCCGGCCGGCCTCCCTGGTTGCTGTAGTGCGGGTAGTGCCAGAACAAGGCGCCCCGCTCGAGGGCCCTTCCCTTGAGGAGAGGCACGAGGCTTCTGCCATCCACCTTGCGTGCCTTCAAGCCGCAGGCATCGAGGACGGTCGGGAAGAGGTCGATGCTGGAGACGGGCGTGGGGAGGACGAGGCCCGGCCGGACGGCGCCCGCCCACTTCACGATCAGCGGGACGCGGAGCCCGCCCTCATAGAGATAGCCCTTGCCCTCGCGCAGGGGGGCGTTGCTCGTCGCCGGCGTGTTCGGCCCCTCGCGGGTCGCGAGGCCGCCATTGTCGGACGTGAACACGACGAGGGTGCGCCCGGTCAGCTTCAGGTCGTCGAGCTTGCGGACGATTCGGCCCACGCTGTCGTCGAGCGACTCGATCATGGCGGCGTAGATCGGGTTGCCTTGCTGGCCGGGCCGGCCCGGCTTGTACTTCTCCGCCATGCCAGGCTTCGCCCGCAAGGGGATGTGGACCGCGTAATGGGCGAGGTAGAGGAAGAACGGCCGGCCCCGGTTGGCCTCGATGAACTTCTCCGCCTCGGCGGTCAGGCGGTCGGTGAGGTATTCGCCCTCCGGGGCGCGCTCCAGCCCCGGCATGGAGCGGCCTCCTCGGGTGAACGGGGCGAAGTAGCTGAGCGGCGAGCCGGCCAAGTCGCCGCCGACGTTGACGGTGAAGCCGCGCTGGAGCGGCCCGGCCCCCTTCCCGCCCAGGTGCCACTTGCCGACGTGGCCGGTGACGTAGCCGGCCGCCTGGAGCGCCGCGGCGAGCGTCGTCTCGGAGGCGGGCAGCTCCTGGCGGATGACGGGGCGGAGCAGTTTCTGGTCGGGTCGGTCGGCCCGGCCGGGCAGCCAGTCGGTGAGGTTGAGGCGGGCCGGATACTTGCCGGTGAGGAGGGCGGCGCGCGTGGGCGAGCAGACCGGGGCGGCGGCGTAGGCGTCGGTGAAGCGCGCCCCCGCGGCGGCGAGGCGGTCGAGGTGGGGCGTCTTGTGGTACTTGCTGCCGTAGCAGCCGAGGTCGGCCCAGCCGAGGTCGTCGGCGACGATGACCACGACGTTGAGGCGCGGGGGCGCCACGGGGCCGGCGCCCAGGGCGGGGCCTTGCGCGATCAGGAGCGCTGCCAGAAAGGCCATCGTACGACGCGGGAACACGTGCCCTCCTTCCACCTTGGCGGCTACCTTCCCACGACGCACGCCACCCGGAACCCGACGAACTCGTTGCGCGAGTCGGCCGTGTTCATGGCCCGGTAGGCGGAGCGGCACTCGCGCGGGCCGCTCGCCCAGGTCCCGCCGCGCAGCACGCGATAGGTGCCCATCGCGGCGCCCGGCGGATCGACCTTCGGGCTCGTCTTGTAGTAGTTCTCGTCGCGCCAGTCGTGGCACCACTCCCAGACGTTGCCGTGCATGTCGAAAAGCCCGAAGCCGTTCGCCTTCTTGTACGAGCCGACCTTCGTCGGCCGGCTCAGATACCGCCCCACCACCCGGCCGCCGCCCACGTCCTGGATGTTGGCGTCGTTGGCCGTCAGCTCCTTGCCGAGCCCGAAAGGGGCGTAGTCCTTCGCCCCGCCCCGGCAGGCGTACTCCCACTCCGCCTCGGTCGGCAGGCGGTAGGTGCGGCGGGCTCGCTTCTCGGCGGGGGAGATGGACAGGCGCTGGCAGAACGCGACGGCGTCGTTCCACGACACCGTCTCCACAGGGAAGGTGCGCGTGTCGAGCCCCTTGAGGTCGGCCGCCCCGCGCCCGGTCGGGGAGAAGAGGCTGGGGTTGCGGCCGATGACCTTCTCGTACTGCTCCTGGGTGACCTCGAAGGCGCCCAGGTAGAAGGGGCGCGCGATCTCCACCTCGTGTTGCGGCCCTTCCGCCGCGCTGTGCCCGACCTCGGTGGCCGGCGAGCCCATCGCGAACTTGCCTTTCGGCACGAGGACGAGCTTCATGCCGATCGAGTTGGACAGCGCGCGCGACGAGTTGAACGGCGCGGGGGCGCCGTCGAGGGCCGGCAGCAGGGCCAGGCCCCCGCTCAGGGCGAGCAGCGTCAAGACAAGGCGGAGGTGCGCGGGCAAGGGTCGTCTCCCGTTCTCCAGGGATGGGCTGTGCGCAGCTTACCGCTCGCCGAGGAGGCTGTCACCCGAAAAGCGCCGAGGGGGGGGGGGGGGGGGGGTGTTGTTCGAGCCCCCCCCCCCCGGGCCCGCCCGCGCCGCCCCCCCCCCCCCCCCCCCCGCGCGGGGAGCGA
>JBBSEZ010000325.1:0-11434 GCA_038239195.1 Gemmatales bacterium
AGGGGGAGCCAGACCGGGACGCGCGACCTTTTCTCCAGACCGTCCACAGTCACTCTCCCCCTCTCCCTTCTTGGGAGTGGGGGTTGGGGGGTGAGGGAATCGAGGACCATCGCATGGCCATCCGCCGCGATACGCCGGGGCGAGGCCCGGAAAAGCTGGGCGAGGTGCTGAGCCGGCTGTTCACGGCGCGCGGCTGGGGCCGTCGTCAGGGGCGGCTTCAGCTCGAACAGGCCTGGGCGGAGGCGGCGGGGGCCGACGTCGTCTCGCAGACGCGCATCGGGGCGATTCGCCGCGGGGTGTTGGAGGTGACGGTGGGCAATGCGGTGTTGCTGCAAGAGCTGGCCCATTTCCACAAGCGCCGGCTGCTCGAGCAGCTGCGGCGCCGGCTGCCGGGGCAGACGCTGACCGACCTGCGCTTCCGCGCCGGCGTGCTGGATTGAGAGAGGTTGTTGCCGTTCCCGGGACAGGGGGCGGACGCGAGGAACACAGCGATGAGCGAAGAACGCACTCCCGAAGTCGAGGCCGAGTTGACCGCTCAGGAACTGGCCACGGCCGAGGCCGCGACTCATTATGACCCCGAGAGCGTCAAGGTCTTCCGAGACACGGCCCACATTCGCGAGCGCCCGGGCATGTACATTGGCGACACGGGGACCAAGGGGCTGCATCATCTCGTCTACGAGCTCGTTTACAACAGCGTGGACGAGGCGCTCGCCGGGCACTGCCACTTCATCCACGTCCGGATCAACCCCGACCGATCGATCAGCGTCAGCGACGACGGGCGCGGCATCCCGGTGGAGGAACACCCCAAGGAGAAGCGCTCGACGCTCGAGGTGGTGATGACCACCGTTGGGGCAGGGGCCAAGTTCGACAAGAGCACCTACAAGGTCTCAGCCGGCCTGCACGGCATCGGGGCCAAGGCGGTGACGGCCCTGAGCGAGTGGGTCGAGGCCGAGGTACGGCGCGACGGCCGCACCTGGTTTCAGGAGTACGAGCGAGGCACCCCGATCACGGCGGTGACGGACCGCGGCCCGGCAACGCGCACCGGCACGCGCATCACGTTCAAGCCTGACCCCCAGATCTTTCGCGATGCCACCTTCGACTGGGAGACTCTGCAAGGGCGGCTGCGCGAGTTGGCCTTTCTCAACAAGGGATTGGCCATCATCTTGCACGACGAGGCCAGCAGCAAGGAGGAGCGCTTCAAGTTCGACGGCGGCATCGCCGAGTACGTCGCCTGGATCAACCGCGACGACGGCAAGCTGCACGAGCCGATCTACGTGGAAAAGATGGTCGAGGTGAAGCCGGCCGAGATGGAAAAGATGGTCGAGGTGAAGCCGGCCGAGTTCGTTCGCGTCGAGGTGGCGCTTCAGTGGACGACGGGGGAGGAGGCGCGCGAGCGCTGCTACGCCAACAACGCCTACAACGGCGAGGGCGGGACGCATCGGTCGGGCTTCCGGATCGGCCTGACGCGGGCACTGAGCGGGTACGGCAACAAGGCGGGGTCGTTCAAGGAAGGGATGAAGCCGACCGGCGACGACTTCCGCGAGGGCCTGACGGCGGTCATCAGCGTTCAGGTTGCCGAGCCGCAACTCGAGGCCCAGACCAAGATCCGCCTCAACAACCCGGAGGTGGAGGGGGCGGTGGCCGGGGCGGTGGCGGAGCAACTGGGCAAGTACCTGGAGGAGCACCCCAAGGACGCCCAGAAGATCATGAAGAAGGTGGTGCTGTCCGCCGAGGCGCGCGAGGCGGCGGCGAAGGCGCGCAAGGCGCTGAAGGACCGCAAGAGCATCCTCAACAGCGGCGGGCTGCCGGGCAAGCTGTTCGACTGCAACGACCGCGACCGCGACAAGTCGGAATTGTTCCTGGTGGAGGGCGACTCGGCCGGCGGCTCGGCCGTCGAGGGCCGCGATAACGTGTTCCAGGCCATCCTGCCCCTGCGCGGCAAGCCGCTCAACGTCGAGAAGGCGCGGCTGGAGAACATGCTGAAGAACGAGGAGATCACCAGCCTGATCTCGGCCATCGGTCTGGACATCGGCCTCGAGCTCGGCACCGAGGAAGAGATGGAAGAGGTCGATAAGAAGAGGCGGTATGGGAAGATTATTATCATGACAGATGCCGACGTCGATGGCCAGCACATCCGTACCCTATTACTCACCTTCTTCTACCGCCAGATGGCGCGCCTCGTGGCCGACGGCCGGATCTACGTCGCGCGCCCGCCGCTGTACAAGGTCACGGAGAAGAAGCACGTTCGCTTCGTGCAGACGGCGCCGGAGATGAACGACGAGTTGATGGGGCGCGGCCTGCGCAACACGCGCCTGGCGATCCACGCGCCGCCGGTGGAGGGGGCGGTGGCGACTGCGCCGCATTTGCTGACGGGGGCCGATCTGGACGGGCTCGTCAAGTTAATGGGCCACCTGGAAAAGGCGCTGGAGACGCTGGAGCGGCGCGGCGTCAACCTGACCGCGTTCGTGGCCCGGGTGACGGAGCGCGGCCTGCCGATGTTCCGGGTGCTGGTGAGCGGCCGGGAAGAGTGGTGCTACACGCGCGACGAGGTGGACGCTCTGCGCAAGCGCGAGCAGGAGCGCCTGGGCCGCGAGCTGGTGGTGGGCGACGAGGCGCCGCCTGCGGACGGGGCGGCCAACGGACAGGCGGACGGGCACCTCGTCACCTTCTACGATCTCGAATTGCACGAGGTGCGCGAGGTAAACCGCGGGCTGGAGGAACTGCGCCGTCACGGGCTGACGGCCAGCGACCTGGTGCCGGCGCCGCGCGTGGCAGGGCGCGAGCCGCCTCCTCGGCTCAAACTGGAGAACGGCGACCACTCCAAGGCGCTGTTGCACCTGCGCGATCTGGTGACGGAGGTGCGGCGCCTGGGCGAGCGTGGCCTGGCCATTACTCGCTTCAAGGGCCTCGGCGAGATGGACCCCATCGAGCTGTGGGACACGACGCTCGACCCCGAGAAGCGCACGCTGCTCCAGGTGAAGCTCGACGACGTGCTGAAGGCCGACGAGATGTTTCGCACGCTGATGGGCGAGAAGGTCGAGCCGCGCCGCGAGTTCATCACCAAGTACGCGCTCGAGGTCAAGGAGATCGACTACCACGGGTCGTGACGAAAGGAGGAGGCGAGCAGCGGAGGGCCTCGGGAATTGACTTCCCGCGAGCGTTCGGTGGCCCTTGCGACCTGGCGGAAGGAGCTTCCTGTCCTTCCCGGGAGAAAGGTCATGCCGTTGCCATTCGATGCAACGTTGAAAGGCCCGGGGCAAGTCAGTCCAGGCGGCATGCTGGCGACCTTCGATTCGACGCGAGAACGGGTAAAATGCCCGAATGATTTGGAGAGGGCCCATCATGCCGATTCACGATTGGACGCGCGTTCGCGCCGGGACCTTTCATGCCTTCCACAACTCTTGGAACACGCACTTGATGGAGGCCTTGAACGGTGGATTGTTGCCACCCGAATACTACGCTCTCTCCGAACAAATCGCCACCCGGATGCAGACGGACGTGTTGACCCTACAACGCCCCCCCTCGCAAGGCCCACTCGGGCCGTCCGCGGAGGCAGGCGGCCTTGCCGTCGCCGAGGCCCCGCCGAAGGCGCGTCTTCGGCTCCGTCCCGACCCGAAACGACGGCCTCGGCAGCCTCGTCGGCGCCCGAAGTCCGTCGTGGTCCGACACGTCAGCGGCCATCGGGTTGTCGCGCTGATCGAGATCGTCTCCCCCGCCAACAAGGACCGGCGCGATAACGTTCGCGACCTTGCCGCCAAGATCGTCCAGTGCCTGGAGTCCGACATTCACGTTCTGTTGCTCGACCTCTTGCCCGCGACCAGGCACGATCCGCACGGCATCCACGGGGCCGTTTGGAGCGCCTACGACACCGAGCCCTACGTTCTCCCTGCCGACGGTCCTTTGACGCTGGCCGCCTACATCGGCCGCCCCGGCGACCCCGAGGCGTTCCTCGAGCCGGTCGCCGTTGGCCAGGCGTTGCCCGACAGGCCCCTGTTCCTCAGTCCGGAGCGCTACGTGCAGGTGCCGTTGGAAGCGACTTACCAGATGGCCTATCGCGGCATGCCGACCTTCTGGAGGGAGGCCCTGGAGGCCCCCCCCGCATCGCCTGAAGTTGGCGAGGGCCAGGGCTGAGCAACCGCAGAGGTGCATGCGGCGGAGCAGGCGGCGTTGGAGCGGTGCGGGACCAGGAGCTTGTCGTCCGCCTCTCACCCCTCCTTGCGCGACACGAACAGCAGCAATGCCCCCTCCTCGGCGATCCCCGCCTCGCGCTCCTCGTGGCTGATGCCGTGCCGGCCCTCCGCCCCCGTCAGGCTATAGCGGCCCGCCTTGCGCAGGCGGTGCAGTTCGTGGTCGAAGGTGTCGCGGTCCACCGGCACCTCCTGACGCAGCTTCACCAGGCTGACGAGGTTATGCGAGCCCTTCTCCTTGTCGAGGCGGGCGAACGCCGTCTCGAACAGGCGGGCGAAATCGACCTTCTCTTTCTCGGCGGGCCTTTCTTCGGCGGTGGTCCTGGTCGGCGCTTCGGGCCTGGGCGCCGGCAGCGTGCCGACGTCGGCCACCAGGAACAGGTATACCTGCCCCTTGATGCGCAGGCTGCCTACCGTCTTCGGTAGCTCCCCGGTCGCCAGGCGCTTGTCGATCCCTTCCCCGAACTCGTTCTGCACGTCCTTGGCGATCTTCTTCTTGAGATCGCCGACGCGCACCCCCTGATTGTCGTCGGTGCGCACCGCCTTCAGCGCCTCTTCCAGCAAGCGCGGCCCGCCCACGATGCGTTCGCGGTCGCTCGCCAGCCCCACCAGCGAGCCGCCCCCCGGCAGCGGCACCACGACCGTCTCGGCCTTGAACGCCGGCAGGGCCAGGGCGCCCTTGATGACCTTCGCGTCCTCGCTTCCCGCATGGCGCAGCAGCGCGTCCAGCAAGGTCGGGTAGTCGTCCTGCCCGTGCCCCCGGCGCAGGGCCGCCAGCAGCTTGTTCGCCAGCACCTCCGCCGGCGGGCGCGGCAGTTCGTGCTTGCTCAGGCGCAGGTGCGGCTTGCCCCCCACCTCGGCGACGGCCACGCTCGCCGGCAACTTGTTTTCGCGCACCAGCGTCTCGACGGCGACGGTGAACGGGGCGCGCAGGGCCTTGTGCAACTTGCCCGCCACCTTCGCCACCGGCCAGAGGGGTCGCTCGGCCGTCGAGAGCAGGCCGACGGCGTAGTGGAGCACGTCCGGGCTGTTGGCGGCGCGCTCCTCGTCGCCCTTCAGCACCACCGGCGCGTTCGGCTGGTCCGGCGCCACGACCACGAGCTGCGCCTTCAGTTCTTTCTCGTTGAGCGCCTTGGTCCGCAGCTCGGGCGAGGTTTCGGGCGCCACCTCGCCCAGCAGCTCGTCGAGCGCGATGGGGTAGCGGTCGCCGCGTCGCAACTGGTGCAGACGGGCCAGCACCTTCTCGCGCAACATCTCCTCGGGGAGGAGCCTGTCCTTGCGGTAGAGCTCCAGTTGCCCGCCGTGCGTTCGCGAGCCGACGCTCGCCGGCAAGCCCCCCGCCTCCGCCTGGCGGCGTACCGTATCGGTGAAGCTGAGCCGCAGGCCCTCGGCGACGACCTCGGCCAGCTTGTCCAGCGCCACGGGTTGTTTCTTCGCTACCCCCAACGCGGCGTCGAGCAGCACCGGGCTGCTCGCCAGGGCCTCGCGGTCGGCGCCAAGCGCCACCGGACCGTCCGCCTGGCCAGGCAGGCCCAAAACGGCTTCGCCCAGGAAAGGCGGTTCGGCGAGGGCCCTCTTCACCAGCGCCGGTTTCGAATCGGGAGCAGCCTGCTCGAGCAATCGGGACAGCGGGACCGGATAGGCGCTGCCGCCCGCCGATTTCTGAAGCTCCAGGGCTCGCAACAACTTCTCGGACAGTTCCGCGTGCGCCGACTTCCGGGGAAGTGGGGGAGGCGGGGGCGGGAACTGTTTGAGGTAGAGCAGCACCTTGTTCTTGACGAGCTGGGTGCCGACGTGCTCGGGCCAGTCGTTGTTCGCGATCCGCTTGTCGAGCGCTTCCTGAAAGGCGGGGCGCAGGGCCTTGTCCACCTGGCCGACGATCTTGGCGGGGCCGTGCAGCGGGGCGTCGGCCGCGCAGAGCCGGCCCAGGGCGTAATCGAGCAGTTGGCCGCTGGCCGCCAGGGCGGCGGAGCCCTCGGCCAGGGCGATCGGGCTGGCCAGCGCTTTTTTGTCCGCCAGGACGACCTGCTGGGCAAAAGGCTTCTTGGCCAGGGCCTGGAGGACTTCCTCGTCCGTCGCGCCGGGGTCGGCCAGCTCTTTCAACCGGGCCACGGTCAGCACCGGTTCGCCGTTGGTCTCGCCCTGCTTGCGCAGCGCTTCCAGCAGCCGGGCTGCCCGTTCGGCGGTTTCGTTCCCTTTCGCCATCGCGCGATCCTCCTGGTTGCGATTCGTCGTTCTGCCATTTTATGAATTGGGGGAGGAACGCTAAGCCGCAAGCGGCGAAGGGAGGAAGTTCGCCGCTTGCGGCTTGGCGTTCTGTCCTCCGGGGCGCTGCTACAAATGGACGCGCGTGCTCCCCCCCGCTAACCGAAGCGAACGCGCCCTCGCCTCGCGCTTGCAGCGGCGCGCTTGCTCGCGATAGTGGAAGGAACGGCTGGGCAAAGACTTGCGCCAACGTCGCAACACGTCGCTCGTTTCGGCACGGCGCGTGCTGAGAAGGAGGGGGGCCTCAGGGGCCTTCCAGACCAAAACCGTTCTCGTGCGGCGTCTTCTCCCCGAAGCGCCAGGCCGGCCCCATCGCCCATCGGATGGGGCCGGCCCGTTTTGCGATCAGAAGCCCATTTCGGACATCGTCGTTCCATTGAGCTGGATGGTCTTGGAGACGACCTTCCCGTCCACGAGGCCGACCGAGATGAAGTTGTCGCCGCTCTTCCAGGTCAAGGTCTTGAGTTGCGGCATGCCCCGGTTCAAGTCCTTCCCGAAGATCGCGCCGGCGACGTTGGCGGCCTTGTTGGCGTCGGCTGTCTGGGTGGGCTTGCCCATGATCGCGATCGCCTCGGCCTCGGTCATCCTGGTCTTGATCTTGTTATAGTTGTCCATCGTGATCGACGGGCCGGAGAATACGAGCCAGACGACCACGCCCATCCCGAGCAGCATGAAGAAGCCGAGCCCGCCGCCGCCCACCAGCCACACCCAGAGCGGGATGCCGCCCTTGGCCTTGCTCGCCCGGCGCGGGCGGTCGTCCTCGTCCTCGTCGCGCGAACTGCGCCGCTTCGGGCGGTCGTCCTCGTCCTCGTCGCGCGAGGCCCGCGCTGGCCGCCGGCTGGGGCGGTCGTCCTCGTCCTCGTCGCGCGCGGGGCGCGCCGGCCGTTTGGCGGGGCGGTCGTCTTCCTCGTCGCGAACGTCGGGGTTGGCGCGCTTGCCCGCCGCGACGCTCGCGCGGGCCTTGGGCGCGACCTCCGCAATCGCTTCTTCGGCGGGTTGCGCCTCGAAGACGTGGGCGCAATCCTTGCAGCGCACCTTCTGGCCGGCCTGGGCGTCGCCCAGGTTGTAGGCCTTCTGACAGCTCGGGCAGCTTACCTTGATCGCCATGACGCCTGGTCCTTTCACTCGGGGCGGGGAGCAACAGTGCTCCCGTCAGGGTTGTGATTTCCTGGGGATCGATTTGCGGGCCTTGGTTTCCAGCTCGCTCAGCAGGGCGCGGAAGTCGGCCCGGTCGTGGAGGGGCACCAGCCCGACGTCCTTGCGCACGATCGCGGGATCGCGCAGGCCCAGCGCGACCGCCTTGCGCAGGGCGGCCATCGCCTCCTTGTAGTAGCCCTCGCGCTCGGCCTCTTCCTGTGGGGTGAGGGCCTGCTTGCCCTTGCCGACGGCGCCGCCGGCGCGCACGAATTCCGAGGCGCAGCGGTACTGCTGGGCGGGGTCGTTGGGCGAGAGCTGCTGGCGCTGCCGGACCACCGCGGCCGCGGCGCCCGCCCGCCCGGCCTGGCGCTCGATCTCGGCCAGCAACGCGTGGTGCGTGACGAGGAGCTTCTGGTGGGAGGCCCAGGGGGCCCGGGCGACGAGCACGCGACTGTTGGCGATGGCCTGGCGGACCACCGGGCGGGCGCGGTCGAGCTTCCCCTGCATCTTGAGCCCGTAGCCGAGGTTGTTGAGCGTCGAGCTCAGTTCCCAGCGCAGCTGCAGGTTGTCCGGCTCGGCGCGGACGAGCGCTTCCTGGAGGGCGCGTGCCTTCTCGAAGGACTCTTCTTCCTCGGGCCGCCGGTCGAGCGCGCCCAGGGCGGTGCCCACGTGAAAGTGCGTCTCGCCCAGCGCCTTGCGCAGCCCGGCGTTGCTCCGATCGGCTTCCACCAACTGGGCCTGCATCTCGCGGGCCGGCTCGAAGTAGCTCAGGGCCCCCTTCCAGTTCCCTTCGGCGGCGTTGCCCCGGCCCAGGCTCACCAGCGTCGCCGCCAGGTCGGCCTTGTAGCGCGTCACGTGGGGGTATTTGGCGACCAACTTCTGGCGGACGTCGAGGGCGTCGCGGAGGGCCTCGTAATGTTCTTCCTTGCGGCCGACGTTGCGCAGCCCGACGCCGAGGTTGTGCAGGCTGGCCGCCAGCTCCGCCTGACGATAGGCGTCGTCCGGCCTGGCGCGGGCCAACCGCAGCCGAACCTCGTAGGCGGCCAGGTAGTAACACAGCGACAGCGACTGCTTGCCGGCCTGCCGGCTGGCCAGCGCCCCGAGGTTGTGCAGCGTCACCGCCAGGTCGGCCTGCGCCAGGTCGCGATCGGGGCGCTGGCGCACCATCTCCTTCTGGCGACGCAGCGCCCGGCCATAGTGGTCTTCCCCCTCCGCCGTCATGCCCAGCAGCCCGAGGATCACGCCCAGGTTGCGCTCGGTGCTGGCCAGCCCGCGCTCCAGGTCCAGGTCGCCGGGCGCCTCGGGCACGAAGCGCTCGTAATAACCCAGCGCCTCCTCCAGCGACTTGCGGGCGCCCTTGACGTCCTGGAGCGTCGAGAGGTTGATGAGCGTCCCGGGCAGTCGGCGGCGCACCTGGACGTTCTTCGGGTCTTCGCGGTGGAGCTGGCGATACATCGCCACCGCCTGCTTGTAGGCGGCGATGGCCTCGCTGCGCGAGCCCGTGGCCGAGGCGATCTGGGCCACCAGCTCGTGGGTATTGGCCAGCTCCATGCGCAGCGTCGGGTCCTGGCCGCGCTGGGCAAGGAAGCCCTGGTAGTAGCGCTGGGCGGTGCGCAGGAGCTTGATGCGCAGCGGCTGGAGGTTGGGCGCCTCCTTGAGCTCCTGGCTGAGCCAGAGGCAGAAGTTGTTGACGGCGCTGTGGGCCTGGCGGAAGCTGGCATCGGCCTTCGCCTTTTCGCGCCGCGCCTTGTCGCGTTCCTCGCCCGCCACCCGGGCCAGGGCCAGCGCTTCCTGCCGGTGCTTTTCGGCCACCTCCTCGGCCCGCACGGCCTCGTCGCGCTGGGCGCGGGCCTCCTCTCCCTTCTCGCGAGCCACGTCGAAGTTGGCCTCGGCGCGCTGCCACTGGTGGAGCACGAGCCCGAAGCCGCTCGCCAGGACCACGGCGAGCAAGAGGAGCAGCCCCGCGATGGCCGGCTTGCGCTGGGCCCAGCGCCGGGCCCGCTCGAAGGCCCCGACGCGGCGGGCGCGGATCGGCTCGCCCTTCAAGTAGCGCTCGAGGTCGTCGGCCAGGTCGGCGGCGCTGGGGTAGCGCCGGCTCGGCTGCTTTTCCAGACATTTCAGAGCGATCGTCTCCAGGTCGCGATCGACGTGGCGGTTGATGCTGGCCGGGCGGGGCGCCTCGTCCTCGAGCACCCGGCGAAGGGTGTCGTAGGGGGTGGGGCCTCGGAAGGGGGCGCGGCCGGTGAGCAGTTCGTAGAGGACGGCGCCCAGCCCGTAAACGTCGCTGGTCACGGTGACGGCCCCGCGCTCCCCGGAGGCCTGCTCGGGCGCCATGTAGCCGGGCGTGCCGACGGCGGCGCCCGTGTGCGTCAGGTTGGTCAGGAGGACCGTTGGCGCGATCTCCTCGCCGGGCGCGGGGGCCTCGCGCCGGGGGGCGGCGCCGGTGCGCCGGGCCAGGCCGAAGTCGGCGACGTGCGGCTGATTTTCCTCGTCGAGGAGGATGTTGGCCGGCTTGAGGTCGCGATGCAGGATGCCGCGCTGGTGCGCGTGGTGAACGGCGCGGGCGACGGGGACGACGAGCCCGGCGGCGCGCGCCGCGGAGGCGCGGTTGCGCACGGCGAACTGGCCGCGCGCGATGGCCCCGGCGAGGCTGCCGCCGAGGAGCTTCATGCTCAGGTAGGGGTGGCCATCGTGCGTGCCGACCTCGTAGATGGGGACGATGTGGGGGTGGTCGAGGCTGGCGGCGGCCTCGGCCTCGCGGCGGAAGCGCTGGAGGTCGTCGTGCGCGGCGAGGGGCCCGGCGAGGAGCATCTTGAGGGCGACGACGCGGCCGAGCCCCTTGTGGCGGGCGCGAAAGACGACGCCCATCCCGCCGCGGGCGATCTCGCCGAGGAGCTCGTAGGGCCCGAAATCGCGCAGGCGGGCGATGCGGTCGGGGGGCGGCACCACCTCGCGCAGGGGCGAGGCGAGGCGGTTGAAGCGATCCTGGTCGGCGAAGAAGTCGCGGAGGTCGTCGGCGAGGTCGGGGTGGGTGGCGAGCAGGGCTTGCCGGTTCGGGGCGCTGCCGTCCCGGACCGCGCGCAGGTAGTCGGCGAGGAGCTCGTCGAGCCGCTGTTCGCGATCGAGCTCGGGAAGGGGAGCCATTTCGGGTCGGCCTCATCCGGTTGCCGGGGCTTGCCTCTCAACGGCCATCGCTCAGCAACTCGCGGAGCTTCTTGAGCCCCCGGCGGAGCAGGCCCGCGACGGACGCCTCCGTGCGGTTCATGATCTCGGCGATCTCGACCACGGACGCATCGCGCAGGTGGTGCAGTTCGACGGCGGTGCGCTGTTCTTCGGGCAGCGCCGCCAGGGCGCCCGCCAGGCGCAGGAGCTGTTCCTGGCGGTGGACGATCTCGCTGGGCGAGGACTGCTCGGCGGCGAGCCAGGCCTCGAGGCGGGCGGAGGAGCCCTGCACCGCCTGTTCGAGCGAGTGTTGCAGGTCGATCTCGCGGCCGAACTTGCGGGCGGCATCGACCATCGCATTGGCGAGGATGCGCCGCAGCCAGCCGGCCTGCTCGGCCGCGGTCTCGCCGCGGAACTGCTCGCGATACTGATGCGCCTTGGTGAGCGTCTGTTGAACGACGTCGGACGGATCGACCTTGCCGCGCAGCCGCGGGTCGAGCTGGAGGCGGGCCAGGAGGTGTAGATACTCCTGGTAGTCCTCCACCGGCCGCGTGACGGGCTCGCTTTCGTCCGGCATCGGCGGCACCTGAGAGGAAGACGGTAGGCGAGGCACGAACCGACCGCGCCCCGGGGAGATTTTTTGGAGGGCGGCGATTCCTCGGCGCTTTCTTTTCGGCCTCGGA
>JBBSEZ010000326.1:0-11426 GCA_038239195.1 Gemmatales bacterium
GGCCCCGGGGGGAGGGTTCGCGCCGCTTCGCACACGGGTGCCGGCCCAACGCTTCTGCTAAGCGACGCTAACCGCCCCCACGACCCACCGACCTCAGGAGACCGCATTCATGGCCGTAACCGGGGCCCTCCGGGCCAACCCGCTTTTGACCGGACAGACCGCGACCGCCACCGACCTCGAAGCGATCGCGCGCCTCGGCGAGGCGCGCAAGAAGCTCAAGAGCGAGATCGCCCGCGTCATCGTTGGGCAGGAGCACATCGTTGACGACCTGCTGACGGCGCTGTTCGCGCGCGGCCATTGCCTGATGATCGGCGTCCCCGGCCTGGCGAAGACGTTGATGGTGCGCACCATCGCCAGCGCCATCGACCTGGGCTTCAACCGCATCCAGTTCACCCCCGACCTGATGCCGTCGGACATCACCGGCAGCGAAATCATCGAGGAGGACAAGGCGTCGGGCAACCGCTCCTTCCGCTTCGTCAAGGGCCCCGTGTTCGCCAACATCCTGCTCGCCGACGAGATCAACCGCACGCCTCCCAAGACGCAGGCGGCGCTGCTCCAGGCCATGCAGGAGCTCCAGGTCACGGTCAGCGGCCGCACCTACGACCTGCCCCGCCCGTTCTTCGTGCTGGCGACGCAAAACCCGATCGAGCAGGAGGGGACGTACCCGTTGCCCGAGGCCCAACTCGACCGCTTCATGTTCGACATCCGCATCGGCTACCCCAAGCCGCACGAGGAGCTGGAGATCGCCAAGGCGACGACGGCGGACTCCGAGGCGACCGTGAGCAAGGTCCTGAGCGGGCCCGAGATCTCGCAGTTGCAGCAGATCGTGCGCAAGCTGCCGATCAGCGACCACGTCGGCATGTACGCCGTCAACCTGGCCCGGTCTTCGCGCCCGGAGGACGAGATCGCGCCGGGCTTCACCAAGGAGTACGTGAACTGGGGCGCCGGGACGCGCGCCGTGCAGTATCTGGTGCTGGGGGCGAAGGCGCGGGCGGCCATCGCGGGCGAGTACAACGTGACCTGCGACCACGTGCGAGCGGTGGCGCCGCTGGTGCTGCGGCACCGCATCATGACGAACTTCCACGGCGAGGCGGAGGGCGTCACGGCGGACAAGGTGGTGAAGATGCTGCTCGAGCACGTCGGGGAGCCGAGGCCGGAGGATTACAAGTGAGGATCGCCAAGCCGCAAGCGGCGATCGGTGTTGCCGCTTGCGGCTTAGCGTTGGCGACCTTGCGAGGGGGACCATGACGACGGTTCGGGTGAACTTCTGGGAGCGCCTCAAGGAGATCGACATGTTCTTCGATGGCTCCGCGCCCGTTCACCAGACCATGCAGCGCCTCACCCAGCAACTTCAGAGCGCCGGCATCGCTTACGCCGTGATGGGCGGCATGGCCGTCAATGCGCACGGGGCTCGCCGGACGACCGATGACCTCGACGTTCTCGTCACGGCGGAGGGCCTGCAACAGTTTCGCCAGCAGTTCGTCGGGACGGACTACGACCCGACGCCCAAACGCCCGCGACATTTCGTGGACCGCCTGAACAACGTCCACGTCGATCTGCTCGTGACGGGCCATTACCCAGGTCGCGGCGAACCGGCGCCGTTCGCCTTCCCCGACCCGACCGAGGCCAGCGAAGAGATCGACAACATTCGCGTCGTCACCCTCGTGCAGTTGATCCAGCTCAAACTGGCGGCGCGGCGCCACTACGACTTCGGCGACGTGGTCTTCCTGATACGCGTCCACAACCTCGATGAGTCGTTCGCGGATCGAATCCACCCGGACGTCCGCTCCGATTACATCGAGTGTCTGGAAGAGCATCGGCGCGACGAGGAATACAAGGCCCGAGAAGGGATCGGCTGACATGCCTTCGACCACCACCTACGAATACCTCGACCCGCTGGCGCTCAGTCGCCTGAAGAACCTCTCGCTGGCCGCGCGCAAGGTCGTCGAGGGCTACTTCGCCGGCATGCACAAGAGCCCGCACAAGGGCTTCTCCATCGAGTTCGCCGAGCACCGCGAGTACGCGCCCGGCCACGACCCGCGCCACATCGACTGGCGCGTGCTCGGCCGGCGCGACAAGCTCTACATCAAGCAGTACGAGGAAGAGATCAGCCTCCGCTGCCATCTCATCGTCGATAAGTCCGGCTCGATGGGCTACAAGTCGGCGGGCGTCCCGCTCACGAAACTTCAATACGCCTGCTACCTCGCCGCCAGCCTCTCCTACCTGATGGCCTTCCAGCACGACGCCTCCGGGCTCATCACCTTCGACACCGAGGTGCGCGACCAGGTGCCCGCCCGCCAGGGCCCCGGGCACTTGCGCGTGCTGATGGAGGTGCTGGAGAAGACGAAGCCGGGCCAGGAGACGACGCTGAGCCGTACCTTCCACCGGCTCGCCGAATCGCTCAAGCGCCGGTCGCTGGTGATCGTCCTGTCCGACCTCTTCGACGACCCGAAAGAGTTGGTTGGGGCGCTGAAGCACTTCCGTCACGCCAAGCACGAGGTGGTGGTGTTCCAGATCCTCGACCCCGCCGAGGTGACGTTCCCCTTCGACGACGTGACGCGCATCGAGGACATGGAGAACAACCGCGAGGTCACCAGCGACCCGCGGGCGTTCCGCACGGCGTACCTCGACGAGTTCGGGCGCTTTCTGGAGTCGATCCGCGCGGGGTGCCAGTCGGCGCAGATCGATCACGTGATCGCGCAGACCGACCAGCGCTTCGACCTGTTCCTGGGCAACTACCTGGCGCGCCGCCAGGCGATGAGCGTGTGAGGCCCGACAAAGAGAATTAGCCACAGATGAACCCAGATGAACACGGATAAGACAGAAGAGGAGAGGGAGGGCGAGATGGACGAAGGCGTGATGAACGGTCTTTCCGAGCGCATCATCGGGGCGGCCGACAAGGTCTCCAACGTCCTGGGCTGTGGCTTTCTGGAGAAGGTCTACGAGAACGCCTTGGTGCTCGAACTGCGAAAGAGTGGGCTGTTCGTCGAGCCCCAGCGCCCCATCCCCGTGTACTACGACGACGTGCAGGTTGGGGAATACTTCGCGGACCTCGTCGTGGAGAAGGCGATCATCGTGGAACTGAAAGCGATCAATCACCTCGACGACGTTCACGCCGCCCAGTGCATCAACTACTTAAAAGGCACCGGCCTGACGCTCTGTCTGTTATTGAACTTCGGCAAGCCGCGCGTCGAGGTCAAGCGCTTCCGGCGCTAGCCCCGCCCGATTGCTTCTTCCATCTGTGTTGATCTGTGTTCATCTGTGGCTAATTCCTCTTCTTTTGGGCAGGTAGACGATGCTGAGCTCCTTCACGTTCCTGAGCCCGCTCTACCTGATCGGCCTGGCCGCGGCCCTGATCCCGCTCATCATCCATCTGAGCCGGTCGCGCCGCACCAAGAAGATGCGCTTCTCCACCACGCGCTTCTTCACCGAACAGTTCCTGCGCTCGTACCGCATGAGCCGCGTCAAGGAGGTCTTCCTCCTCGTCTGCCGCATGGCCCTGTTCGCCCTGCTGGCGATGGCGTTGGCCCGCCCGTTCGTTCCTCCGCGCGGCGGGGCCGGCCTTGCCGGCAGCGGGCCGCGCACCGTCGTCCTCGTCCTCGACAACTCCGCCAGCATGGGCTACGTCGAGGAGGGCAAACCTCTCTTCGAGCGCGCTCAGGCCGCCGCTCACACCGTGCTGGGCAGCCTGAGCCCGGGGGACACGATCTCGGTGGTGCTGGCCGGCCGGCGCGACGAGGGCCCCGAGGTGCTGTTCCCCGACCCGACCGACCAGCGCGACGAGGGGCAGCGAGCCGTCAAGCAACTCCGCGCCACGGCGCTCGGCACCGACCTGAGCGGGGCGGTCGGCCGGGCCGAAGAGTTGGCCAGCGTGGGGAGGGCGGCGGGGAGGTCGGCGGCGATTTACGTCATCAGCGATCTTCAAGAGGGCGGATGGTCGGAGCCCGACTCCTCGCCGGCGCTCGATCGCTCGGAAGTGTCGTATTTCGTCGTCGGCGTTCGGCCGCGTCAGAAGGTGACCAACCGCGCCGTCACCGCGGTGCGCTACTCCGCCACCCGGCCACGCGTCGGCGTCCCGTTCACCATCCGCGCCGTGCTGGCGCTGCCGGAAGAGGATCGCAAGGGCGCCGCCGTCCGCCTGCACGTGGACGGGGCCAAGGTCGGCGAGCGGACCGTCGAGGGACGGAAGGGCTCGCGCTGGGCGGGGGCGCGCTTCGATTACACGTTCGCCAAGGCGGGCTGGCACTCCGGCCACGTCGAGATCGACGACGACGCCCTGGCCGCCGACAACCGGCGCTATTTCGCCGTCGAGATGCCCGACAAGACCGAGGCCATCGACGTGCTCGCCGTCAACGGGGCCCCGTCCGCCGTGGCCCACCAGGACGAACTGTTCTTCCTGCGCCTGGCCCTGACGGCCGCCCCCGAGGGGCAAAACAGCCCCTTCCGGCTCACGGCCGTCGCGCCGGCCGAGATGGCCGACAAGCTCGACAAGTATCCCCTGGTCATCCTCGCCAACGTCGAGAAGCTGGCCGAGCCCGCCGTCGAGAAGCTGGAAGACTACGTGGAGAAGGGCGGGAGCCTGCTCGTCTTCCTCGGCGACAAGGTCGATGCGTCGTTCTACAACGCGGTCCTCGGCGGCGCCAACCGGCGCCACGGGGGCCTTCTGCCGGCCAGGTTGCGAACGCCCGCGAAGGAAGAAGACGTCGGCTTCATCAGCGCCGTCAACTACGAACACCGCGCCCTGTCGATCTTCCAGGGCCCGCGGCTGGGCACACTGCTCGGCCCGTCGCTGAGATTCAAGGCGCTGCGCGTCGAGGCCCCCGCCGGGCGGGTGCTGATGAAGTCGAGCAACGGCGCCCCGCTTCTGTGCGAGAAGGAGTTCGGCAAGGGCAACGTCATGCTCTTCGCGTCCACCTGCGACCGCGATTGGAGCGATTTCCCCATCCGCCCCGCCTTCCCTATCTGGTCGCGCTACGTCGCCGAATACCTGACGCAGGCCCCCCTCGTCCGGGACAGCAGCCACTTCACCGGCGACACGGTGCGCTTCCGGCCACGCGGCGAGGAGGAAAAGGGCACGGTCTGGATACGCAAGCCCGACGACAAGCTCGTCACCGCCGAACGCGACGGGGGAGGCTCGTTCCTGTGCGCCGACACTGCGTTGCCGGGCATCTACACGGTCCTGAAGTCCGATCAGAAGACGACCGTCGGCCTGTTCGCCGTCAACGTCGAGGGCCACGAGTCGGACCTCACGTATCTCGATGAAGGGGCGGGCAAGGAGGGCGTGGAGAAAGAACTGAAGGAACGGCTGGGGGGCCCGCCGATAGTCACGTACGTCGAGGACGCGGGCCAACTGGGCAATGCGCTGGGGGGCGGACGGCGCGGCTTCCGGCTGTGGGACGTGGTGCTGGTGGTCGTCTTGCTCATCGGCCTGTTCGAGCCGTGGCTCGCCAACCAGATCAGCGCCCGCCTCTACGGCAAGCCGCGCGACGTGCCGGTGATCGCCCTACCGGGCGCGCAGGGATTGCCGGCGGCAAGGGCCCCGGTTGTGGAAAAAGTGGAGGGGGCGGCGCGATGAAGATGGACGCGATCCTGTTTGCCGCCCTGCGCCTCGAAGGCGTGCGGTCGCCCTGGGGCTGGCTGTGGGCCGTCGGCCTCGTCGCCGGCGCCGGCATGCTCTACTACACCTACCGAGGCATCTTCCTCCGCTCCGAACATCGCCTGGCGTGGTGGTTGATGGGGCTGCGCGCCGTCGGCCTTCTCCTGCTCGTGCTGATGCTCGCCAAGCCGACCTGGACACGGGAGCACGAAGAGGTGCAGCCGGGGCGCGTCGCCATCATCATCGACACCTCGCGCTCGATGACCCTGCCTGACCCGACCGGCGCGACGCGCTACGCCCGCGCCACGGCGGCGGTGGAGCAGATCAAGAAGGCGCTGGCCGCCGACACGAAGGGCCCGGCCCTCAAGGTGGAGCTGTTCGACGTCACCGGGGCGCCTCTGCAAGAGGTGCCGAAGGAAGCGACCGGAGACGTCACCGACCTCACAAGGGCGCTGAAGCGCGTCGCGGCCCGGCTGCGCTCGCGGCCGGTCGCCGGCATCGTGCTCATCAGCGATGGCGTGGACAACACCGGCCGGCCCGGCTTCGCCGACTGGGACGACGCCAACCTCCCCATCCACACGGTCGGTTTCCCGCGCTCCGCCGACCTGGACCTCAGCGTGCGCGAGCCGCAGATTTCGGGCCCGGCGCGCGTTCACAACGACTTGCCCCTCGACATTCCGGTTGCCAAGGTGGGCCAGCCCCCCGCCGAGGTGACGGTGACGCTGCGCCGGGGGAAGGAAGTGCTGGCTACGAAGGTGGTGAACCTCCCGGCGGGCAACGTCGAGCAACTGGTGCGGCTGACGTACAAGCCAGACCAGCCGGGCACGTTCGAGCTGACGGCGGAGGTGACCGGGCTGGCGGGCGAGAAGGACCTGACCAACAACGCCGTCAACTTCCCGCTGGTGGTGGTGGCCGACCCGATTCGCGTGCTCTACGTGGAGGGCTTCCTGCGCTTCGAGTCGAAGTTCCTCAAGGAGCGCCTGGGGGACGACCCCGACGTGGGCCTGGTGTCGATGCTGCGCCGCGTCAGCCCCGAGTTGGCCGAGGGCGGGCGCGCCAAGCTGACGGAGGACGAGCTCAAGAAGTTCGACGTCATCGTGCTGGGCGACATGGAAGGGAGCTATCTCGACCGGACCGAACAGCAGCAGATCGTGCGCTGGCTCGACGGCAAGAACCGCTCGCTGCTGCTCATGGGGGGGTACAACTCGTTCGGGCCGCGCGGCTTCCGCGACACGCCCCTGGCCTCCGCGCTGCCCGTCGTGTTCGCGACGGGCGCCGAGTCGCAGAGCGAGGTGCCGTTCCAGTTGCGCCTGACGGACAAGGGGCAAGCCCACCCTATCTTCACCGTCAGCGCCGACCGCGTCATCAACGCGAAGCTCTGGCACGAGACCCCGCAGCTGGACGGCATGAGCCTGGTGCAGCGCGCCAAGCCGGGCGCCGACGTGCTGGCCGTCAACCCGAAGGTGCGAGTGGACGGCCAACCCGCCGTGGCGATGGCGGCGCAGCGCGCCGGCGGGGGCGGGCAGGTGATGGTCTTGACCCTCGACACGACGTGGGTCTGGAGTAGGGCGCCGCGCATCCTCGGCCAGGCCGACAACCTCTACGGGCGCTTCTGGAGCCAGACGGTGCGCTGGCTGGCGGGCCGGCCGCTCGAAGACAAGCGCCCTCTGCTGAGTGTCCGCACCGAGAAGCCGATCTTCGAGGCGGGCAAGAAGGTGGCGCTGAAGGTGGTGCGCAACCCGCGCCCGGGCACCGACCTGACCGCGACGGAGATGAAGGTGGAGGTGATCGACCCGAAAGGAAAGCTGGTGCCGGGGCTGGCCGCGCGCTTCGGCTCGGCCGACCCGAACGTGGGCACGGTCGAGCTCTACCCGACCGAGGCGGGGCGCTACGAGGTCGCCGCGAGCTTGACGAGCGGCGGGAAGATGCTGGCCAACGGCAGCGCCGAGTTCCGGGTGCGCGGCATCGACCTGGAGCTGAGCGACACGAGCACCCGGCCAAAGAACTTGCAAGAACTGTCGAGCGAAACGCTCGGCACCTACGTTGACATTGACGAGGCCGAGGCGCTGGTCAGTAAAATCAACCGCATCGAGAAGCGCCAGGTGCGCACGTTGCGGTCGGAACTCTGGGACTCGCCGCTGCTGTTCGTCGGGTTCCTGCTGGCGGTGGCGGGCGAGTGGTTTTTGCGGCGGATGAATCATCTGGTGTGACCATTTAGCCGCCGAGCTCCGCTCGGCGCTACGCAAACGTTCAGGCCCCGAAAGGACGACCATGAACAAGGAAGCCTACCCTCGACTGATGAGCGCCCTCAACGAGGTGCGCGGCCAGTGGCGGCTCCACAAGGTGCTCGAAGGGGCGCTGTGGACGGTCGCCGGCCTGCTCTTTGTCGTCGTGGCCCTCGTCGGGATCGACAACGTCTTCCGGCCCGACAAGCCGGTGCGCCTGTTGCTCGCCGCGGTGCTCTGGGGCAGCCTGATTGCGGGCGTCCTGTCGCTGATCGTGCGGCGCTGGCTGGAAGACCGCCGCGACGACTTCTTCGCCGCCCTCGTGGAGCGCAAACATCCCGAATTGCACAACCAACTCATCAACGCGCTGCAGCTGGGCCGCGGCAACCAGCGCGGCGTCTCGCAGAACCTCATCGAGGCCATCGTCCACGACGCCGACCGCGCCCTCGTGGACACCGACACAACCGACGCGGTGGATCGCCGGCCCACCGGCCGCGCCGCCATCCTCGCCGTGGTCGCCGTCCTGCTCCTGGGCGGCTACGCGACGGCCTTCACGCCGCGCTTTACGAACGGCCTCTCGCGCGTGCTGCTGCCGCTGGCCGGCATCGACCCGTACACGCGCACGCGCATCGCCGCCGTTGAGCCAGGCACTACCAAGTGGCCCGAAAACAAGGGCATGACCGTGACGGCGAGCGCGACCGGCGTCGTGCCGGAAGAGGCCCGGCTGCACCACCGGCGCCCCGGCGAGGCCTGGCGCTCGCTGGAGATGCCCGCCGTGCCCGGCAAGGAAGGCACGTTTGCCTGCCTCGTGCCGGCGACGACTTCTTCCTACGAGTATTACGTCAGCGCCGGCGATGGCCGTTCGCCGACTTATCAGATCGAGATCGTGCGCCCGCCGCAGATCGCCAGGCTGTTCGTGACGTACACCTACCCGACTTACACCGGGCTGGCGCCGCGCCGCGTCGAGAGCTCCGACGGCGAGGTGGTGGCCATCCCCGGCACCACGGTCAAGATCGAGCTCCAGGCGACCAAGCCGCTCCAGAAGGCGGAGCTGGTCGCGCGGAGCCACCCCAAAAGCCCCCTCGAAATGACGGCGAGCGGGGAGAGCGAGTCGCGCTCGACGACCTTCGTCCTCTGGCCGGAGAAGCCGGAGCCGCCTGCCGGGCTGAGCGGGCGGCTCATGGCGCCGACGACGTACCAGATCAAGATGATGGACAGCGAGGGCTACGAGAACGACGACCCGCTGTGGCGGACGATCTCGCTCAAGAGCGACCAGGCGCCGAAGATCACCCTTCGCGTCTCGGACGACCGGATCGTGGTCCGGCCCGACACCATGCTCGTGCTCGACGTGGCCGCCGAGGACGATTACGGCCTGGCCAACGTCCGCATCGTCTACCGCAAGAACAACGAGCCGGCCAAGGCGGTGAAGTCGTTCGATTACGCGAAGGGCGCCCCGCAGTTGCAGGCGACACACCCGTACGAGTGGAAGCTGGCCGACAGCGGGCTGAAGTCGGGCGATCGCGTCGAGTTCTGGGCGGAGGCGACCGACCGCAACAACCTCACCGGGCCCGGCGTGTCCGAATCGCACCCTCACCGGACCATCGAGATCGTCAATCCGCTCGACCTGGTGGCGAAGCTCGACACGAAGGTCACCGACTACGTGACCGAGCTCAAAGCCGTCCTCAAGTTGCAGCGCGAGAACCGCGTTCATTCGGCGGCCAAGGGCGTCGGCTCGGCCGAAGACCTGACCAAGGAGACGAAGGCCATCCTCGAGGGGCTGAGCGGCGCGGGCCCGGCGAAAAAGGCGCAGGGACTGGTGGCCCGGGAGGACTGGGACGCCCTGACCGCCGAGTTGCTCGTCTGGCGCGAGATGCTGGTGCGGCAGAAGACGCTGGGCCTGGCGCGGGCAATGGACCTCGACGGCCTGCCGGCGGTCACCATCATCGAGGAGCTGAACGGCCTGGCCGTGGGGCCGATGCCGAAAGTGGTGAGGATGCTGGAGTCGGCGCGCGACGCCGGGGCCCCGGAGCAGGCGGGCAAGCACCGGGCGGAGTCGCTGCCGGTGCAGGACAAGATCATTGCGGACCTCGAAAAGATCCTGGAGCGGATGCAGCGCAACGAGCAGGCCAAGCAGGCGCTGCGCAAGATGAAGAAGAAGGACGAGAAGGCCTACAAGATGGCGACGACGGTGCTGACCGACCTGATCAAGGGACTGAACGAGCGCCTGAACGACATGACGACGACGGCGGACAAGTTCGAGCGCCTGCCGCGCAAGGACAGCGACAAGTTCAAGGACGAGCAGCTCAAGGCGCTGGCCGACCTGGGCGACATGGCCAAGCGGACGGAGCGCTGGGCGAAGGGGTCGGTGCAGGAGCTAACGAAGATGCCGAAGGGCTTCGTCGATGACTTCGACGCGCGCAAGGACGTACACAAGATCTACGAGGAGGTGGAGAAGGCGAAGACGCGCGACAAGGCGGAGAAGATCGAAGTGTCGCTGGAAGACCTCGGCGCGGGGCTGGCGACGAAGATGAAGGAAGACCTCGAGATGTGGCTGCCGGACTCGCCGGACAGCGCCAAGTGGGTGCTCGAGGAACCGCTCGACAAGAAGAACATGAAGATCCCCGAGATGCCGTTGCCGAAGTCGCTCCAGGACCTCGTGGGCGACCTGCTGCAAAAGGCCGACGAGTTCGACGAGGACGCCGACGACGTGACCTCGGCTTGGGGCGACAACCTCGACCAGGCGGGTTGGGGGGTGAGCGACGGGCCGATCAGCAGCTTCTCGGCCAAGGGGAAGACGGGCAACGACCAACCGAACAACATGGAAGTGACGGGCCGCTCGGGCGATGGCCGGCGCGGCAAATCGACCGGCCAGATGGTGGGCGACACCGCCAAGGCGCTCCCGGGCCGCAAGACACCGGCGCGCGTGGGCAGCGAGAAGTACGAGCCGGGCCGGCTGAAAGTGGAGGGACAGGAAGACCCCAACGGCGCCACGGGCGGCGGCAAGAAGACGGGGAGCGGCCGACAAGGTTTGCAGGGCGGCACCCCTCCGGACGTGGCGAACAACCTCGACCGGCTCAGCGCCAAGCAAGCGGGGATGCGCGAGAACATGAAGAAGATCGCCGAGAAGTTGACCGCCAAGAACGTCTCGACGACGCGCGTCAAGGCGGCCAAGGAGGGCATGAAGTTGCTGGAGGAGGCGGACAAGGACATCAAGGATCGCCGCTACCAGGACGCCGCGCGCAAGCAGCGCGAAGGGCTGAAGAAGTTGCGCGAGGCGTACGGCAAGGGCGACCGCATCACGGCGCTGGAGATCAGCCGGGCCCGCGATTTGCCGCCGGAGATGCGGCGGGACTTGCTGCAGTCGTCGGAGGCGGCCTACCCGGCGGGGTATGAGGGGCTGCTGAAGAGCTATTACAAGGCGCTGTCCACGGCGGAGAGATGATGGGGTGGCGAGCGGGGGGCGTAAGCCCCCTGGTGAATTCCCCAAAAGGGGGCTTAAGCCCCCCGCTCGCCCCCCCAACATCTCTCCGCCGTGGACACCGCCATGTAAAAGCTCATCAGCACCCCCGCAAAACCCCCCCGGGAGGGCCCCACCGCCGACTGCA
>JBBSEZ010000327.1:0-11396 GCA_038239195.1 Gemmatales bacterium
CGGGTGGGTTTAGTTTGGCGGCCTGCCCGTTGGTTTCGCCCGGTTTCCTTGTGGGGGGGGGGCCCCCCCGTTTTTCCCAGGCCCCGCTAACCGGGGGCGCTCCCGAAACGTTGGCCGCACCCTTCGCGCGGAGGGACGCGCCCGACACTGGCCAGCGCTGGCCCTGCCGTCTACCATGATTCACAGAAACGAGCTTCTACCGACCGCGCGGCGCAAGCGAGCAAGAGCGCGTCTGCCCCGCGATCTTCGTCCCCGAGGAGGTACATCGTGGCCAGTCGAGAGGGTCGTGAAGGTTTCTCCCCGGGTGAGTCGGGGAGAACAACGCCGCCTCCCCCCCAAGGGCCGGTGATCGGCCCCCGCAAGCCCTCCACGGGTGGGTTGGAAACGGTCCGGGCAACCGTCCACGAGGCTGTGGAATCGGTCAGAGACACCGTCCAGGACGTCGGGCACTCGGTCGCCTCGCGGGCGGAGGCGGCCTGGGAGAGCACGGAGCGAGGGGCCACGCAGCTCGCTCGCACGGCCGCGTCGGGCGCGGAGGGCGCCCTCGAAAGCGCCACGGCCCTGGTCCGTCGTCACCCGATCCCGTCGCTGCTGATCGCATTTGGCGCGGGCTTTCTGCTCGCGCAGGTCCTCGGGCGTCGCTGATCGCGGGGCGTTGGCCTGGTGGCCCGGAGCGATGTGCTCGGGAGCACCAGGCCCACCCTGTCGGGGCCGCCGGCGCATGGTGGCATAGTTGCCGATCTCGAAGCGGGCCAGGCCCCGGTCCCTTACCTCGCCGCCTCCGTCTTGGCGGTTTGAAGGAGGCCTTCACATGAGCGCTTCGGAGGGGAACGTCTTCGATTTCGATTTCGGGAGCGAGGACCGGGCCAAGATCCTGGAGGAGGCCCGCCAGACGGCGAGTGGGCTTCGCTCGCCCCTGAGCGGACAGGCACCGACCCTGGCCCCCGACGCGGCGGCGACCCGCTTGTTGGAGGAGCTCACCGCGGACGTGGCCCAGTTCAGCGCGTTCCCGGACGTCATCGAGCTGCAAGAAACCCACTTCACCGAGCACCAGCTCCCCGTGCCTCCCCGATTCCGAGACCTGAGCAAGGACCATCGCTTCTACTGGGCCCGCTTCCCGATCACGCTGCACCCCTCGGCCAATCGGGCCTTCACCAAGCTCGAGTGCGCGGTGGAATTCAACCCCGGCGCCGAAGGGCCCCTGAGGCCGCGCGCGCAGACGATCCTGCCCGACCGGAAGTTCCAGCAACTGCTGCAAGCCAACATGGGGCTGGAACTGAAGATCGGCGAGAGCTTCGAGTTCGAGTTGGCCGGCATGAGCGTGCCGCCCAGCCCTTCCCCCGGCCTCCCGGTGCCGGGCCAACACGGGCAGGGCACGCCGCCGAGCCCCACCCCGGCGGGGCCAACCGCTCCCCAGGGCCCGCAGTCGATCCCCTTGCCGGTCCCGAAGATCGGCGGCAGTGTGGATGCGCGGGTCGCGGCGTCGGCGGGCCTGGTCGCAGGGCCCTTTCTCTATCGGGTGATGAAGGCCCTGATCGAGCACAGCCCGACCGGGACCGAGAAGGTGTTCTGGCGGCTTTCGGACGCGCATTTCCTCATGGAAGAGGGCCCGAACTTCATCGTCGTGCTCCAGGTCCCGAAGGGAGTCAAGGAGTTGAAGATCGCGGCCGCCCTCCAGGCCTATCACTCGTTCCAGTTCCTGTCCGCCGACCTGAGCGCGGTGTTCGCCTACCTCCGTGGCCGGGTGGTCGAGTTCTTCAAAAAAGGCGCGCCGCTCGCCGATAAGAAGATGTGGGACGTCACCTCGCGCCTGTGAGAAGGATCGCCGCATCATGGCCAATCCGGAGTTGACGGTGACCGTGCTGGACGAGCGCACCGTGCTGGCCCAGCGCGACGGCGGGGAGGCCAGAGGATCGCTCCGGTTGAGCGCGCGAGACCGGAGCGTGATCGACCTGTTCGCCGACTGGCTCCGGCACGGCAAGATCGACCGGCGCAAGGACCTCGAGGTGTTCGGCTCCCTCCTCTACGAGACGATCTTCCACGGGGAGGTCGGCAACTTCTTCGAGCAGTCTCTGGGATCGCTCTCCTCGTCCGAGCGCCTGCGCGTCCAGCTCAGTTTCGCGGGGGGCGTCGCGGAGCTGGCGCGCCTCCCCTGGGAGTACCTCCATCGCCCGGACACGGAAACGCGCCCCGGGCTCTTCCTGGCGACCGCGGTCAACCTGGTCCTCTCGCGCTACCTGCCACTCCAGGCCGCGCGCCCCCGCGCGCTTCAACCGGAGGACAGCCCCCTGCGCGTGCTGATCGTCGTTTCCAAGCCGACCGATCTCGGCCCGGTCCTCGACGCGGTAGTGGTGGAAACGATCCAGAACCTCCAGAGTCGCTTTCCCGTGAAGGTTCATCTGCTCGAGAAGCCGACGCTGGACCGCTTGCTGGAGAAGCTCGGGGAACACGCGCCGCACGTGCTGCACTTCATCGGGCACGCTCGCTTCGATCCGGCGAAGGACCAGGGCGCGATCGCCCTTCTGGGGCCGGATGAGACGTCCGCCGCCTGGTATCCCGACCAGGTGTTCGCGGAGTCCTTCGCGCAAGCTCGCGCCATGCCCCGCGTGTTCTTTCTCCAGGCCTGCGAAGGGGCGGCGATCGACCTATCGGCCAACTTCGCGGGCCTGGCCCCGAAGCTGATCCGGGCCGGCGCCCAGGCGCTGGTGGGGATGCAGTACCCCGTTACGAACGAGGTGGCGATCGTGTTCAGCCGCGCCTTCTACGGGGAGTTGCTCCGGGGACAACCTCTGGACCACGCGGCGCAGGCGGCGCGCTGGCGCCTGGTGGCCTCGGGCACCGGCGGTTACGACAACCCCGCCTTCGGGGCGCCCGTGCTCTACATGAGGGCACGCGACGGAATGATCCAGCCGACCGGCGGGGCCGCTGCCGCACAGGGATAAGCCGCTTCGGGCCGGGAGGCGATGATGGGCCCTGTCGAACTCACCGTGACCGTTCACAGCCCCGACCTCGTAAGGGCCGTCCGCGAAAACCAACTGGGGGAGTGGTCCGGCAAGGTGCTGCGCGACCCTCTGCGCGACAAGACGGTGGCCGTTTTCGCGGACTTGCTCCGCGACGGCAAGATCACGAAACGCGCGGAGTTGGAGGTGCTGGGGGCAATTCTGTACGGGGCCCTCTTCGAGGGCGAGAAGGGCGAGATCGCCGAGGCCCTGGCGAAGGCCCTGGAGGCCGTCCCCGCGGGCGAGCGTCTGTGCCTGCGCCTGAGCTTACAGCAAGGGGCGCGAGGCATGAACCACTGGCCCTGGGAGTATCTCTCCTATCCGGGCAGTGAGGCCAAACCGGCGTTCTTTTTCGCGACCCACACGAAGCTGGTGCTGTCGCGCTATCAACCGCTGTCGAACGCGGGCCCCGCACCTACGCCCGCCCCGCCGCCGTTGGTCCTTCTGTTCGTCGTTTCGCAGCTCAACGACCCCACAGGCAGGGTAAAAGCGCAAGAGGTCATCGACGCCATCCATCGGTTGAAGGAAATCCAAAGCCTCCCCATCGAGATCAAGATCATGGATCGGCCGACGACGATGGAGAATTTTCTGACCGCGCTCCGGGCAGTCCAGCCGCACGTCCTCCACTTCATCGGCCTCGGCCACGTCACGGGCGACCACACCCAGATCTTCTTCCAGGATGATGCGGGCGAGGCCAGCGCAATTCCCGATCGCGTATTTGCCGAGGCCTTTAGCGAGGCCCAGGTCTTTCCTCGGCTGATCGTCTTGCACTTGTGGGACTCGGGAAGGCCCGACGCGGCCGCGGGCCTGGTGGCCAATTTTGCCGGGCTGGCACCCCACCTGATGGTCCCGCCAACCCAGGCGGTGGTGGCCATGCAGTACCCCATCCCCAACGCCGACGCGATTACCTTCGCCCGGCACCTGTACACGGAACTCGCGCGCGGCGAGCGGATCGATCGGGCGGTGGGGCACGCCCGTTGGCGCCTTGCCACCACGGAGGCCGCGTATAATAACCGCATCTTCGGCACGCCCGTCTTCCACCTCCACCGCGGCGACGCGATCATTCAAAAGGTCGCTCCGGGCTCGCCCGTCAAGTAGGCCCCCACAACCGTCCGGCCGGACGGAGGAACTCATGGCCCCACTCCCGGAGCAGGCCCCGACGCCCCAAGAAGTGTCCCCCCGCGATGCCGTGGCTCGCGCGGTGGGGCTCGCCTGGGAGTTGGCGGCGAGCGGGGCGCTTGGCGACGCGGCGGCGGCCCCGTTGCTCGAACAGGTCGAGGCGGCCTTCGGCGAAGGAGAAGACGCCCCCGCCCTCAAGGCGGTCCTCCAGAGCGCGTTGAGCAACGCCGACCGACTGCGCAAGCGACTCGACGAATGGCTGCGCCGGGCCACCGAGGCGGAGGCCCGCCTCGCCGGAGAGGGACTTTACACCGAGGGCTGGTGGGAGAGGAAACGGCTGCTCCTGCGCAAGCTCCTCGAGAAGGATGCCGGCCGCGGCGCCCGCCGGTGGCTACAGGTCCACGCCGAACTGCTCGTCGCCTGGGAGCTCGACCTTTGCGACCGGCTCGCGCGCGAACCGATGCCCCTCCCCGACAAGGAGGTGGCCCTCATTCGACAGGGCACCGGGGCAATCCACGCTGGAGACTACCCGGCGGCCATCGAAATGCTCGCGAACCTGGCGCTGAACGAGGCCCTGTACGAGACCACCCGGGCCCTCCTCCTCCTTTTCTTGGGGCGCATTCATCTGAAGCGCCCTTCCCCGGCCGTGGTGGCCGCGGGAGATGAAGAGGGCCCGGGGCCGCTGAGGGCCTTTGCTCCCTCCCCGATCCAGGTTGCCCGGGAGTGCTTCCAACGAGCCCTCGATCTGGCCCCCAAGGACGGCCGGCCTCATGCCGGGTTTGGGGACGCGGCGCGGGTGACGGGGGACGGGCGGGGGGCGATGGTTTGTTATCGGCGGGCGACCGAACTATCCCCCGACGAGCCCGAGGGGCACCTTGGGATGGGCGCGTGCCTGGAAGACCAGAACTTGTGGGACGAGGCGGGCGACTGCTACGCCCGGGCGATCAACGCCCTCCGCGCCCGACCCGAGGGGAAGGACCTCAACCGGAAACTGGGCCGGCTTTTGGCCCCCGCCAGCGCGAACGCCTACCTGGAGCTCGCCCGCGTGCTGAAAAAGGAGGGGGACTTCTCGGGGGCCTTGACGGCGGCCGAACGCGCGCTCCAGCTCGGCCCCCGGCACGAGGGCCTCCGCCCGGAGCGCCTCGCCTACCGCCTGAAAGCGGAGGCCCTCGAAGGGCTGAACCGCCCGAAGGACGCGGCGCGGGCCTACGCCGAGTCGGGCAGCGGGTTCAGCGAGCGAGGCGAACAGGCCGCGGCCATCGACTTGCTTCGCCGGGCCGTGCGCCTCGACGAGGAGCACGGCCTCGCCTCCTGGCTCCTGGCGGATGCGCTGCGGGTGAGCAGTTGGCACCCGAAGCCCCCCCACGTCGGCGCCGAGCTGGCGCGGGAGAGCCAGCGGGCCTGGGAGGCCGGGGCCCGGAAGAAGTTGCCAGGTGAAGAGGACGCCTGGGCTTATACGGTGCGGGCACTGATCAACGAGCAGATCGCAAAACTATCCGGAGAGGACGAGCAAGCCCTCTGGTGGGAAGCGACGGTCTACCTGGAGCGCGCCCTCCTCCTCCGGCCCGACGACAGTTACGCCTGGAACTACCTGGGCCGCTTCCACCGCTTCCTGAACAACCATGCCACTTCTCTGCGTGCCACCGCCCGGGCGCTGGAAGACCAGTCCGCGGGCACTTCCATCCTCGACGAGCGAGCCAGCAGCCTGGGAGATGCAGGACGCATCCAGGAGGCGGAAGCAATCGTCGATCGGCGGTTGGCCATGCCTTCCAACGAGCCGAAAACGTGGCTGGAGAGCGTCAAGTCGTATCTCCTGCTGAGCCGCGGGGAGTACAAGGATGCCTGGGAGCGCCTCGATCGCGTGCTCGCGGTCGAGGTGGACGTGTGGTATCTCGAGTACCGGGCCCGCTGCTCCCGCATGTTGGCCCGGCAGGCCGCCACCCCGGAAGAACGCAAAACCTGGCTGGAGCGCGCCCAGGAAGACGACCGCCGGATTTGGGAGCTTTCCGACGATCCGGCGTACTCCAGCATGAAGGACTACCAGCTCCGGCGCGGCGTGGCCGCCTACCACCTCGGAGAGGTCGATCGAGCCATCGAGTGCCTCGCCCCGCTGAAGGACGATCCGATCCACTGCGGGGGGGCCCGGCGCACCCTCGGGCTCTGCTATCTGGGACGGGGGGAGCTGGATCGTGCGCGCGCGTCCCTCGCCGAGGGCATTCGAGAGGCGCTCAACGCCACGGAACTGGACGCCTTCGTTCGCGAGGAGATTGGCGAGGTCGAGCAAGAGGGCGCCGCCCGGACGGGCTGGCCTGAAGTGAAGAAGTTGCTCGACGAGCTCCGCCGGGCGATCGAGGAGGCGCGACGCGCCGCCCTCCTGCGCCCCCCCTCGGTTCAAGAGGAGCTCGAGAAGATTGTCCATCGATGGAGAGGAGAAGACAGCGTGGATGCCTGGAAGAGGCTCAGCGCCCGGGCGGCCCTCGGGCGCCTGTTCCTCGATCAGAAAAGGTGGTCCGACGCGGCGGAGGCCTACAAGGGCCTTCTGGCAGAGACGCAGCGAACGCGCGGGGGCCCTGGAGAGCTCTCCCGCTTTCCGGAGGCAGAGGCTCGCCTGGGCCTGAGCCGTGCCCTCCGCCTGCGCGACGAAGAGCGGAAAAGCGCTCGGGGCGCGGCAACCGAATGACTCCGCGTTGATGCGGAAAGTACGTCGCGGGCCCAGGGGCCGGCATCGTCCGTGCTCGGCCTCGTCTCTCCCGTTCCCAAGAAGAAGCGGCCGAGCGAGAGCCGGCGAGCCTTCTCGGAGAAGCCTCCCGGTTTGCCTTCCGTTGAGGTACGATGACGCCAGGCCGGCGTCCTCGACGACACCGACCGGGTCGAGTTGCTCGAAGGCTACGTGGTGCTGAAGGTGCCCCGCAAGCCCCCTCACGAGGGGACGATCGATCTCGTTCACGCAGCGCTGGCCCGGTTACCGGCCCCCAACTGGTCCCTCCGGATCCAACAGGCCATCACCTTGAGCGACAGCGAGCCCGAGCCCGATCTGGCCCTGGTGCGCGGGACTGCGCGGAGCTACCTCGCCCGCCATCCGAGCCCGGCCGACGTCGGCCTGCTCGTGAAGGTGACGGACAGTTCCTCGCAGCGCGACCACGACGACAAGGGGCGCATCTACGCCAGGGTCGGCATTCCCGTTTACTGGATCGTCAATCTGGTCGAGCATCGGGTCGAGGTGTACGAGGCCCCATCCGGGGCGACGGCCACGCCTGGCTACGGGCAGCGCCAGGACCATGCTCCCGAATCGAGCGTGTCCTTGCTGCTCGATGGCTTGCTCGTCCGCTCGATCCCGGTGCTCGACCTGTTGCCTTGAGGGCGCCCCCAAGCCTTCGAGCGGCCGGGAAGGGAGGCGCCTTGCCGGGCTTACTCCTTTCCGAGCACGAGGTCAAGGGCCCAGCAGCCGCGGGCGTGCGGGCCGGGACCGCGCAAGTGGCCGAGGAGGGCCCGGTCGTCGCAGCTCGCCTCTTCCAGGGCGTCGGCCAGGATGGGCAGGCGGTCAAAGGCGCCCTCCTCGAAAATCCCTCGAGCCAGCTTCACGACGCAGCCGTCCTCCCACGCCAGCCATTCGGGCGCCAGCGTAACGCGGTGGAATGGATTGCCGAACAGTTCGCGAACGAGGAAGGCAACCTCGCCCCGCTCCAGGGAAGCCACTCCGAGCGCCTCCTCCACGGCCTCCTCGGCGGTCCCGGAGAAAGCGCGCTCGACCATGTCGGCCGCAGCCTGCCGCGACTCGCTGGCGTTCCAGGATGCCTCGCGGGCGACCCGGGCCCCGCTGGCTCGCGCCGCCTCGTCGAGCAGCCCGTCCGCGAACTGCTCCGCGATCTCGACGGCGGCTCGGCTCGCCTTCCGCAAAAGGGGCCACGCGAGGCGGCAGCACCCACAGGCGAGCAGGCGGAGCTTCCGGTCGCTGACCGCGCCGGTCGTCCGCAGGAGGCCCAGCATTTTGTCGGGGCTCGCAGACGCGAGCCACTCCGCCTCGGTCATGCTCTCCTCTCCGAATTCCTCTTGCTCCAGAGTAAGTGGCCCCGGCTTGCCTGTCCAGCGGGAGGCGTTCGCGGAGACAGGGCCGAGGAAGGAAGGAGGAAATAGAACGGGAGAATGGCAGAAGAAGCGACCACTCCCTGTTCCGGCTGCCAGCGGTTGCAAGCGCAACTCGACGCGCAGGGCGCCCAGATCGAGGCTTTGCAGGCTGCGGTCGCCCGCCTTCAGGAGCAGTTCGGCGCCACTCCCCAGGGCCCCTTCACCTCCTCCAGGCCTCTCTCCCACGCCATCGTCAAGGCGCCCCTGGCCGAAGACCCGACCAGGCTACCGCCGCCCCGGCCCGTCCGCACCAGGGGGACCGGCTGTTTCCGCTGGGGGCTGCCCGTCTGTTTGGTGGCCCTCGGCTGCGCGTGTGCCGGCGGCACTCTCCCCTCCCTCCTGCGCCTCCGCGCGCTGGACACGGAGGCCCAAAAGACCGAGGGACGCATCCTCCGAGTGGAGAAGGGCCGCCCGTCCCGCGGATACCTCGTCCTCTTCGCCTTCCGGCCGGGGGACGGCCCGGAGGTAACGGGCGAGGGATACATCCCTGCCGAGCAGGCGAAGGGAATGAAACCCGGCGAGGCCATTCCGGTGACCTACCTCCCCGACGACCCGGAGCGAAACAGTTGGCCGTTCGAGGGCGAGGCCGAGCGGAGGAGATACTGGACCTACGTTCGCTTCTTCCTGGGGGCGAGCTTCTTCTGCCTGTCTCTGGTCGGGCTCATCGAGCTGGTGCTGGGCTGGGATCGCTACCTGGCGAGCCACGGCGTGCTGGCCTGGGCCCGGGTGGTGGAAACCGGTGAGGATGTGCGTAGGAAAAGGCGCAAGGTGTGGACCTCGTACTGGATGCGCTACGAGTTCCAGCCCGAGAAGGGCGCTCCGGTGTGCTGTCGAGTGGATGTGGCGAAGGAGCTCCGGGACGCCCACCGCTCGCCCGGCGCTCGGTTGCCGGTGCTGTACCTGCCCGGCTGGCCGAGGTGCCACCGGCTGCTAACCTTGTTCTCGACGGTCGAGTTTCTCTCCCGACAGAAGGTGCCGACGCTACCGCCAAAGAAAAGTTGAGAGAAGGCGGTCTGGGCCAACGCAGGCCCCGGCCACTCCCGCGCAAACAGGCCGTGACAGGGCGAGACGGAAGCGTATGATGCCGCGCGGCCCCGGGCCGCGCCGTCGCGGGCCGGGCGAGAGAGGCGCTCTGGTTACGGCTCGGCAGAACAGGCCAGGGGCGGATCATGCAGGGAGCTCGCCAGTCGGGGCAAGCACGGAAGGCGCGATCCCGAGCCACTGCCGCGGTCGTGGCGCTTGCCCTGGCGCTCCTGCCGGGCGCCGCGCGCGCCGGGGAGCTCTACTTCGCGGTCGTCTTCGCCTCCCAGGGCGAACTCGATTTGCCGCGCTACGCCCACACCTTCGCCACCTTCATCAAGGCAACCGGCGAAGGGCCCAACGCCGATCGCTACGCCGTCGAGGCGCACACCATCAGTTGGTCTCCCGCGTCCGGGGACGTGCGCATCGCGCGCTTCTGGCCCGAGCGCGGGACCAACCTCGACCTGGCCTCCACCCTGCGCTGGGCGCGGTCGCTCGACGCGCGCGTCTCGCGCTGGGGGCCGTTCCAGGTCCGGAAGGAGCTCTACGACCGCGCCCTGGTTCAGATTGCCCGCCTGGAGTCGGGGGCCCTCGGCTACAAGGCGCTGGACGTCGGCCAGCGCCCGCGCTACGCCAGTAACTGCATCCACGCCGTCAGCGACGTCGATACCGACGGCGGGCTCCTGGACACCGGCCCCCACTACGGCGAGGAAGCTAGCTATCTCGTCGCGTACCACTTCCGGCGCTGGACGATCGATCCCTGCCGCGTCCACGAGTGGGTGTACGATCGGCTCGGGCTGCGCGGCTTGCCCATCCAGCCCCGCACCTGGGGCCGGGCGCCGGCAGCGTGGTGACGGGCCCGCTCTCTTCTCTTCCGCACTGCGTTCCTCGATGGCTATTCCTCTCTTTCGCTGTCTTTGTTACCTTCTGTTCCGATCTCCGGGGGGTTCTTCCCTGCGCGAAGGAGCGAGCATGGCAGAGGAGAGGATGGCGGCGAAAGCCCGGCGAGCCGGGCAAGCGCTGGGAGCGCTGCTGGCGCTGACGGCGGTGGCCGGTTGCGGGAACGGGCAGGCAAAAGTGGGCCCGCCCGAAGTGTTCGTCGAGGGCCCGGTGGCCAAGGAGGTGACGGACTTCGTGGCCTTCACGGGCCGGACCGAGGCGAGCGCTTCGGTGGAGGTCCGTTCGCTCGTCTCGGGCTACTTGCGGAAGGCCCACTTCGCGGACGGGGCGATCGTCGAGCGGGGAGACGTGCTGTTCGAGACCGAAGGGCGCGGCCGGCGGGCCGAGGTGGCCCGCGCGGAGGCCGACTTGCAGCAGGCGGAGGCGCGCTTCCAGCGCCTGAACCGAGACTCGTGGCGCGCCCGGAAGTTGTGGCCGACGGCGGCCATGAGCAAGGAGGAGGCCGACAAGGTGCTCGGCGAGCAGGACGAGACAGGGGCCGAGGTCGCCGAGGCGAGGGCGGCCCTCGATCTCGCCCGGCTCAACCTCGGTCATACGCGCATCTGCGCGCCGATCGGCGGCCAGATCGGCCGGCGCTCCATCGACCCGGGGAACCTGATCAAGGCGGATGAGACGGTGCTGGCCACGATTGTGTCGCTGGGCCCGATCCGCGCCTGCTTCGACCTGGACGAGCGCACGCTGCTGAAGTTGTGGCGGGCGGGCCCGACCTGCGAGGGCCGGACCGTCGTCCAGCTCGGTCTCGCCGACGAACAAGGCTTTTCGCTCACAGGGGCCCTCGACTTCCTCGACAATCGAGTCGATCCCCGCACCGGCACGCTGCGCGTGCGCGTCGTCGTGGAGAGCTCCCAGCACCTGCTGTCGCCCGGGATGTTCGTGCGCGCTCGCTTCCCGGTGGGGCCCCCGCACCGGGCGCTGCTCGTCCCGCAACAGGCCGTGGGCACCGACCAGGGGGAATCGTTCGCGTACGTCCTCGACGACGAGGACGAGGTCACGTACCGCCACGTCACGGTGGGGCCTGTTTTCGACGGGTGGCAGGTCGTGAAAACGGGCCTCGCACCACAGGACCGGGTGGTGGTCGGCGAGTTGCAGCGCGTCCGGCCGGGGACCAAGGTCGTTCCCAGGCGCCGGGGCAAGGAGAATGGGCCTGCGCGGTAGGGGCGGGCAAGGCAAATC
>JBBSEZ010000328.1:0-11358 GCA_038239195.1 Gemmatales bacterium
CCCCATCGCGGGGAAGGCCGCCGTCTCGATCTTGCGGTCGGCGACGACGTTGTGAGCGTGGATGGCCACGAGGGCGGCCCACGTCGCGCAATACACCTTGTCAGTCCCCTCGATGCTGCCGGGCACGCGCATGGTCGGCGCGTGGGCGATGAACGGGTAATCGGGATTTTCGGTGGGCAGAATGAAGGCCGTGCCGACTGGCTGCTCACCCAGGAACTCATCCATGATGCGGTGCTGGACGCGCTGCATGAGTGGTTCGCCGAAGAAGCGCACCACGGCGGCGTCGATGCCGGCGGTCATGATCCCGAAAGCGTTCCCGGCGGGGACGAAGCAATCGTGCGGTTGCAGGTCCTCGAAGCGGGCCCGCAGGACGCGGACGTCGGGCAGAGTGGCGAAGCGATGGCGGAAGGCCGCACACGCGGGGTCTTCGGGATGCACGAGCCAGAGGTTTCGCAGCATGGAGGGGACCGCCTTTCGTCTGGATGAAGAAGGGAAAGCGGCACTCACGGGGCGGCTGCGGCGGGCCCCCTGAGGATGAGCGCGTGGGGCCTCAAGGCGCTAGAGGCGCCCGCACGGCGGGAGCTTCCAGGAATTCGAGGGCCCCCAGAATCGACAGGTCATCGTTGCCGGAGTAGAATGGGGCTGTGCGGTCGGCAGGGTTACGTCTCTCGCCGCCCCAGCTAAATGGAGTCGTACGGAAACAACGACCCTTTGCCAACATCTTGGGTGTCTCGCTCGACACGTTGGCGGGCGAGCCGGAGAGGTGAATCGTGGCCAACCGAGCCGCACCTGCCGTGACCAAGCAGCGCATCGAGTGGCGTGGGCCGGAGCGCTCGCCTAACCTTCGCGCATCCTTCTTCGTCTGGGCTGCCGTGGCGGCCTTCTCGATGGCCTTTGCCGTCTGCCTCCTCGGCGACAAGGTAGAAGGGCTGACAGGTCAACTCGTCATCGTGGGGGCCCTGTTCTTTGGCCTGCCCGCGCTGGCCTTCGCAGCGCGGGCGGTGTCCCTGGCGGCCCGCGACACGGAAAGCCGTCTCCTGCGCGGATTGGAACTGCTTCGTTCGGCCCTGGCGGATGAGGAGCCTTCTTTCAGCAGGAGCAGCCAAGAAAGGTAAGTCGCCCGATGTTCGCGCAGGCCGATGCCCTCCCGTTCGACTGGTCGGCCTTCTGGCTCCCCTACTGGGTCACGGTGGCCGGCAACGTGTCCGTGCTGCTCTTCGACGTGGTGAAGGCGTACGAGGTGGGGCGCGCGCTACCCGCGCGCTTCCGGAGGCCGTACTACATCTTGGCGCGGCTCGGCATGGCGGCGTGTTCTGGCGTGCTGGGCGGCGTCACAACGCCTCGCAACTTGCCGATGGCCTTCGCGGTCGGAGCGACGTTTCAAATCATCCTCTCGAAAAGCCTGCGAGACCCGCCCCCGCGGGACGATTCGGACGACGAAGTCAAGCCGGGTTGAATGCGATGAATCGGTTCCTCGCCGAGGCTTTGCAATTCTATGACGTAAGTCCTTATTCCTTGGTCGAAAATCCACCGATGGATAAGGACTTACGTCATAGAATTGCAAAGCCAGCCCGGTCGGGGCGCAATGCAATCCAATTTGGGGCCGTTCGACTCGCACCGAACGGGCCACGATGCCCGCCTTGCCGCCGGGGGCGGCGCGGTTTACCATAAACCGAGGTAGCCAGCGCCCCGGGCGTGCCCCTCAGGGACGGACAGGAGACGGTTCATGCAAGCGACCGACGAGCGCGATTCGCGCCTGCTGTGGGGCTGGGTGATCGGGCTGGCGCTCTTCTCGGCGCTCTACCGCGCCTTCCCCTACTACTTCCTCGATGCCGAAGGCCGGATGCTCTGGAACCTGGCTCCCATCGGGGCCCTGGCCCTGTTCGCCGGCACGCGCCTGCGCTCGCGCTGGGCCTTCCTCGTCCCGGTGGCCGCGATGTTTGTTTCCGACCTGCTGCTCATCAAGCCGCTCGAAGACAAGGGCGGGGCCTTCGGCCTCGACAGGCCACTCATCTACGGCTGTTTCGTGCTGTACGTCCTGATGGGTCGGCTGCTGTCGCGCAAAGAGTCGTCGCCCCTGGTTCTCGGCGGCGCTGCTCTCCTGGGCGGGGCCCCGTTCTTCGTCCTCTCGAACTTCGCGGTCTGGCTGGGAGGCACCTATTATCCGCACACGCGGGCAGGCCTCGGCCAGTGCTACGCCCTGGCGATCCCGTTCTACCGCAACACCTTGGCCGGCGACCTGCTCTTCACCCTGGCGTTCTTCGGGCTCTACGCGGTCATCGAGCGCGCCGCCGAGCTCGGGAAAGTGAGGCAGCCCGCATGAAGTTTGCCGCCATCATCGAATACCTGCAAGACAAGGACAAAACCGAGTCCCTCCGCCCGGCCCATCGGCAGTATCTGCGGGGCCTGCTGGCGGGCGGCCAGCTCGCCGCCACGGGGCCGTTCACCGACGGCAGCGGGGCGCTCATCGTCTACGAAGCGAGCTCGGCCGAGGAGGCGGAGAAACTGCTGCGCGCCGACCCGTTCTGCGAGAGCGGCATCTTCGTGCGCTGGCAGTTGCGGCCCTGGAACGCGGTGATGGCCAACCGCGAGCTGTTTCCCGCGCCGTGACTCACCGCGCGCCTTCGCCCCGCACCAGCGCCTCGGCGACGAACGTATCGAGCACGAGCTGGCCGACGTGGTAGAGCAGCAACGGCACCACAGCCAATGGGTGTTCCTCGCGGTAGTAGGTGCCGATCAGGAACAGGCCGACCGGCAGCGTCTTCTGGCTCCCCGCGAACGCGGCCGCGATGCAGTCGGCGCGCGCAAGGCCCAGTGCGCGCCCTCCCCAAAGCCCCAGCCCCACGCCCGCCAGGTGGGCCCCCAGGCAGGCGCCGCCGGTCAGGAACAGCGCCCCCGCCGTCAGCCCCGCCACGTGGCCGGTCGCATCGACCACGCCGCGCAGCACGACCGCCGCCACCAGCAGCCGCACTAGCACACCGGTGAGGCGGCGCTGGCGGTCCACGAACCGGGGCACGCCCGGCAGCAGGCGCACCAGTTGCGCCAGCGCAACGGGCACCACGAGCACCACGGCGAGGGCGCCCATCATCTCTCTCGCGTCGGGGCCGGCGCGCACGCCGGTGGCGAGGGTGAGCCAGAAGGGGGTGGCGAGCCAGCCGACCGCCGTGGTCGCGACGGTGATGAGCAACGCCAGGGCTTCGTTGCCGCCGGCGAGGCGCGTCCACAGCACCGCGGAGGAGAGGGTACAGGGCACGCTGGCGATGACGAGCAGGCCGAGCGCCAGGTCGGGCGAAGGCAGGAGCGGGCCGAGCAACAGCGCCAGCCCCGGCAGAGCGCCGTAACTGACGGCGAGCGCCCAGGCCGCCGGCGCCGGCCGCCACAGCGCCAGCCACAGGCGCCGGCCCTCCAGGCTACAGGCCATCAAGAAGAGCGACAGCGCCACCACGCCGCGCAACGGCAGCCAGGAGGCGGGGCGCAACCAGTCGGGCCGTGCGCAGGCCAGCGCCACACCGCCGGCCAGCAGCAGGAGGAACCAACGGCGGGCGAGGAAGTCGCGCATCGGGGCTCGCTCATTTCCCCTTCTTCTCCGCCTGCCGGGCCCGATACAGGTTGGCCAGCTTCTCCTGCTCCGTCAGCGGCCCCGACAGGTCGCGCCAAACCTTGGCGGCCTCGGGCCAGCGCCCCAGCCGGGCCAGCGCCTCGCCATGCATCCGCCGCGCCGCCACGGCGCCGGGGCGCTTCTCGTGCCGGTCCGGGAACCTGGCCCAGTGGCCCTCCGCCTCCACCCAGGCGAGGCGAGCGTTCTCCAGGTCGCCCGCGTTCGGCACGGTCCCCGGCAGGCGCGCGAGCAGGCCCAGGCGGGCTTGCAGGCGCTCGGCCTGTTCGTGCTTGCACAGGGCCAGCAGATAGGCCAGCTCGGCGGTGTAGGGGCCGAGGTGGGCCCCGCCGAGCAGGAAGTGAATTGGCGCGCTGGGGCCCCACAACTGCTCGATTTGTTTGTTGGCCAGCGCCAGTTCGTCTGCCCCCCCCCGGGCGCGCGACAGGTTGGCATAGGCCTGAAAGGCCATTTTCAGCCACTCATCGACGTCTTTCTCCAGGTTGATCTCGGCCCTGCGGCGGGCCTCCAGGTTGCGCCACAGCTCGTGCTCCTCGACCAGCAGGTTGGCCGTCTTGTTGAAGTTGCCGCGCAGGAGCAGGTCGCGCGGCGAGCCGGCATCGTCCGCGAGCCTCCAGAACGGGCCCGCGTAGTAGGTGCGCACGCGCCTCCCAAGGGGCTGATGGAAGCCAAAGGTTTCCGGGTCCTGGAAGCGGGCCGGGAAGTCCTCCCAGGGCACCATCATCAACTGGTGGAGCTCCAGGCGATGCAACTTGGCGCGCACGAACCGGCCCAGTTCGACCAGGCGGGGCGAATCGCCCCCTCCCTCGGCCGGCGGCAGGAAGTTGCGCAGGACGCCCGCGCTCGCCGGCCAGACGGCCACTTCCGCGCCCTTCGGCGCTTTCCCGGCCACTGCCGTCTCGATCCGGGCCAGCGCCCAGTCCAGCAAGGAGGGCTGCTTGATCCGATCGAGGGCTGTCTCCGCGGTGAGCAGGCTCGCACCCAGCCGGGCGAGTGCGCCGGGAACGTCTTCCTTCAACCGCACCGCGATCGGCGCCGGCAACCGCGTCCGCGACTTGCCCGTCGGCTCCCGGTCGTCCTTCGTCCACTCGTCCTGGTCGCGCAGCAGGCGGTCCTGCAACACGCTCATGCGCGGCGCCAGCGCCGACAGCGGACAGACGAGAAGAGGCCGGGCCTCGCGCGCCTGCTCGGCCGTCACGTCGTAAGGCTGCTTGGCGCCGGCGCTCAACTGCTTCAAGACGTCGGGCCGCCAGCGCGCCTGCCCGAGCGTGGCGACGCCGTGCCCTCCCGGGCCGGGGATGGCCAGCCCGAGGAACGGGTCGAACAGGTAGAGGTCGGCCTCGTCGCCGACCGCCACGCCGCAGGCCCACAGCCGATCGCCCACGAACAGCAAACACCCCTGGGGCCCGCTCGACGTGCCTTCGGCGCCAAACTGTTCCAGCAGGGCGAGGAAGATCAGCGCCCGTTCCAGCGCCGTGCCCCAGCCGCGGCGCAGCACGAACGCGGGCGGGACCGCGTCGGCGACCTGCTGCGGGCCCACCGCGCGCTTGCCGTCCGGGTATTGAGGCAGGCGCACCTGGCGGACCACCCAGGCGAAGGCGACGGTGGCCTGGTCGAGCGGCGTCGGGCGCGCCGATTTCCCGCCAGGGGCCTTGACCTCTTTGAGCTCCAGCGAGCGGGCCACATCGCGCAGCAGAAAGCAGGCGTCGAGGTGATGGGCGTCGAGCGTCGTGAAGGTCGGCGCGCCGACCTCCGCCAGTTCGTCCGGGCGCAACTCGAACTGCCGGGCCAGTTCTTTTTTCTCCGACGGGCTCAGGACAGGCACCGCGTGGCTGTCGGTTTGCGCGAGGTGCCCGTTGAGCTGCTGAAGCGCCTCCCGGCAGATGTTGAAGTTGGCGAGTTTGCCGGTGGTGCCCGAACTGCCGACGTTGAGCAGCGCCGAGCGCGCCCCGGCCAGGGACGATTCGCCGCGCTCGCCGGCGGGCTTGCCCTTGTCGGGCGCTGCCTTGTTGGGCCCCAGGGAGAGCGTGAAGCCGAGCAGCGCCCCCAGCGCGACCACGGCGCCGACGGCCCAGGCGATGATGAGGAGCGTCTTGCCTCGCCCGGCATTGGGGGCTTCTTCGGAGAGGCTGGCGGGGCTGCTCGGGTAGGCCCCGGCGGTCGGCGGTTGCGGGCGTGGGTCTTGGCTCATCGCGACGTCCTCTTCCTCCTTCATCCTTCCGAGAGCGCCTGGCGCAGGCGGAGACAGCACTCGATCAGGGCGGGGAGGTCGTCCAGGGCGACCGTGTTGGGCCCGTCGCTCAGCGCCTCGTCGGGCCGCGGGTGCGTCTCCAGAAACACCCCATCGGCCCCGGCGGCGACGGCGGCCCGCGCCAGGTGCGGCACCATGCGCCGGTCGCCGCCGCTGCGGTCGCCGGCGCCCCCTGGGTTCTGTACGCTGTGGGTGGCGTCAAAGATCACCGGGCAGCCCAGGTCCTGCATCCACGGGATCGAGCGCATGTCGCTCACCAGCGTGTTGTAGCCGAACGTCGCCCCCCGCTCCGTCAGCAGCAGGCGCGAATTGCCCACCTCGCCCATCTTGCTGACGACGTGGCGCATGTCCCACGGCGCCATGAACTGGCCCTTCTTGACGTTGACGGCCCGCCCGGTGCGCCCCGCCGCCTGCAACAGGTCGGTCTGGCGCGCCAGAAACGCCGGGACCTGGAGCAGGTCGCATACCTCCGCGACGGGGCCGATCTGCTGCGTCTCGTGGACGTCGGTGGTCACGGGGAGGCCGGTGCGCTCCTTGACGGCCGCGAGCGTGCGGAGCCCGTCGCGCAACCCGGGTCCGCGGAACGACTTGCCCGAGGTGCGGTTGGCCTTGTCGAACGAGGCCTTGAACACCAGCGGCAGGCGCAGCCGCCGACCCAGCTCGGCGAGCGTGTCGGCGATGCGCAGGGTCAGGTCGTGCGACTCGATGACGCACGGGCCGAGTATCCACAGCAGGGGGCTGCCGGGGCCGCACAGGACGTTGTCGGCGATGGAGACGGTGTTTCGCGCGGTCATGGTCTACCCTCCCTGGTAACAAAGGCCTTGCCTCTTCCCCGTCGATGCGGGAGGCATTCTACCCAAAGGCGCGCCGTCTTGCACGACCGCTCCCTTCCATCTTTGTCCGCTCTGCCGTCTGGGGCGCCTCGGGCGCCCTTTCTGTTCGTTCGCGGGTCGGGTGAAGGTGCGGCCTGCCGGGGCCCCTGGACGATGCAACAAGGTGAGGCAACCGCGGGCGCTCGCGAGGGGAAACACCTTGAGAAACGCAACCTGGCTGGCCTTGCTGACGTTGCTGGGAACAGCAGCGCCCAGCGCGAGGGCCCACCCCTCCATCCCGAGGCCCTTTCAGCTCGATCGGATCAACCGTGCCCTGCACGGCCAGCTCGTCGATTACACGCGCAACCACGGCGCCGATCGGCGCTTCTGGTCGCCGGCGCTGGGCGAGAAGCGCGACCTCTACGTCTACCTGCCGCCCGACTACGATCCCGGCAAACAGTATCCGCTCATCATTGTCCTGCACGGCTTCAGCCAGGACGAGAAGGTCTTCTTCGACAGCATCGTCCGGCCGATCGACCGGGCCATCGCGGCCGGCGACCTCCCGCCGGCGATCCTGGCGGCGCCGGACGGCAGCCCGCGCGGGGTGTCAGGGCTGTTTTCGGCCGGGACGTTCTTCCTCAACACCCGGGCCGGCAACTTCGAGGACTATCTCGTCGAGGACGTGTGGAACTTCTTGACGGCGCACTATCCCATCCGCCCCGAGCGCGAGGCCCACGTTATGCTGGGGGTGTCGATGGGCGGGGGGGCGGCCTTCAACAAGGCGATCAAGTACAAGGAGCGCTTCGGCGTCGCCGTGGGCATCTTCCCGCCGCTCAACTCGCGCTGGATGAGCTGCCGGGGCCGCTACATGGACAACTTCGACCCGAACTGCTGGGGCTGGCGCACCGACTTCAACCGCCGGAGGGAGGTCGTCGGCCGATTCTACGGCTTCTACACGGTGCGCCTGCGGCGGATCATCAACCCGCTCTACGGCCGCGATACTCCCGACGTGCTCCAGGCCGTGATGCGCGAAAACCCGATCGAGATGCTCGCGCTCTACGACGTCCAGCCCGGGGACGTGGAAATGTACATCGCCTACGGGGGCCGCGACGAGTTCAACATCGACGCCCAGATCGAGAGCTTCCTCTTCGTCGCCCGCCAGCGGGGGCTCGACGTGGGCGTTGGCTACGACCCGCGCGGGCGGCACAACGAGGCGACCGCTCTGAAGCTCTTTCCCGGCCTGCTGGCCTGGCTCAAGCCGCGCCTCGCCCCCTACAGCCCAGACTGAGGGCCTCGCCGCGGTTCGCCGAACCACGCGGGCCCGCCAGCTTGCCGGCGGAGCGCGTTTCTCCGCAACGCGGCCAAACGGCCCGTCATTCGCCGATCGAACTTGGCGTACACGTGCGGCGCGCCTTGTGGTAGAGTCCCGCCCGGTCGAGGTGCCGGAGGGGGAAGCGAGGCGAGGGAGCGCTGGGGCGCTCGGCCTGCGTGCTCCGAGCCCCGGCCGCGGGGAAGGAGGTCGGGCGTGGCCTCGCGCTGGCGCATTCGCCACAAGTTATCGCTGGGGCTGGGGCTGGTCGTGGTCGTCATGGCCCTGCTGCTGAGCGGCACCTTCCGCGGCCTGTGGTCCTACTACGTCACCACGAACAGCATTCGCGCCAAGCTCCAGGAGAAAGAGGCCGCCGAGCAACTCAAGGCGAGCATCGCGAAACTGGTCGCTCCCGCCAACCTGGAGAAGTTGCTGGAGAGCCGCAAGACGGCGGACGACCTCAGACAAGTGCGCAACAAGCTCGACGGCTACGAGGAGAAATTACAGGAGACCCTCGCGGGGGGCCACGACCAGAACGACGGGGTCTACGAACGGCAGGTGATCGAGCAGCTCCACAAGGACCTCAACGGGCTCGAACGGGCCATCATCGACGCTCCCGTGGCCCAGGCCGCGACGATGGAGACTACCACCCAACTGGAAAACAACGGCGTGACCTCGCTGAGGGCCCCCGTCAAGAAGCTTCTGGACACCGACGGGGACCTGCGAAAGCACATCAACGAACAACTCGAAGAACGCTGGGGCCAATCGCGTCGCCACTACCAGATCGCCCTGTGGATCATCGTGCCTTCCAGCATCGTCGGCCTGCTCGTCATGGCCGGGCTGATGCGTTCCTTCTACGTCTGGGTATTTGCCCCCATTCGCGACCTGGAACTGGGCGTCGGGCGCGTCGCGGGCGGGGACCTGGGCCATCGCATCGAGCTCCACTCCGGCGACGAAATGGAAGACCTCGGCAATGCCTTCAACGAGATGATGGGCCGGCTGCAAGACCTCTACAGCGACCTGGCCCGACAGGTGAACGAGCGCAGCCGGCAACTGGTGCGCTCGGAGCGGTTGGCCAGCGTCGGCTTCCTGGCGGCAGGCGTGGCCCACGAGATCAACAACCCGCTCGCCAGCATCGCCTTTTGCAGCGAGGCCCTGGAGGCGCGGTTGACCGACCTGCTGGGGGGCCTCGACGTCAGCGGGCGGGCCGGCGAGGAATACGAGGTGTTCGCCAAGTATCTCAAGATGATCCAGGAGGAAGCGTTCCGCTGCAAGAACATCACCGAGCGCCTCCTCGCCTTCAGCCGCTCCAGCGAGCGCAAGCGCGAGGCGACCGACCTCAAGGAACTGGTGCAGTCGGTGCTCGACGTGACGCAGCACCTACAGAACCACAAGGGCAAGCACATTTCCTTCGTGACGGCCGCGGAACGGGCCCGCGACGGGCGCATCCTGGCGTGGATCAACGCCGAGGAGATCAAGTCGGTGGTGTTGAACCTGGTGGTGAACGCACTGGACAGCATGGTCGAGGACGGCCAGTTGACGATCAAGCTGTCCCAGCGCGACGACCGGGCGGAGCTGCGCTTCACCGACACCGGCTGCGGGATGACGCAGGAGGTGCTGGAGAACGTGTTCGAGCCGTTCTTCACGCGCAGTCGCACGGGCAAGGGCACCGGCCTCGGTTTGACGATCACCCATCGCATCATCGAGCAGCACGACGGCGAGATCGAGGCCAGCAGCCCAGGCCCCAACCAGGGCAGCACCTTCACCGTGCGCCTGCCGCTGCGCCCGCGCGAAGGGGCGCTGCCCTTGCCCGAAGCGCCGCGCCAGGCGGCGTGAGTGACGTGGATCGTCGATGGCTGCGAAGAGGTGAAAAGTCATGACCACGAACCGTCCCACAGCCTCGGCCCACGTGGGCGCCCATCGCAGCCTGCGGGTGCTGTTCGTCGATGACGAGGCGCCGCTGCGCGAGTTCATGCGCTCGGAACTGCCGCGGCTGGGCCACGAGGTGACCGTCTGCCCCGACGGGCGGGCGGCGCTGAAGGCGCTGGAGAAGTGTACGTTCGACGCGGCCATTCTCGACCTGCGCATGCCCGGCATGAGCGGGATCGAGGTGCTGGAACATCTGAAAAAGGTCAGCCCCGACACCGAGGCGGTGGTGATGACGGGCCACGCCAGCATGGAGACGGCGACGATGGCCCTGCGGCTGGGGGCGGCCGACTACATTACCAAGCCGTGCAAGCTCGCCGACATCGAGGCCGTGCTGTGCCGCATGGCCGACCGCCGCGAGCTCAAGCACAAGAACGTGGCGCTGCAGGTGCGCGCCCAGGCCGCCGAGGGCCCGTCCACGCTGGTGGGCGCCTCGCAGGCGATGCAGGAAGTGCATCGGTTCATGGCCAAGGTGGCGCCCTCCGACGCGACGGTGCTGATCCTGGGCGAGACGGGCACGGGCAAGGAACTGGCGGCGCGGGCCCTGTGGCAGTTGAGCAAGCGGGCCCAGATGCCGTTCATTCCGGTCAACTGCGGGACGTTCGCCGAGCACCTGGTCGAAAGCGAACTGTTCGGCCACCGCAAGGGGGCCTACACCGGCGCGGAGAAGGACCATAAAGGGATCTTCGAGGTGGCCAACGGCGGGACCGTCTTCCTCGACGAGATCGGCGAACTGCCCAAGAACGTGCAGGTCAAGCTGCTGCGCTTCCTGGAGTCGAAGGAGATCCGTCGCGTCGGCGACTCGGAGCCGTTCCGCACCGACGTGCGCGTGGTGTGCGCGACGCACCGCGACCTGCGGCAGATGATCCGCGACGACCAGTTCCGCGAGGACCTCTATTTTCGCATCAACACGTTTGAAGTGCGCCTGCCGTCGCTGCGCGAGCGCCAGGGCGACATCCCCGACCTGGCGCGGCACCTGCTGGCCCGGGCGGCGAAGCGCCCCGTCGAGCAGGTGGCCGGGCTGCTGACCCCGGAGGTCTTGCAGCTATTGCAGGCCCACGACTGGTCGGGCAACGTGCGCGAGCTGTACAACGTGATGGAGCACGCCGCCATCTTCTCCGGCGGCGCGCCCGTCTTGCCCGAGCACCTACCCGCGCTGGTGCGCCGGCAGGTGCCAACGTCGAGCCTGGCCGCGGGCCCCGATGCGCGCGGTGCGCCGTCCATCCCGTTCGCCAGCGGGGCGCCGCGCACGCTGGACGAGATCGAGATGGAGCACCTGTTGCGCGTGCTGGAGAAGCACAACGGCAGCAAGACGGCGGCCGCGGCCGAGCTGGGGATCAGCCTCAAGACGATGTACAACAAGCACAACCGGCTCGAGAAGGATCGCACGGCGGCGGGGTGAGGCTCGTAGCATGCCGTCGTAAGCCCGTAGGGTGGGCCGAGG
>JBBSEZ010000329.1:0-11356 GCA_038239195.1 Gemmatales bacterium
CAGATCGTGGTCGTAGCTCCGTCCATGATTCCCTCCCGTTCCTTGCCGAGCGACGGGAGCGAATCCTACTCTCCCGCCCTTGACTCAATCAACATCTCCTGGGTTAATCTGGGCAGCCTGGGATGCGCTGGCCCTGGTTGCGGGGGCCGCCGCGGAGCGGCGGGCTACATTGCGCAGCAACTCGCCTCCCCCTCACTCCATGTCCCCCTCGAACAGATACAGGTTGGGCACGTCGCCCGCCCCATGCTGCCCCTCGGCCTGGACGTGCGGCAAGATCGCCCGCAGTTCGTCGATGCCCTCCTGCGTGAGGCTGTTGTTCCGCACGTCCAGGTGTGCCAGCCGGTCGAGGTCGTTGCACGCCGCCAGCGTCAGCGCCCCCGCGTCGGTGATGCAGCCGTGGCGCAGGTCGAGCCACTTCAACCGCTTCAGGATGCCTGACTTCACGATCGCTTTGCAGCCGCTGTCGCCCATGTCGCTCAGGCGTAGCTGCAAGTGCGTCAAGCTTTTCAGGTGCGGCGAGCGCAGCAGTTCGCGGACGGCCGGGAGGCGGATGTAGGCCTGGGCGCCCCCCTCCAGGGCGTGCGGATGAAGGAGCAGACGGGTGAGGTTGGCCAGGGCGGGGTTGGCGGCCAGGAGGCGCAGCGGATAGTGGGTCGCGTGGTAGACGCGCAGGACGCGCAGGTTGACGAGCGAGCCCAGGCGGAAGAGCGCGTCGGTGTCCACGCGATGGGCCAGGAGATGCAGTTCCTCCAGCCGGGGCATCCTTCGCACCACCTCGACCACGCGCTCCGCGTCGGTGTGGCAATTGTCGGCATCGCCGTCTGATCTCAGCGGCTCGCCCAAGTAGAAGTAGCGCACGTTCGCCAGGTAGGGCGAGTGAGCCAGCGGCCGGAACTGAGGCCAGTCCAGCCCGGCGGGCACCTGCTCGTCGGGCTCGTAGCTCGGCTCGCCGGGCCGGCCGGCGTCGCCGTAGTAGGTCGTCCCGAAGACGAGGAGCCGGCGCAGGAGCCGGGCAGCCGGCGAGCGGGCCAGGGCGCGCGCTTGCTCGACCGTCAGCTCGCGGATGCGCACCGTGTCGAGCCAGCCGCGGGCGAACTGGAAGCCCGACCGCCTCGCCTTCCGCCACGCGAGGGAGAGCCATTCCGGCTCAGCGGGCGGGACTTCCGGGGCCAGGGTCGGCGCCAGTTCGCCGAGCCATTGGCTCCCGTGCGCCTCGAGCAACTCCTTCTCGCGCCGTTCCAGCTCCTCGCGGCGCCGGCCTTTGCAGGGCCCCTCCAGGGCGAGTTGTATCTGCGCGAGCTCCCCGCGCGGGTCGCCCTGCTCGCTCAACAGGTCGGCGTACGCGCGGTAGGTCGCCAGGTCGTCGGGGGCCTCGACCAGGGCCATCTCCAGCGCCTCGCGCAGGTTGCCGGGCGTGCTCATCGCCGCTCCTTCCTCATTTCTCGATGGCCGCCCGGCGCGGCCTTCGGCAGCAGCGGCGCCAGGACCGGCTGAAAGGCGTCGGCCTGGCGGAGGAAGCCGAGGTCGGTCGGGTGCGAGCCATCGACGGTGTCTTCGCCGTCGGCGCCGAGCAACTTGTCGCCGGGCAAGTAGTGCAGCCCCTCGACGCCCGCGCGCACCAGCCGGTCGTACGCCTTCTTGAGGGCGGCCCGGCTGGCGGCGTTGCGCTTGCCCCTGTCCGGCAACAGCGAGGCGTTGGCGTAGGAGCGATCCTCGACGAGCAGGATGGGCACCCGAGGCCGGGCCTTGCGCAGCACCTTGACGAACGGCTCGGCGTTGCTCTCGACCGACTTGGCGCTCATGTTGGGCAGGCAGTCGATGACGTAGACGGCGGCGTCGATCTCGCCGAGCAGGCGGGCAAGCTCCAGCTCCATGCGGCCGTTGCCCGAGAAGCCGAGGTTGACGACGGGCCAGTCGAGCCGGCGCCCGAGAATGGCGGTATGGACCATGCCGGGCCGCGAGGCGCAACCTCCCTGCGTGATCGACGTGCCGTAGAACACGATCGGCTTGCGGCGCTCGACCGGGCGCTCGGGCGCCTTGCCGAGCGCCTTCCCTTTCGGCACGCCGACCTCGACCGACTTCACCCCGTTGTAGAGCGGGTAGTAGAGCAGGAACTCGCGCTTTTTGCCCTCCGGCAAGCCGGTGACGAGCCGCGCTGTGTTCGTGGGCGCCTTCGTCGGCTTCGCCACGGACAGCCACCGCCAGCGCCCGGACGGCCCGCGCACGTAGAGATCGAGCCCGCTGACGCCGGTGGCAGGCATGTGGGGCATCGCCAGGCGCTCGGAGGTCAACGTCCAGCGCGCATCCAGCGTCGTGGCATCGCTGACGAAGCGGACGCAGAGCCCGGCCGAGTGGCGGCTCAGCCCCCAGACGGCCGGGCGCACCAACTTCTCGGCCTTGCCGGGCAGTCGGTCATACGCGGCCGTGACGTCCTTCCACCCCTGCCCCTCGACGCCCAGTGGCCGAACGTCGTGCCAGACGGTCTCCTTCTCGACGTCGGCCTTCGCCATCGCGCCCGCCAACCCCGCTACCAGCAGCGCGACGCAGGCGCGCACCCAACCACGCAGCATGCGAAAGCCCTCCAGAATGAATTAGCCACAGATGAACACCGATGAACACAGATAGGAGAAACGAAGATAGGGGGAGGGAGAAGGCCGACGCCCTTTCCTGTTCTCTCCTCTTCGGTCTTATCCGTGTTCATCTGTGTTCATCTGTGGCTAATTCCTCTTCTTCAACGCGCCAGCAGGCGGATGCACACTGGCATCGGCACCTCGACCTTGTGCCCGGTCGGCTCGAGCTTGCCCGTGCTCGGGTCGATGCGGAACACCACGATGCTGTCCGAGTCCTGGTTGGCGACCAGGGCCCACTTGCCCGTCGGATCGACGACGAAGCCGCGCGGCACCTTGACGTCCTTGCCCTGATGCCCTGTCGGCGTCAGCTTGCCCGTCTTCGCGTCAATGGCGAAGCTGGCGATGCTGTTGTGCCCGCGGTTGGAGCCGTAGAGGAACTTGCCCGTCGGATGAACGACCACCTCGGCCGTACTGTTGCCCTTGTGCGGCTTGGTCAGCGTCGGCACCGATTGCAGCACCGTCAGCGCGCCGCGGGCGGCGTCGTACTTGAACGCCGTCACCGTGTTGTCCAACTCGTTGATGACGTAGGCGTATTTCCCGCTCGGGTGGAACGCGAAGTGCCGCGGGCCGGCGCCGGGAGCGACCGCGACGAAGGCCGGGTCGTTGGGCGTCAGCGTGCCCTTCTTCGGGTCGAGCTTGTACACCATCACCTTGTCGATGCCGAGGTCGGCGACAAAGGCGAAGCGGTTGTCCGGCGACAGGTTGATGGAGTGCGCGTGCGGCTCGCCCTGGCGGCCCTTGTCGGTACTGGAGCCTTTATGTTGCACGAAGCCGGTGGCCTTGCCCAGCTTACCGTCCTTCCCGATGGGCAGGGCGCAGGCGTTGCCCCCGCCGTAGTTGGCGGCCAGCACGTACTCGCCCTTGGCATCGACCACGACGTGACAGGGCCCCGAGCCTTCCGACGACTCGACGTTGAGCAGGGTCAGGTCGCCGGTCTTGGCGTCGATGGCGAAGGCGCTCAGGGCCCCCCCCTTCTTGCCGACCGAGCTCCCTTCGCCCACCGCGTAGAGGAAGTGGTGGTTGGGGTGGATGGCCAGGAACGACGGGCTGGCCGTCTTGGCCGCGAGGGCGCGCGACGACAGCTTCCCGGTGGTCGCGTCGAAGTCGAAGCGGTAGATGCCCTCGCTCCCGCCCTTGCGGGTGTAGGTGCCGACGTAGGCCCAGAACTTCGTGGCCCCGGCGTCCTTGGGCGCCGGCTCGGCGCGCTCTTCGCTGAAGGCCAGCGGCGCGGTCGCCAGGAGAAGGAGGATCGGAACACACCGTCGCAAGCGCATCATCGGCAGGCCCCCGTCGAGAAAGGGAAACAACTTTCGGGCACGGGGTACGGTATATCGCTCGGGGCGGTCGGATGCAAAGGATTGCGCGGCGTTTCCGGGAGGGCCTTTTCAGCGCAGCACCTCGATGATCGCGCCCAGTCCCAGTTCGCCGTCGGGATCGGTGCCCAACGGCGGCAACTTCAAGTGTTCGGCGCGCACCGCGTTGATCAGCGCGCGGCTCATCGGGTCGCCCCCGTGAATGCCAACGTGTACGCGTACCAGGAACGCCGTCTTGAGCACGGTGGCCCTCACGCGCACGCTCGCCGGCGACCAGCGCGCGGGGTGGAGGTGGACGTAGCGCTCTTCCTCGTCGCCCAGGCGCAGCACCCAGCGCGACTCGTCCTCGGGAAACGCGACCTGCACGTAGCCCTCGCTGTTTTCCACCCAGGTGCGAAAGGCCTCGCGGCCCAGGCGCCCCTCGTCCTGGAGCCTGCCGAGCACCCGGTCGCAGATTTCGCGCGGGGAGAGTTGTCCCGTGTAGAGGTCCATCAGCTTGGTGCCGAGCACCGCCATGCGCGCCCCGACCTCGGCGAGGGCGCCGTCGCCTTCCTGAGAGAGCGTGGCGATGCGCGCGCGGAGGGCGCCGGCGTGGTGCTTCCAGGTGTTGAACAGCACCGGCGCCGGCACTTCGAGCGGGGTGCCGGCGTCGGCCTGTTGCAGCGTGCGCGAATTCATGCGGGCTCAATCCCCTTCGAGGACGCGCGGCTCCTTCCACGCCTTGAGGATGCGCTCGACCTGCGCGACGTCTTCCTCGCTGACGCCTTCGCGCCTGCGGTAGCGGCGCTGGAGCCCGTCGAGCACGTGTTCCCACATGGCGCGCGTCGGCTCCAGGCCGCGCGTCCACTCGCCGCGCCGCTGGAGCTTCCATTTGAAGTGCCACTCGCCGGCGAAGCACACGGCGGAGAGGAAGCGCCGGCCCCCTGTTTCGGGGTCTTCATCGGTCCACTTGATCTGCATGATCTCGCTCCGTTCGCGCTCTCAGCCTTTCGACGCAGGCCTGCAAGTCGGCCGGCAGCGGCATCGACCAGTGCAGGGGCTGGCCCGTCACCGGATGAAGGAAGCCCAGTTCGGTCGCGTGCAGCGCCAGGCGCGGCGCGCCGCTGCGGTCGGGCAACACGGTCCCGTCGGGCCGATGGCAATAGATCTTGTCGCCGCAGATGGGATGGCCCAGCTCGGCGAGGTGGATGCGGATCTGATGCGTGCGGCCCGTCTCCAGCCGGCATGCCAGCAGCACGAACGCCCCAAATTGCTCCACCACGTCCACGTGCGTGATCGCCTCCTTGCCCTGCTCGGCGTCGGCCGTGCTGCCGCGCCGGCCATCGCCCCGGTCGCGCACCAGGCGCGTCTCGATGCGCTGCGAGGCCACGTGACTGGGCACCACGGCGAGGTAGCGGCGCGTCACGGTGTGGGCGTGAAACTGCTTGCCCAGGCCGCGCTCCGCCGGCACCGTGCGCGCGAAGACGACTAGCCCACTTGTCTCCTTGTCGAGGCGCTGGACGACGCGCAGCCGAGGGAGCGCGCCCTTGTCGCGCCGCCCCTGTTCGCGGGCGATCAGGCCGGGCACGAGGTCTTCGAGGGTCGGCGCCAGCGCCTTGCGCTGCGGCGCCCACGCCCGTTCCGACGGGTGGCGCACCGTGGACAGGCCGGAGGGCTTTTCGACAACGACCAGGTGCTCGTCGAGGTGGCGCAGGACGAGGGCCTCTTGCTGGCGTGGCCGGGGGGCGGAGCGCGGCAGCAACTCGACGAGGTCGCCCGCCTTGAGACGACGCGCCGGGTCGAGGCAGAGCTCGCCGAGGACCTTGACGCGGCGCGCCGCCACGAGAGCGCGTACCTGGTTCCACGATTGGCCGGGCAGGCGCACGCGCAGGACGGCGGCGAGGGTGGCGCCGGCCTGTTCGGGGGAGACGATGAGGTTTTCGGGAGACATGCTGGCCATTCTATCTGCTTCAAGCGCCATTCATGGGGACGCGGAGTTCTCGAGTCGTCCGCTCGTAGGTCGCTCCTAAATCGACGGGCAGGCAGATCCCACCGCGTAGCCACAGGGGCATCGTCGGCAACGCGGCGCCGATCGCTAACGGTGCGTGCCAGACCTCGACGGTGAGCTGTTGCTCGCGGGAGACGGGGCGGTAGGCGGCGGCATACAGATCGACGTCGGGCGCCGTTTCCGCCTCGGGGTCGATCCGCGTAAGTAACTGGCGGTGTAAATCGGCATGGCGGTCGGTCACGAGGTCGATCAGCACGAGCCCAACTCCCTGGCGAAGGTAGTTGGCACACTTCGAGACGAGGGCATCGCGCGAGGAGGGCCGGTCCTTGTTCGCGGGGCTGACCAATTCAATGGCGCCCGCCAGAACGGGCCCGCCCTCCTGACGAATGATTTGCACCTCGACCACGTCCGCGACGCCAGCGAGCGGCAACGTCAACTGCGGCGCGGAAGGCACCCAGGCTTCCTCGACACCAACCTCCTCACGGGGAGGCCCGCCCGCCTCCTCCCAGGTCGCCACGTCGATCTCGATGGCGAACTGCACGTTCGGCTCCGCGAAGTAGCGGGGAGGAAGGCGTTGATTCAAGTCGATGGCGAGGGCCGTTGCCCAGGCACTGTGAAACGACGTCCAGGCGCGCCGTACGCTGAGTGGTGGACGGAAGTGGTCTTGGAGCGGCACGATCGGTTTCCTCGCCTCCGGCAACACTCTGGGTGCGTCCCCTTATGCTCCCACGGGCCCGCGAGCCCCGCAAGAGCAAGATCGCGCCGCGGGCATGGCGTTTGCCTTCCCCTCTTCCACTCGCCCGCCTCAGGCGCCTCCTCCGCGCCTGCATTGGGAGAACCATCGTGGAACAGCGCGATCGGGCCCCGGCCGGGAAGCCCCCTTCCCAGGCGCGGGAACAGTTGTTTCAAGCGGCCGCCGCGGTCGGCGCCGGCGTGGTTCTGGCGGCCGGCGCCCGCGCCGCCGCCCCGGCCCTCACCGGCGGGGTGGGCGACATCCCCAAACGCGACTTCGGCAAAACGGGCGTGAAGGTCTCCGCCCTCGGCCTGGGCGAGCACCACCTCGGCGAGGCGAAGGACGTCACCGAGGCAATCCGCATCGTCCACGAGGCCCTCGACGCCGGCATCACCTTCTTCGACAACTGCTGGGAGTATTACAACGGCCGGTCCGAGAACTGGATGGGCCGGGCGCTCAAGGGCAAGCGCGACAAGGCCTTCCTGATGACCAAGGTCTGCACCCACGGCCGCGGCGCCGACCTCGCCATGAAGATGCTCGACGAGTCGCTGCGCCGGCTCAACACCGACCACCTCGACCTCTGGCAGGTCCACGGCGTCACCTTCGACAACGACCCGAAGCTCGCCGGCGCCCGAGGCGGCGTCCTCGAAGCGCTCGACCGGGCCAAAAGGCAGGGCAAGACGCGCTTCGTCGGCTTCACCGGGCACAAAGACCCGGAGATCCACCTCCAGATGCTGCACCTCGGCTACAAGTTCGACGCCGCCCAGATGCCGCTCAACCCCTGCGACGCCTCCTTCCGCAGCTTCGAGAAGCTGGTGCTGCCCGAGCTCGCCAAGCGCGGCATGGCGGTCCTGGGCATGAAGGCCTTCGGCGGCACCGCCGACATGATCAAGCGCGGCCTCGTCACGCCCCAGGAGGCGCTGCGCTACGCGATGAGCCTGCCGGTGACCACGACGATCAGCGGCATGGACACCATCGCCGTGCTGCGCCAGAACCTCGCGGTGGCGCGTGGCTTCAAGCCGATGACGGCCCCGGAGATGCAGGCCCTGCGCGACCGCTGCGCCCGCCTGGCCGCCGACGGGCGCTTCGAGACGTACAAGGTGTCGGTGCGCTACGACAACCCGCAGGCGCGCGAGGCGCACGACTTCCCGCTCGACCCGAACATCAAAGAGCTCAAGGACATGTTCAAGGAGTCGTCGCAGACGTAGCGCCCCGGCTCGGGAGGTTTAGCGACGCTTCGCAGAAGCGTTCGGGCCCCTCGACGACCACCCAGGAGCACCCCATGAACGACCGACCCGACCCGGAAGCGGCCCCCGACCGGCGCAACTTCTTGCAGCAGGCCGGCCTCGCGGGCGCCGTCGCCCTCGCTTCGGAGACGGCCGACGGCGCCGACCTCATCAACCCCGGCCCCGGCCTCGTCCCGCGCCGGAAGTTCGGCCGCACCAAGGAGGAAGTCTCCATCCTCGGCCTGGGCGGGCACGCCATCGGCAAGCCGAGTACCTACGAGGAGTGCGAGCGCATCGTCCACGAGGCCATCGACGCGGGGGTGAACTTCCTCGACAACGCCTGGGAGTATCACGAGGGCAAAAGTGAGGAGTGGATGGGCCGCGCGCTTCGGGGGAGGCGCGACAAGGTCTTTCTGATGACCAAGGTCTGCACCCACGGCCGCGACAAGAAGGTGGCGACAAGCCAGCTCGACCAGTCGCTGCGCCGGCTGCGCACCGACCGGCTCGACCTGTGGCAGGTCCACGAGTGCGTCTACGACAACGACCCCGACCTGCACTTCGCCAAGGGCGGCGTTATCGAGGCGCTCGACCAGGCCAAGCGGGCCGGCAAGGTGCGCTACGTCGGCTTCACCGGCCACAAGCACCCGCGCATCCACCTGAAGATGCTCTCGCACAAGTACGCCTTCGACGCCGTGCAGATGCCGCTCAACCCGTTCGACGCCACCTACCGCAGCTTCGAGAAGGACGTGCTGCCCATCCTGAACAAGCGGCGCATCGCCGCGCTGGGCATGAAGAGCCTCGGGGGCGGCGGGCAGCCGATCCTCAAGGGCGTCGTCACCGTGGAAGAGGCGCTGCGCTACGCGATGAGCTTGCCGGTGACGACCACCATCAGCGGCATGGACTCGCTGGTGGTGCTGCGCCAGAACCTGGCCATCGCCCGCGCCTTCAAGCCGATGACGGGCCCCGAGATGGCGGCCCTGCGGAAGCGGTGCGCCCCTGCGGCGGGGGACGGGCACCTGGAACTGTACAAATCGACGATCAAGTACGACGGGGCCCTCGGCCGGGGGCAGCACGGCTACCCGAGCCCCAAGGAGGTGCCGCTGTAATTGGGGGGCCGCGCCGCGAGATCTTCGTCGCCCGGGCCCGCACGACCTGCTCCGACCGCTTCTGACGGAGCGACTGCCTGGTTTTCGACCCCGGTGGCGAGAGGACGGTGGCGGCGAAGAGCGCGGCGTTGATGGCCCCGGGGCGACCGACCGCGAAGGTCGCCACGCCCGACGGCAGCTCGAGGAAGGACTGGACGAACCGGTCGATGGAATCGACCTGCTTCGCGATGATCGGAACGCCCAGCACGGGATACAAGGTCGTCCTCGCGATCCTGCACCCTGGCCTGAGTTGCAGGCACCAGGTTGGAGGGCCAGAAAATTGAGATCGAGAGAAACGGCTCACAACCGTCCAGCAAAGGGCCGGCCGAGTGGTTCACCAGCACCGTCCGCATCGACCCGCTCGTCCAGGCGAGCGCCCCGGCACGCGCGGCCTGCGCCAGCGTCACGTTCGAGCCGGGCGCCCGGACGGCGTGGCACACTCACCCGCTGGGCCAGGCCCTGATCGTGACGGCCGGCTGCGGGCGCGCGCAGCGCTGCGAGGGCCCGGCCGAGGAGCTCCGGCCGGGGGACGTGGTCTGGTTCCCGCCGGGCGAGAAGCACTGGCACGGGGCCTCGCCGACCACGGCCATGACGCACCTCGCCATCCAGGAGCAGCTCGACGGCAAGGCGGTGGACTGGATGGAACACGTCACCGACGAACAGTACCGGGGCTGATGCAGCAGTCACCGCAGGAGCTCCGAGCCCCCACCGGCCTCGTACCGCGATGAACGCTGGAGACGAGCGTACGGAGAGCGCCTCAAGGGAGAAACAACGTGCAGAAGCGCAAACTCGGAAAGAGCGGCCTGGAAGTCTCGGCCATCGGCCTCGGCTGCATGGGCATGAGCTGGTCGTACGGCCCGGCCATGGACAGGCAGGAGGCGGTCTCCCTGATCCGGTCGGCCGTCGAGCGCGGCGTCACGTTCTTCGACACCGCCGAGGTGTACGGCCCGCTCGCGAACGAGGAGCTCGTGGGCGAGGCCCTCGCCACCTTCCGCGACCGGGTGGTGATCGCCACCAAGTTCGGGTTCAAGCCCGCTTCGGACGGCGAGGCGAGGTGGAGCGAGTTGGACAGCCGGCCCGAACACGTCAAACGGGCCGCCGAGGGCTCGCTCAGGCGGCTCAAGGTCGAGGCCATCGACCTGCTCTACCAGCACCGCGTGGACCCGAACGTGCCAATCGAGGACGTGGCGGGGGCGGTGAAGGAGCTGATCCGGCAAGGCAAGGTCAAGCATTTCGGCCTGTCCGAAGCGGGCGTGCAGACGATCCGCCGGGCACACGCCGTCCAGCCGGTCACCGCCCTCCAGAGCGAATACTCGCTGTGGACGAGGGCCCCCGAGAAGGAGGTGATCCCGACCCTGGAGGAGCTCGGGATCGGCTTCGTCCCGTTCAGCCCGCTGGGCAAGGGCTTCCTCACGGGCAAGATCGACGAGACCACGACGTTCGACCGCTCCGACTTCCGCAACGCCGTCCCGCGCTTCACGCCGGAGAACCGGAAGGCGAACCTGGCCCTGGTCGATCTGCTCGGCGAGATCGGGAAGCGGAAAAAGGCGACGCCCGCCCAGCTCGTACTGGCGTGGCTGCTGGCCCAGAAGCCGTGGATCGTTCCGATCCCGGGCACCACGAAGCTGCACCGCCTGGACGAGAACCTCGGGGCGGCCAACGTCGAACTGACGCCCGACGACCTCCGCGAGATCGACAGCGCCGCCTCGAACATCATCGTGCAGGGGGGTCGCTACCCCGAACAGGCGGAGCGAATGACCGGTCGCTGAGCGGGCTGCAAGGGGGTGATCGACGACATGACGGCACTGCGCGGGTGGGAGAACTTCTACATGATCGTCGGCACGGCCGCCGCGCGCTGATCGGGTTGCCGTTCGTCGTGATGACCCTCTTGCTATTCTGCTTGAAACTGCGACCTCGGAAGCCCTACGCAGCCACCACCACGCGAGCAAAGTCGGCGGCGTCCTGGCGTCCTGGTCAAAACGGGCCTATACTCGTGAGGGTTCCTCGCCGAAGCGGCTTCGTGCCTCTCTCGGTTGGGGGCTGCGCCGCGATGGGAGGAGAGGCAAGGCCTCTCGATCCCTTCACCCTCCAGCAGCAGGGATGCACCCCGAAGGCGAGCGGCAGCAGAAATTAGCCCGTGGGACGGCTCTCCCGAGCCGTCCTTCCGAGTGCGGGGCGGCTCGTGGTAATCGGCATGCAAAAGGGGCCCACATCGGCGAGGAAAACGGGACCACCAGGGTTCAAGGGTACACCTGATGAAAGCCGGACGATCCGGCCCTCCAACTACTTGCTCTTGTCTGCCTCGACCGCTTTCGAGTACGG
>JBBSEZ010000330.1:0-11320 GCA_038239195.1 Gemmatales bacterium
GGGGGGGGGCTCCGCCACGCGCAACGGGTACCGGGGGGGGGGCCGGCGGTTTGGGGTTGGGGGGGCAGCCCGGGTAATTGGCCCCCACACGCCACCCTCGTCCCACTCGGGTTGCCCCGCCCCTTTCCCTCTCATTTGATACAATGCCTCCGCGTCACGTGCGTAACTCCTGCCGCGCCCCGCGGGCGGGGCGCCCGCGGAGGGCCCAGCGCCATGACTCAGCCCGAGCCGTCCAAAACCACCGGGCCCAGTTCGCAAACCCAGGGCGAGGCCGCCCTCGCCCCGCCGGCACCGGGGAACGAGCCCGAGCGCCTTGGCCAATACCTCCTTCTGGAAAAGCTCGGCCAGGGGGGCATGGGGGCCGTCTACAAGGCGCTGCACACCCGGCTCAAGCGCGTGGTGGCGCTCAAGGTGCTCCCGCCCGACCGGGCCCACGACTCCCAGATGCTGGCCCGCTTCCACCGCGAGATGGAGGCCATCGGCAAGCTCGACCATCCCCACATCGTTCGCGCCACCGACGCGGGAGAGGCCGACGGCCGGCATTTCCTCGTCATGGAATACGTGGAGGGGCTCGACCTCTCGAAGATTGCCCGGTTGTGCAGCCCGTTGTCCCTCTCCGATGCCTGCGAACTGGTGCGGCAGGCGGCGGTCGGGCTCCAGTACGCCCACGAGCACGGCCTGGTGCATCGCGACGTCAAGCCGTCCAACCTCATCCTCGCCACCGACGGGCGCGTGAAGGTGCTCGACCTCGGCCTGGCACGGCTTCAAGGGGGGCCTTCCACCGGGGAGGAGCTCACCGACAGCGGCCAGGTGATGGGCACCGCCGACTACATGGCCCCCGAGCAGGGCGCGGGCAGCCATCAGGTGGACGTCCGCGCCGACGTGTACAGTCTCGGCTGCACCCTCTACAAGCTCCTCGTGGGGCAACCGCCCTTCCCCGCCCCGCGCTACGACTCGACGATGCGGAAGCTCTGGGCCCATGCCCAGGAGCCCGTGCCGCCGGTGCGCGAGGCGCGCGCCGACGTGCCCGAGCTCCTTGCGGCCGTCCTCGCTCGGCTGTTGGCCAAGTCCCCCGACGACCGCCCCGCCACCCCCGCCGAGGTCGCCTCCGCTCTGGTGCCCTTCGTGGCCGGGTGCGACCTGTTGGCCCTCCTGGCCTCCGCCAGCGCGCGGGGCCACGCCCTCGCCCCCGCGCCGCCGACCGTGTCGGCCGAGACGAGGCCCTCGGTCGCGCTGGCGAAAGCGCCCACCGTTCCCGCCCCGAGCCGAACGGTCAGCGTCCGGCCGCGCCGCCGGCGCGTGCTGCTCGCGTCCTGCGCCCTCCTGGCCGTGCTCCTCACTGGCCTGGCGCTCTTCTCTTTCGTGCCCCGCCCGGAGCGACACGACGCCGAGCGGCCCGCACCACCTGTTGAAGGGAGGCCGGCGTCAGACGGCTGGTCGAGCCTCCTGGATCGCCCGCCCGTCGAGCTCCAGTGGCCGGGGGCGGAGGGCAACTCCCGGTGGAAGTTCGACCCCAAGGAGCCCGACCTGCTGGTTCACGCCTCCGGCGAGGGCCTGCTCCGCCTGGGGGAGGCGGCCCGGGCCCCTTACGAGATCGAGGTGGGGATTCAGCAGGTCCAGTGGGGCAGGGTCGGCCTCTTCCTCGGCCATCGCGACGCGCGGTACGGGAAACATCCGTGCAAGAAGTATCAACTGGTCCTGCTCGTTTCCCGGGCAGACGACAAGATGGGAGAGCGCTTCTCTCTCGACCGGATCGTGGTGCAGCGGCTCACGGAGAAAGTGGCCGTGCGGAAAACGCTGGCCTCCGCGCCCATTCCGCGCCCGACCTCGCGCGAGCACCGGCTGCGTCTCGTCGTCGGCGAGGCGGGCCTGAAGAGCGCCCACTGGGGCAAGGTGGAGTTGTCCGGCCTGACCGCCCCGGCGGTCAACGCCCGCTGCGAGGAAGTGGATTACCGGGGCGCGTTTGGCGTGTACAATGCGCGGAGCACGAGCGTGTTCCGCAGCGCGAGATACAAAGCCCCGACCGAGGGAAAGCAATGAGCGCCCCGAGAGGTGATGGCGTGGTGCGAGTCGAGGTGCAGCTCCCCGGGACGGGGGGAGGGCCACAGCCCAAGTTCAAGCGCGTGCTGACCCTGGGCGTGACGCTCCCCGCGCCGAACGGGACGGCAAAGGCCCTCGCCCCGCTCGGCGCCACCAACGGAAGCATCTGCGCCAGAGGGAACGGCGCCATCGACGATACCACCAACATGCCGGCCCAGTATCTCTACGCCAAGGTCTACCCCGGCAACCTGCCGAGCCCCCCACTCAACCCTCCGCCCATGACCGCGTTCACGATCCCGTCCAGCAGCGGAACGTGGGCCTTCCTCCTGCTGCCCGGCGCCGCCTGCGACGAGGTCGGGAGCAAGCCCAACACGCTCGTCGTCTGGACCGACTTCGGCGGCCCCGGCTACGACGTCCAGGCCACCTACTTCATGGGCCAGCGCAGCAACCAGACCGACTGCGGGCCACCCACCTCCGGGGGCACCAGTGGGGGAGGCCCCGGGCTGCTGGCGGGCCCCTGCGAAACGGCGCCCCGGCAGTGGAAGGTGGTGGCCACGGGCTTCAGCGGCCCTTGCGATCTCTTCAACGACCTGTGGCTGCTGAGCACCGCCGGAGGGGGCGGCGCCAGCGTCTGGGACAACGGCAACGACGGCGCCGGCGCGCCGCGCGTGGAGTTGCGCCACGACGGGCCCGGCGAGCCCTGGTGGCTCACCTTCCAGTTCGGAGAGGTGGTCGTGGAGTACGAACTGCCGCCCGACGACTGGCAGCCACTCAACGCCAACGTCCTCCCGCAATTGACGCCGGGGGGCCCCTGGGACGCAGCCCCCGCCTACGTCGCCGTGGTGCCGGTGTAGCCCATGCACGCCCCGCTCTTTCCCCTCTGCCGGCACCGCGGCGAGGAGGTCGCCGCCGGCCTTCACTGCTGCCATTCGCCCAAGCTGGCAGGGGCGAAGCTGGTCACGGCCCCGACGTGCCTCGGCTGCTACTGCCGCGACCACGCCACGGTCAGCGCCCCGCTCGCCATCCCGCTCGGGCGCCACGAGCCCCGGGCGGGCGACCCGCCCTGCGGGGTCGCGATCGGGTCGTACGGGTGGCCGCGGCTCGTCGAGCTGCAAGTGCGGCTGATCCGCCACACCTGCGGCCCGGTGCCGATCCTCGTCAGCGACGACTGCTCGCCGGGCTTCGGCCCCCCACCGGGGCCCGGCGGCCGGTTCGAGCAGTTGCAGCAGGCGTGCGCGCGCCACGCCGACGTGGACCTCTGGCCCAACGTGGAGCGCATCGGCCACATGGGCGGGGACGTGGCGACCTACTGGAAGGGGCTCATCTGGGCGCGCGCGCGCGGCCTGCGCGTGCTGGCCAAGCTCTCGCAACGATTCCTCTTCACGACGGCGCGCTGGCTCCAGGATGGCGCGCGCGACCTTCTGGTGAGCGAGCTACCCCTGGCCACGCAGCGCTGCCGGGGCCGCGAGGTCTTCGACCTCCGCACGGAGGCGATGCTGCTCGACGTGCCGAGCTGGCACCGGCCCGAGGCGCTGAACCGACTCCTGCCCCGGCGCCACGGCCCGACCCGGTCCGCCGAGACGGTCCTCTACGAAACGCTGCGCGAATGCCTGGGAGGCATCTTCTGGCCGTGGAAGGCCTACACCGAGGAGCGCTACCAGTGGGCCCCCGGCGTCGTCTGGCACAACGCCAACCTCCCGGACGACTACCGCGCGCTGGCCGCGCACTTCGGCCTGGAACTGGACGACGACTTCACGACCGACGGCGCGCAGCACGACCCCACGTATTTGCAAGGTTGAGCCTCATGCCGGCGCTGAGCATCCTCATCCCGACCGTGAGCCGGCCCACTCTGGCCCGCACCTTGCGCAGCCTGCGCGCCCAGGAGCTCTTGCCCGGGGACGAGGTCCTGCTGCTGGGGGACGGCGAGCAGCAGGTGGCCCGGTCGCTGTTCGAGCAGTTCGACCTGCCGGGCCGGTACGCGAGCGTACCCGGCCCGTCGCGCGACTGGGGGAGCACGCCGCGGAACCGCGGCATGCTGCTGGCGCGGGGCGACTGGTTGCTCTTCCTCGACGACGACGATGCGTATGCTCCCGGTGCCCTGACGGCGGTGCGGTCGGCGCTGGCGGAGTCCCCGGGGCGACCGCACCTGTTCCGGATGCACCTGGTGCCGGAGGACGTGACGCTCTGGGAGCGGCGCGAGGTGGCCCCGGGCAACGTGGGCACGCCGATGTTCGTGCTCCCCAGCGCCGGCCCGCGCGGGCAATGGGGCCGGAGCTACCTCGGCGACCACGACTTCATCGCGTCCACCCTGGCCCTCTGGCCCGCGGGGGCGCTGGTGTGGCGCGAAGAGGTCATCGCCCACGTCTGGCCGACGCGCGACCTGGGGCTGGCGGGGGAGCGATGAAAAGGGGACGCAGCACTTTTCTGGTCCGACCAGAAAAGTGCTGCGTCCCCTTTTCCTCACCGCCCTTTTCCGACCTGCAAGCGAGGACGCTTGTCGCCACGGCAAAGTCGGGCCGGCGGGACGACCTGCCCCACGCCCGGGGGCCGCTGTTCATGGGCTCGGCGATGAAGGCCGACCATGACGTTCGCGCCGACGAGGAAGAGTAGCTCGCTCGGTAGCCCTGGCTGCTGCCGCCGGACAGCGGGCCACGCGCCCTTCTTGCTTGTCGGTTCGCGCCGGGGGAGGGTCAGCCCGGCCCCCCGCGCCAGCGGTTCGCGCATGCTCAGCCAATCGGAGGGAATCGCCGCCGGCCCGACGGCCAGCGCCACGATGCCGCCGGCGATGGCGCAGGTGGTGTCGCGGTCGCCCAGCCCCGCCACGGTCGTCTGTCGCGGCTGGTTCGGCTCGAATATCTCGAACGTCACCTTTACAGGCTCGCACCGCCTTCTTCCGCCAACGACGACCTACCCCGAGCCGCGTCCCCGTTGCTGCTCGTTCTTCCTCCACAAGCCGTCCTCAAACCACGAGCCGGACCGGCACGACGCCGTGCGACATCTGCCGGGCCTGCTTGCGGTGCAGCCACTGCATCAGGCCGGTGCGCAGCAACCACGGCAGCAACCGATGCACCAGCCGCGTGCGCCAGTCCTCGGGGTAAAACAGCATGCGTGCCTGGTCCTGTTGGATCTGCTGCACGGCGACGATCTCCGGCCAGCGCTCGTCCTTGACGCGCCGGGCGGCGGCGTCGAGGGCCTCTGGGCCCGCGCCGGCACTCAGCACCGGGCAGAGGTGGTTGGCCGCCACCAGCGCATCGCGCAGGGCAATGTTGACGCCCTGCCCGCCGACGGGCGACATCGGGTGGGCGGCATCGCCGAGGAGCAAGAGCCCGGGGACCGTCCATTCCGCGAGCCGGCCGCACACCACGTTCAAGAGGAGCGCCTTGGCCACGACCTCCCGGTGGGCGCGCAGGTGGTCGGCAAGGTAGGCGGGCAAGCGGCCGATCAGTTCCTCCGTCCACACGTCCGGGCCGCGGGCGCGCAGCGCCGCAAAACCCCCTTTGGGGATCACGAACCCGACCTGGAGCTGACCGTCCGCGGTAGGAAAGGTCATGGCGAAGCGGTTCGGCGCCAGTTCGATCTGCCCCGTTGTCCGGTCGGGATAGGCGTCGGGATACGGGACCTTGAGCCAGAGGACGTCGTAGTCCTGCGGAGAGGAGAGCTCCGGCAGCCCGCTGTGCTTGCGCGTCGCAGCGTGGCGGCCATCGGTCCCAATCACCAGGTCGGCGCGATACTCGCGCGGCTCGCCGTCGGTGGTGGCGCGGGCCCCGACGATGCGGCCGTTCTCGTGCAGGAAGTCGCGCACAGTGGTGCCGAAGTCGAGGCGGAAGCAGGGGTGCTTGCCGGCCTCGTCGGCCAGCAGTTGCAGCAGCGCCGGCTGCGACACGAGGCGTGCCTGATCGCGGCCGACCCTGGCGGCGTCGGTGCGGATCAGCAGCCGGCCGGCGAAGTAGATCTCGAAGGTGTGCAGTTCGGCGTGCGGGAGTTGGTCGAAGCGGTCGCCGAGCCCCATCTGCCGAAAGACGTCGATGCCGCTCTGTTGCATGCCCTCGCCGCGGAAGGCGCGGGCGAAGTCCTGGTGCGCCTCCAGCACCGTCACGCCCACGCCGCGCCGGGCCAGCAGGTAGGCCAGCGTCATCCCGGCGGGGCCCGCCCCCACGATCAACACCCGGCCTGGTTGTGCCGCCATGACTGTTTCCTCCCGGACGGTGACTCGGTCCGCCCACGCCGCAGTTTGGTCGATTCGATCGGGAAAGGGAAGGCTGAACGCCAGGCTCAGTTGCCGGGTCGGCCGGTTTTCGGTTCGAGGCTGCGTGTCCCGAAGCCTCTCCCCATCCTGTTCGGGGCAACCCGGTCGCTGTGACCGTCCCGGTCGTATTTTCGCGGGGCGCCTGCGGCGGCTCGGGGCGCCGAGGTTGTGGGACGACGGCCGTGCGCGGGAACGCCGCGCCTCCTCGGCGCAGAAGAAGACAACAAGAGGACGACGGCGCCGTTGTCGCTTCTTGTCTGGCGCTCTTTGCGCCGTCGTCCCAGGCGCTTGTCGTTCCAACGTCTCTGCCAACAACGTACGCGCTCCGGGTAGCCTTCTGGCTGGTGGGCGCAACTCCGTCTGGGCGCCTGGCGGTGCGCCAACCCGGCCAGCGAGGACCAGCCCAGCCGTCACCCGCGGCGGTTAACGGCGGCGCTGGCGGGGCCTCGTCGCGTCGCGCCCTTCCTCCGGGCTGTGCTGCCTGGCTCCGGCTCTACAATGAAAGGGTGAGGTTCGTCCTGGCCCCGAGCCGAGAAGGGAGCAAGCGCATGGCGGGCAAGCGCGTGTTGAGTGTCGGCCAGTGTTTCGCCGACCACAGCGGCATCTCGCGGACGTTGAAAAGCGCCTTCGGCGCGGAGGTGGTCGGCGCGCACTCGGCCGACGAGGCGCTGTCGCTGCTGCGCCAGGGCCCGTTCGCGCTGGTGCTGGTCAATCGCCTGTTCGACGCCGACGGTTCGTCGGGGCTCGAGCTGGTGCGCCAGCTCGCGGCCGAGAGGCCGCACAACGTTCCGGTGATGCTCGTCAGCAACTACGCCGACGCCCAGGAGGAGGCCGAGGCCGCCGGCGCGCTGCCGGGCTTCGGCAAGGCGTCGCTGGGGAGCGCGGGCATGCTGGAGCGCCTCAAACCGCTCTTGATGGCGAAAGAATAGTCCCCGAGGAATGCCGTAGCCCGGTGAGCGACGCTTCGCCTTCCACGCTTTCTCCTTTCCTGCTGGCCCCGCAGCGTGTGCGATAGAGGGCCGTCCGACGTGCGAACAACAAGGGCCCGGGGCCGACACAACTTTCCGAAAACGGGCCCCTCCACAGGAGCGTACCATGAAGCCCACGTCCTGGCTGACAATGAGCCTGGCGACGTTCGCGGTGGCGGCGAGCTTCGACGGTGGCGGCGCGGTCGAGGAGACCAGGAGAGAGAAGATCGAGCCTCGGGGGACGGCGCTGGCGGGGCCGACCGGCAAGCCCGGCCCTCACGTCGCCAAACTACAGGCCCTCGGGGACAACCGTTGGCTCGACCTCGGTCCGCCGGCCGCCGACCCGGTCTGGGGCAAGGCACGCGGCCGTTCGTGGGGGTGCAAGATGCCTTTCGCCCCCGACCTGCGCGGGGCCTTTCTGTTCGGCGAAGGCGTTCACGGGTACACCAAGCCCGACGGGCATTACATGGACGACCTGTGGTTCTACGACCTCCACCGCCATCGCTGGGTTTGCTGTTATCCCGGGGCCAACGTCAAGACGCTCGACTTGACCATCACCCGGGATGGCTTCGAGGCGACCAGGGACGGGGGGCCGGTCCCCGTGGCGTCGATGGTCCATGCGTACGAAATGGTGACCTACGACACGCACTCGAAGCGCTTCCTGAGCATGCCGTGTCCGGGCGACTACTGGAAGAAGCCCCTCGCGCGCCGTCTGAAGTGGCTCGCGGGCTTGCCCAAAGGGGCCCCCAAAGCCGCCAGCCCCTGGACGTTCGACCCCAGGACCGCCAGGTGGGACCGCCGGGCCAGCGCAACGCCCCACCCGCGCAGCAGTTTCGGCGACGTGCTCCTCTACGTGCCCAGCAAGAAGCAGGCCTTTTTCCGCAACAACGAGGGCGTCTGGTTCTACGACCCGGCGACGAACCGATGGGCGGCCAAGGCGCCCAAGGGGCCGAAACCGCCCTTCGGCATCGACCCCACCGTCTGCCACGACGCGAAGCGAGAGCGCATCTACCTCGGCGGGGGCAGTTACCCCGTCGCCCCCCCGGGCAGCAACGCCTTGTGGGCCTATGACGTGAAGGACAACGCCTGGGTGAACCTTCGGCCCAAGGGGGCGCCCTGCAAGGGCTCCACGTCCTACAACACCAACGTCGCGGCGATGCAGTACGATTCGGTCGCCGACGTCGTCTTGCTATTTCGGTATGGCGGGAAGAAGGAAGAGCGGGGCATCTTCGCGTACGATCCGGCAAGCAACGCCTGGCTGGACGATCCCCGGCGGACGTTCAAGGAGACGGATCGGTCGATCAACGCCTTTTACGATCCCGACTCGAACGTCCACCTCTTCCACGTGGCGGGGGACAGCGCCGACAACGGGACCATCTGGGCCTACCGCTACAAGAAGGCCAAGAAGTGAGGCCCCGAAAGGAGGACTGACCGCGTTCGCGGAGGGGCCCCGAACAGGACCAATCTGGGCAAGGCGCCCCCGCGCGGGGGCGCCCTGCCCAATGAAAGCGCGGGCGCGGCGTCCTCCCTCGGGGGCCTCGGGCCGCGCGCCTCATCGTGCTGGTTTACACATCTCTCGTTCCCTTCGTCGGTTCGGTCAAATCTTCTCGGCGCCGGCTTTCCCTTCGCCGCAGCACGGCGCCTCCGTTGCATTGCGCCACGCCGAAGCGCGAAGTGAGGGCCCTTGACCCGGTGAAGCCCGACCATGCCAATCATCGATTCGACCGAAGTTGCAGTGCCCCTGCCCTGCTCCAGCCCGGGCGCCCCTTCCGGCCCGGGCGGGGGCGAGCGTGCCTCCAGGCCGTCCTGGCGGAGCTACTGGGGGCTCAACGCGACCAACTTCTTCCTTGCGGAAGTGACCGGCGTCACGATGCCGTTCGTCGCCGCCTTTCTCAAAGAAAGGCAGTGGCAGCCGTTCGCCATCGGCGTGGCGCTCGCTCTCGCCGGGCTGGGCGTGCTGTTGGCCCAGACGCCGGCCGGCTTCCTCACCGACCGCATTCGTCGGCGCCGGCTCCTTCTGGCAGGGGCGTCGCGAGGCCTACGGGTCGTTCTCGCTGCGGGGCTTCTGCTTCCTTCGCCTGAACGCGCAGGAGGGCCGGCCTGTTGGCCTGTCGCCCGAGCAACTCGACTGGCTGCGCGACAACGTGACCGCGGCCGCGGCTCCGGGCGAGCGAATCGTCCTGTTTCAATACAACTACCCCTATCAGATCTGGGAAGACTTCGCGGGCCCTGGCATCGACGCCTGGCGCGCCCTCGTGCAGGCTCGGCCCGTCACCGCGATCTTCGCCGGCCACACGCACTACGGGCAGGTGGCCAACGACGGCCGCAACGTCGTGGTAGCCACGCGCTCGATCGGCGATCCCGAAGGGGGCCCGCCCGGCTATCTGCTAGCCCATCTGCACGGCGACGACCTGGCCATCACCTACCGCTCGATCGAGGACCGCAGGCCCCTGGTGCTGATCGCCCACCCGCGCGACGCCCTCCTGGCGACGGGGCCGGCCCACGTCGTGCGCGGCCAGGATCGGCTGCGGGCGCTGGCGTGGTCGGGCGAGCCGCTGGTCGAGGTGATGGCCCGAGTGGATGACGAACCGTGGGCGCCGCTAGAGAGGGAAGGGCCGCAGTCCTGGACGGGCCCGCTGCCGGGCGACCGGCTGAGCAAGGGGCGCCACCGCGTGACCGTGCGGGCGGTGGACCGGCGCGGGGGGCGCGGCGAGCAGACGATCGAGGTCGCGGTCGATCCGACCGGGCGCTACACGGCCGTCCCGTGCGTGCGGCCTGTGGTGACGGCGACGAACTTCTGTTGATGAAGTTGTGCGGAACGGAGACGTGGTAAGCGGCGGGGCTTTGGGGGAGGCGAACCTTGGATGACGTGACGTTCTGGCTGACGTGGGCCCTCTTTGTGCTGACCTACGCCGGCCTGGCGCTGGGAAAGGTGCCGGGGCTGCGCATGGACCGGGCCGGCATCGCTCTCGTCGGCGCCACCCTCATGCTGGTCACCGGCGTTCTGAGCCTGGAGCAAGCGGTCAGCATGGAGTCGATCGATTTCAAGACGCTGTTCCTGCTGTTTGGGATGATGGTCGTCGTCGGCGTGCTGCGGCTGTCGGGCTTCTTCGAGCGGCTCACCGGCATGGCGTTGCGCCGCATCACCACTCCGAAGGGCCTGCTGGCGGTGACGATCGGCCTCTCGGGGGTGCTGTCGGCGTTTCTGATCAACGACGTGGTCTGCGTGGCGCTGACGCCGTTGGTGCTCCACCTGGCCCGACGGATGAAGTTCGACCCGATTCCCCACCTGATCGGCCTGGCGACCGCGGCCAACGTCGGCTCGACGGGCACCATCACCGGCAATCCGCAGAACATTTACATCGGCGCGCATTCGGGGATCTCCTACCTCCGCTTCGCTTCCCGCCTGCTGCCGGTCGCTCTCCTGGGGCTGGGCCTCACCTATCTCGTCGTCTGCTTGGTCTACCGGGGCCGATTGGCGCCACCCAAGGGGCAGCAAATGCCCGGCAAAGACGAGAAGCCTGACGAAGGAGGCGACGGCGAGGGGGCGCCGCGCAGCCGCGCTCATGCCCGGCTGCAAGTCAAGGCGGTCGCGGTGACGCTGGCGGCAGTGGCACTGTTCTTCACCGGCCTGCCGCTGGAGCTGGTCGCTCTCGGCGCCGCAGCCGTGGTGCTGCTCGACCGGATCAAACCGGAGAAGGTCTACCGCGAGGTAGACTGGGGCCTGCTCGTGATGTTCGCCGGGCTGTTCATCGTCGTCCGCGCTTTCCAGGTCCACGTCGTCGCCGGCTGGGGCGTCGAGGGCTGGACCTGGCTGCTGAACCGTCCAACCGACCTGCTCAGTCTGGTGTCGGCCGCGCTGTCCAACCTGGTCAGTAACGTACCAGCCGTGCTGCTGCTGGAGCCGGTGGCGCAGGCGACACCGGAGGTATACTCGACGCGGGTCAGCGTGACACAATAGACAAAGACCGGAACACCCATAAACTCAGACCATGGAGGAAGGAATGGGAGGCCGGTCATGCGAGAGATTACGTTTTCCGAGGCGGATGTGCAAGCCATCGGCCAC
>JBBSEZ010000331.1:0-11302 GCA_038239195.1 Gemmatales bacterium
ATCGTGACGGAGGTGGAGTCGCTGAAGAGCGTGCCGCCGTGGAGCCGGTAGCGGAACGAGTCGGTGCCCACGAAGCCCGCTGCGGGCTTGTAGCTGAAACCGCCGTCCGCGAACACCTGTACCTCGCCGTGCGACGGGTCGCTCGCCTTCTCGGCGACGACGGTGCCGCTGGCGAGAATGGTGTCGTTGGCGCGCAGGCCGTTGGCGCCGGTGCGAATCAGGAATTGATCGTGGGCGACGTTGAAGGTGTCGGCGCGGGCTACGATCGTGGCGCCGTCGAAGAGCCCCGGCGATTGCGGGGCGGGTGGGGGCGCGTTCGGGTCGGTAACGGTGATGGAGACGACGGCCAGGTTGCCATCCACGGTACCGTCGTTGGGCCGGTAGGAGAAAGCGTCGGCGCCGACGTAGCCCGGGTTGGGCTGGTAGGTGAACGTGCCGTCGGGCAGCATCGAGACCACCCCGTTCTGGGGCCCGATGACCACGCGCGCCGTCAGGGGGTCGCCGTCGAGGTCGCTGTCGTTGGCCAGCACGTTGCCCGAAACGGAGGTTTGCAAAGGCGGAGGCGAAGCGGGAGGGGGCACCGCCGGCATGCCCGGCATTCCCGTCATGCCGGGCATGGTGGTCGGGCTTGGCGTGCCCCGGACGGTGTCCTGGTCGGGCCGCGCCACGGGGGCCACGTTCCCGACCACCAGGGTGACCAGGACCGGGTCGCTCCAGACGATGCCGTTGCCGGCCTTGTAGGTGAAGGTGTCGGTCCCCGTCCAGCCGGGGAACGGGCGGTAGGTGAACGAGCCGTCGGTGCTCAGGGCCACGGTGCCGTACTGCGGGCGCCGGTCGAGGATGGCGACGAGCGGCTCGATGCCCTGGGCGCGCAGCTCGTCGGCCCCCACCGCGGTGTCGTTGGCCAGCACCCCCGGCTGCCCCTGCCCGCCCGCGACGATGCCGTTGCGGGCCGACCCGGAGTAGAAGTCCGGCCGGGCCAAAGGCGCTGCGTCGATGACGTGGATCGTTACCGTCGCCACGTTGCTGAAGGCGAAGCCGTCGCGAACCTGGTAGGTGAAGGTGTCGATGCCCTGGAAGCCGAACTTGGGCGTGTAGTAGAAGGCTCCGTTCGAGCCCGTGGTCACCGACCCATTTTGCGGCTCGCTGACCACGGAGAGGACCAGGCTGTCGCCGTCCGCGTCGCCGTCGTTGGCGGCCGCGTCGATCGTCGTGCTGAAGTTGGCCACGGTCGGGCCGGGCCCCGATTCGACGCCGCTGAGGAAGCGGTGGAAGGCGAAGGTCGATTTCTTGAGGATGTTGTCGTCCGGGCGGGTGCCCTGGCCCGTCGCCGAGGGGGGCGGCGGCGCGTCCTTCAGCGCCTTGAGCAGGGCGCCAATGGTGAACGCCTTGGCCTGGTAGACGTCGTCGTTGGCGACCGGCGCCGTGTTGGTCATCAGCAACTGGGCCGTGGCGGTGTTGCCGTCCGCCCGCCCGTCGTTGGCCTTGTAGACGAAGCTGTCCGCGCCCAGGTAGCCGGCGAACGGCACGTAGACGAAGGTGCCGTCGGCCTTCCACTCCAGAAAGCCGTGGGCGGGCCCCGCCACCAGGCGGGCCGTGAGCATGTCGCCGTCCGCGTCGCCGTCGTTGCCCAGCACGCCGGCCGGGGCGCCGTTGAGGCCCGAGGCCGCCAGCACGCTCCCGGCGTGAACGAGGTAGGCGTCGGCAGCGGCCGCCGGCGGCGTGTTGGTCACCAGCAGCCGGACGGTGGCCTCGGCGCTGGTGGCGAGGCCATCGCTGACGCGGTAGGTGAAGGCGTCCTCGCCCACGTAGCCGGCGAAGGGAGTGTAGGTGAAGGTGCCGTCGCCGCCGAAGACGATCGTGCCGTGGGCCGGCCCGCTGCCGAACCGGGCCGCGAGCATGTCGCCATCGACGTCGAAGTCGTTGGCCAGCACGCCGGCCGGGGAGCCGCTGAGCCCGTTGGCCGCCAGCGCGGCCCCCGCGTGGACGAGGTAGGCGTCGGCGAGCGCCACGGGGGCGGCGTTACTGACCAGGATGCGCACCGCGGTGAGCGGGCCGACGTTGCGACCATTGTCGGGGCGGTAGGTGAAGGCGTCTTCGCCCGCGAAGCCGCGCTCGGGCACGTACGCGAAGGTGCCGTCGCTGTTGAAGAGCAGCCGGCCGTGCCCGGGCAAGTCCACCAGACTGGCGCGGAGCGGCCCCGCGCTCGCGCCGCCGTCGTTGGCCAGCACGCCGGCCGGCTGGCCCTGTGCCCCCGAGGCCGTCAGCGTGGCCCTGGCATGCACGGCGTAGGCGTCCGGCGCACCGTCCGGCGCGCTGTCGGTCACGAGCAGGCGCACCGTGGCGACGTTGCCGGCGAGGGCGCCGTCGCCGGCCTGGTAGGTGAAGGAGTCCTCGCCGGCGAAGCCGACGAACGGCACGTAGGCGAACGTCCCGTCGCTGTTGAGGAGCAGAGTGCCGTGGGCCGGTCCGCTCACCAGCCGGGCCCGCAGGGGGTCGCCATCGGCGTCGAGGTCGTTCGCCAGCACGCCGACGCCCCCGCTGGGCGCCGGCGGGGGCGAACCGGGCAGGGCCGTCAGCACCGACACGTTCGCGGGGACTTGTCCCGGTGGGCCCGAGGGGACGGTGACCGGGAGGGACGCCCGGGTGATGCTCAGGGTGGAGCCGGCGGAAACGGTGTAGGCGTCCGCGGCGGCGACCGGGGCCGTGTCGGTGACGTAGATGACGACCGTGAGCGGGTCGCTCAGGGCGAGGCCATCGGAGGCCCGGTAGATGAAGGAGTCGGTGCCGGTGAAGCCGGCCAGCGGGGCGTAAACGAACGTACCGTCGCCGTTGAGCACCAGCGTGCCGTGCGCGGCGGGGCCGACCAGGATCGCGGTCAGCGGGTTGCCGTCGGCGTCGAAGTCGTTGCTCAGCACGCTGCCGGGGGTGCCCGAGGCGTTCGTCGGCTTCCCGGAGGCGTCTCGCGAGACGACCAACCTGCCCCCAGCGTGGACGGCAAAGACGTCCGCGACCGCCACGGGCGGGTCGTTGGCCAGCGGGGAGGGCAAGCTGCCGGTCGGCGTCAGCACCGTCAGGGTGACGGTGGCCGGTGCGCTGAAGGCGCTGCCGTCGAACGCCTGGTAAGCGAGCGTGTCGGTGCCGGCGAAGCCGGGGGCGGGCACGTAGACGAAGGAGCCGCTGGCGTCGAGGAGGATCGTGCCGTGGGCGGGGCCCGCCAGCAGGTTCACGGTCAGCGCCTGCCCGGCCGCCCCCGCGTCGTTGGCCAGGATGCCAGCGGCCGCATCGACGGTCAACGCCCCGGACTGCCAGACGTACGAGTCGGGCGCCGCGCTCGGCGGCGTCGCGCCGACCAGGAAAGTGACCGTGGCGGGGCCGCTGAAAACGGTGCCGTCGAAGTCGCGGTAGGAGAAGGAGTCGGTGCCGGTGAAGCCTGCGTCGGCCACGTAAGTGAAGGTGCCGTCGGCGTTGAAGGTGAGCCGGCCGTGGGCAACCCCCGCGACGAGGCTGGTGCTGAGGGCGTCGCCGTTGGTGTCGCTATCGTTGGCCAGCACGCCGTTGCCCACCCACGCCGAGCCCGTCCACGACCGCGTCGTCTGGAAGGCAACACCGGACGTCGCGGCATAGAGGTCATCGGCGGCGACTGGGGCGGCGTTGGTGACGGTGATCGTCACCGTCGCGGCGGCGCTGTCGGCTGCCCCGTCGAAGTCGCGGTAGGAGAAGGAGTCGGTGCCGGTGAAGCCGGCGTCGGCCGCGTACGTGAAGGTGCCGTCGGCGTTGAAGGTGAGCCGGCCGTGGGCAACCCCCGCGACGAGCCTGGTGCGGAGGTCGTCGCCGTTGGCGTCGCTATCGTTGGCCAGCACGCCGTTGCCCACCCACGCTGAGCCCGTCCACCCCCGCGTCGTCTGCAAGGTCGCGCCTGCGTGGACCGTGTAGGCGTCGGCAGCGGCCACCGGGGCGTCATTGGTGACGAGGATGGTCGCGGTGGTGGGGGCGCTGAACGCAAACCCATCGAAGGCCGCGTAGGCGAACGAGTCGGTGCCGGTGAAGCCTACGTCGGGCACGTACTTGAAGGTGCCGTCCGTGCTGGGGACCAGGCTGCCGTGGGCGGGGCTGGACAGCAAATGGGCCGTGAGCGCCTGACCGTCGGCATCGGTGTCGTTGGCCAGCAGGCCGTTGCCCACCCACGCCGAGCCAGTCCACCCCCGCGTCGTCTGCAACGTCGCGCCCGCATGAACCGCGTAGACGTCGGCGACGGCCGTGGGGGCGGTGTCGGTCACAAGGATTGTCACCGTGGCAGGCGCGCCGAAGCTCCCGCCCCCGGCGGGACGGTAGGTAAACGTGTCGCTGCCGACGAGTCCGGCGTCGGGGACGTAGGTGAAGGAGCCGTCGGCGTTGAACGTGAGGGCGCCGTGGGCAGGCCCGGAGGCCAGGCTCGCGCGCATTCCCCCGAGACTGCCGGCCAGAACGCCCGCGGAGGCCGGAACTTGCAGAGAGCTCCCGGCCAAAACGGTGTAGCCCCGCCCCAGGGCAAGGGGCGCATCCGCCTGGACGAGCAGCGTGACCGCGGCAACGTTACTGCTCAGATCGCCATCGCGATCGAGGTAGCGGAAGCTGTCGGTGCCGCTAAAGCCGGGGTCGGGGGCATAGGCGAAACTGCCGTCGAGGTTCAACGCCAGGACGCCGTGGGCGGGGCTCGCGACGAGGCTGATGCTGAGCGCGTCGCCGTAGCTGTCGGTATCGTTGCTTGCGACGCCGTTGGCCTGGCTCGTGGTGAGCGTCGCCCCCGCCTGGAGCGTGTAACTGTCGTCGGCAGCCACGGGCGCGATGAAATCGGCGCTGATCGTCACGGTGGCGCTGCTGTCGGTGCCGCTGACGTAGGCCGGATCGCTCGCCAGGGTCACCACCACGGTGCGCGCCCCCTCGGGCAGGCTGTCGGGCAGCGCCGCGACAGTGACGTCGGCCGTGTCCGCGCCGGCGAGGAAGGTCACGGTGCTGCCCAGGGCGGTGTAATCGCCGCCGGCGGAGGCCGTGCCGGCGATGGCGTACTGCACGGTGAGCGGGCTCGCGGTCGGGCCGGTCCGGGTGAACGTGAAGGTGCCGGTGTCGGGCGCCTGGAGCTCGAGGCCCCGCGACGCCTCATCGTCGGTGGCGACGACGCTCACCGCCGGCAGCGGGATCATCGGCGAGCCCGGCGGCATGGGCTGCGGCGAGCCCGGCGGCATGGGCTGCGGCGAGCCCGGCGGCATACTGTCCGCGATGGTAACGGTCGCGCTGTCGGGGGCGCCGACCTGGTAGGCCGGATCGACCGAGAGCGCGAGGACCACCGTCTCGGGCCCCTCGACGAGTTGGTCGGGGATGGGCTGAACGAGAACGGGGGCCGTGGTCTGGTTGGCGGCGAAGGTGGCGCTGCCGGACAGGGGGGCGTAATCCGTTCCGTTGGTGGCGGTGCCGGCCACGGCATACTGCACGGTCAGCGGGGCCAGCAAGGAGGTGGGGTCACCGCTCCGAGTGAGCATGAAGATGCCGGAGACCGGGCCGCCCTCGGCGGCGTTGGGGCTGGGCGCGGAGAGCGTAACGACCTGGGCCCCGCTGAGCAGATCGCGCCTTTCGAGGGCCTCACACCCCAGCGAGGTGTTCTTTCGCCGCCGCGGGGCTCGCAGGCGACGACGCAGAGAGCGCCAGAAGTTGGGCAGGGACATGGGAACCTCTTTGTTCCGACTGCTCGGTCGTGGGCCTTCCCATCGCGCGGGCCGAGTCTCACGGCGTAGTTCGACGCAGGACGGGTGGGCCCACGCTTGAGTAGCGAGGACGGTCTGCATCGAATCGTGAGAACGCGGATTGTTCGTGAACGGGCACGTTGGGTTGGAGGAGTTGTGATGATTGTAGGGGTGACTGGATGGGTTGGCAAGGGGCAATGAATTCTTTTTGCGAGCACAGCAGGGGGCTTCGTCCCATTGTCCCTCCAACGGCGAAGCGTTATCTCGCCTTTCTTCAACCACTGCTTGATTTCCCTGCTCGCTCGTGAGAAGATTCCTGGCGCCTCATTTGGCTTGAAAAGCGCGACCTGAGACAGGGGTACTCGCAACAGAACCGTGCCGGGAGGGCAATCCCATGTTCGGAAAGTGGACGCGGCGGCAGTGGTTGGCGGGCCTGTTTGGGGCGGTGGCGACGTCGATCGCGCCGAGGGCGCGCGGCAGGGCGCGCTCGGCCTCGGTGGGACCATCGCCCCGCGTGGAGGAGCCGTCGGCAAGCGACACCTCCTTCACCTATCTTGCGGATGGCTCGATGTGCCAAAGGCCCCACGTCCATGAGCGAAGCGACACTTTCAGTTTTTGCGCGACTCGAGGGCAGGCGCGGCCTTGAGAGACAGGAGGAGCAAGGCTGCCGCTGACCCGGCCAGGCCGTGCCCTCTGCGAAGCAGCCGACGACGAGCAAAGGGCCGGCCACGGTGGCGAAGTGGCCAACTCCTGACCGATAGGATGCAGAGGCGGGCATGGTTCTGGATCGGTGTGAAGCAGGTACGAACCTCCAACGCATTCCCGATGGGACTGTCCCATTACTCCGGGTCGGAATGTCGGGACAGCCCCCTCAGGACTGTGTGTCAGGTTGCATAAGGGGGTGGGCCAGGCGCGCCCTGTCGGGCCACCTTTCCGGCCCCTCGCGGAGCTAGGGGGAGTTCCAGCCCATGCCGGACCATGGTCCCCCTGCCCCAGAGGCCACGTGAGCAGGTGACTTTTTTGGCGGCGCAGGCCTTGTCTTGGCAATGACTTGCGTTGCGGGAGTAATCCGTCACCGTCCCGCCGTGGTGAGCGGGTGACTCGGCGCCCCGGCGGGTGGGGATGGGCCCGCAGCGCCTGTCGTTGCGGTCGCCTCCGGTGGTGCGGTTCCCCCCCCGAGCCCGACTTCCTCTTGTGCTTTTTCGCGCGCCAGGCCATAATCCCCGCCCGCTTTCCAAAGTCCGGGAACAGGCCGCGCAAGGAGGTGGGGCCGGCATGGCAAAGGCATGGCAAATAGCCCTCGTGGGCGGCGCCGCCGTGGCGCTCTTCGGCGTGGCCCCCTTCGTCTGCTTCCGCAGTACCTACTCGCACGACCGCCGCCTCCGCGAGGTCGTGCCCGGGCGCGTCTACCGCAGCGGCCAGCTCACCGGCGACGGCTTCGCCGAGGCCGTGCGGCGCTACGGCATCCGCACCATCGTCAACGTCCAGGACGACAACCCCGACCCCAACCTGTTCGTGAGCTTCTGGGGCAACGAGAAGATCAAGGAAAGCGCCCTTTGCTCCCAGCTCGGCGTCCGCCTCGTCCAGCTCGCCCCCGACCTCGTGTCGCGCCGCGCCGCGCCGGAGCAGCGCCCCCAGGTCATCGAGGAGTTCCTGGCCCTGATGGACCGCGAAGACGTCTACCCGGTCCTGATCCACTGCAAGGCCGGCCTCCACCGCACCGGCGTCCTCGTCGCCGTCTATCGGATGGAATACCAGGGCTGGTCGCCCTCGGCCGCCTTCCACGAGCTCAAGGGCCACGGCTTCGGCACCTCGGCCTGCACCTCCGCCAACGATTACGTCTATCAGTACGTCCTCACCTATCGACCGGGGCAGCGTGGCACGGTGACAAGGTGACAAGGTGAGGGGGTGACAGGGTGACTAGGTGATCGGGTGAAAGAGCAAGGCCGCGATCGTCCCGGCCTTCACCCTGTCGCCCCCTCACCTTGTCACCCTGTCACCGGAGGGGAGTGGCTCGTGCTCAAGCTCATCGACCGCCAGATGGTCCTCGGCTACTTCAAGTCGTACGTCGTGTGCCTGGTCAGCTTGCTCAGCCTCTACATCGTCGTCGATTTGTTCACCAACCTCGATGACTTCGCCCACCACGACAGCGGGCTGAAGGGCGTCGTCTCGCGCATCGGCAGCTACTACGGCGCGCAGATCACGCTGATCTTCGACCGATTGTGCGAGGCCATCGTCCTGCTCGCGGCCATGTTCACCGTCGCCTGGATGCAGCGCAACAACGAGCAGGTCCCTCTCCTCTCCGCGGGCATCTCGACGCAGCGCATCGTCGTCCCCGTGCTCCTCTGTGCCTGCTTGATGCTGACCCTGACGGTGCTCAACCAGGAATTCGTCATTCCCTTCTTCGCCGACAAACTGACGCGCGCCCGCGACGACCCCGGCGGGCAGAGAGAAATCGGCGTGCGCCAGGCCTACGACTCCAATGGCATTCACGTCACCGGCACAAGGGCGGTGCGGCAGGAACTGCTGGTCCGCGAGTTTCAGGTGACGATCCCCGAAGCGGTGAGCGGCAACCAGGTCCACATCATCGCGCAAGAAGCGCGGTATCATCGGGGCAGCGGGCCCAACGGCGGCCATTGGGAGATGACCGGCTGCACCCCTCCCCACCTCGATCCAATCCCGGACGTGCTCGACGTCGCGGACACCACGCGCTACGTCCTCCACGTGCGCAACGTCGATTTCGACGCCCTGACGCGCGACCCGAACTGGTTCCTGCGCACGTCCACCTACCGGCTCTTTCAGGAGCTCCAGCGCCCCGAATCGACGCGCCTGGCGTCGATGGCGGTGCTGTTCCACATCCGCCTGACTCGCCCCCTGCTCGGCATGGTGCTCGTGCTGCTCGGGCTGTCCGTGATCCTGCGCGACCAGAACCGCAACGTCATCATCAGCTCGGGCATGTGCCTGGTGTTGTGCGGCGTGTTCTTCGCCTCCTGCTTCGCCTGCAAGATGCTCGGCGACAAGGAGCTCCTCACGCCAGCCCTCGCCGCCTGGCTGCCCGTGCTCTGCTTCGGGCCATTCGCCGTCGCGATGTTCGATGCGGTCCACACCTGACCGCGGGCCGGGGCCGCGCGGACGTCGAACCGAACTTCCGTCTCGGCGCGGGCGTAGGGAGAGAACGGAGAGCGCGCCTCAGAAGGCCACCTCGACGCCGAGGGTGTTGTCGCCGCGCGGCAGGAGCGTGAGGAGCTCGACGAGATAGACGTCGCCGGGACTGTGGTTCGCGTCGGGGATGGGAAGCTGTTCGCCGTGCCTCAGCCTGCGCTCGGCGGCGTACCGGAGAGCGCTGAGCAGGTGAGCGCGAGCCTCCGCGAGGGTGGCGCCAAAGCTCGTCGCTTCGGGAAAGTCGTGTACTTCGGCGAAGAACGAGCCCCTCTGGAGACGGTAAACGGCCCGGTAGCGCAGCATGACGCAACCCTCGCACGGTCGAACGGTTCCCTCCTGAACTGTAGAACGCGATCGCGCCCCTGGCGGAAACGCCCCCACGCTCCGGGCCTCGGCGAGGCCCCTCTCCTTGAAACCGCGGGCCCGCCGTGTCATACTGCCACGGGGACTTCGAGGCGGAGACACGCCAGCCATGCCCGCCGAGACGACAGCCTATCTCGTGGTGCGTCGAGACGACGGGTTCGGGGACGTGTTCCCCCTCGCCCCGGGGCATACCTACACCCTCGGCCGGGCGGCCACGAACACCATCGTCCTCAAGGACGACCTGTGCAGCCGCGATCACGCCGAGGTCGCCTTCAGCGCCGGCCACTGGCGCGTCCGCGACCTCAACAGCCTCAACGGCACGCGACTCAACAACGACCGCCTGGAAGGCGAGCGCGAGCTCGCCCCCAACGACGAGGTCCACCTCGGCCGAACGCACCTGCTGTTCGTCGAGGACATGGACCAGCTCCCCGACATTCCGCCCCAGGCAGCGCCCGCCGAGGCGGCGGTGGGCGCCGAAGGGGTGTCGATCAAGAAGCGGCTGGGCCAGACGCGCTTCCTCACGCCGCACCCCCCGCTCGCCCCCTCGCCCCCTGCCGCCGACGGAGCAGCGGTGCCGCGCCACGCCCTGAGCCGCGATCTGTCGCTGCTCTACCGCCTGGCCCTCGACATGGGCTCGGCCGGCACCTACGAGGAACTGTGCCAGATCGTCCTCGATGCCCTCCTCGAGGCCGTGCCCGCCGAGGTCGGCGCCATTCTGTCCGTCGGCAAACCACCCGCGCGGGGGGCCCCGGCCGGCGCGGCCGGCAAGTCGCTCCGCGGGGTGGAGATGGAAGTGACGGCCCATCGTCATCGCGACCCGAGCGTGCGGGGCTACGTGCGCGTTTCGGAGTACGTCAGCAACGAGGTGCTCGCCGGCCGCGAGGCGATCCTGGCCGAGAACGTGGAGCGCGACCGTTTCCTGCGCAGCCGCGAGAGCCTGACCGACCTGGGCGCCACGAGCCTGATTTGTGCCCCGATCCTCTTCGCCGACAAGGTGCTGGGCTTGATCCACCTCTACTGCACCGACCCGCACAAGGCGCTCGACGCGGAGGACCTCGAGTTCGCCGTCGCCGTCGCCAAGCAGCTCGGCGGGGTGATCCACAACCTCCAGCGCCAGCAGTCCTTGACCGCGGAAAACCGTTCCTTGCGCGATCAGTTGCGCGTGGAGAGCGAACTGATTGGCACCAGTTCCACCATCCACCACCTCGAACAGCAGATCGGGCGGGTGGCCGGCACCAACGCGACCTGTTTGATCCGCGGCGAGAGCGGGGTGGGCAAAGAGCTCGTGGCGCGGGCGGTCCACTACACCAGCCCGCGCAAGGAGGGGCCGTTCGTCTGCCTCAACTGCGCCGCCCTGACGGAAACGCTGCTGGAGAGCGAGTTGTTCGGCCACGAGAAGGGCTCCTTCACGGGGGCGACGGAGAAGAAGATCGGCAAGTTCGAGGCGGCCAACCACGGCACGATCTTCCTCGACGAGATCGGCGAGATGAACGTCGGCACCCAGGCCAAGTTGCTGCGCATCCTCGAGGGCCATTCCTTCGAGCGCGTCGGCGGCAGCGTGCCGATTCGCGTGGACGTCCGCGTGGTGGCCGCCACCAACCAGCCCCTGGAGGAGGCGGGCCGCGGCGGGTCGTTCCGGCGCGACCTGTTCTTCCGGCTCCAGGTCGTCGAGATCCAGGTGCCCCCTCTGCGCGACCGCAAGAGCGACATCCCTCTTTTGGCGGAGCACTTCCTGAAGCGCTTCGTGCGCGAAACGGGCCGGCGAATCCGCGGCTTCACGCCCTCCGCGCTGAAGAAGATGGAAGACTACCACTGGCCGGGCAACGTCCGCGAGCTCCGCAACGTGGTCGAGCGCGCCGTGGCGCTGGGCATGGGGCCGGTGCTCGACGTGAGCGACGTCTGGCTCTCGTCGCTGGAGGCGTCCCTGCCGGCCGCCGGCGCCGCCGGGCAGCCTTACGAGCCCGTCACGCTGGAGGAGATCGAGAAGCGGCACATCCGGGCCACGCTCGAACACACCGACTGGAACAAGAGCCAGGCGGCCGCCATCCTCAACATCG
>JBBSEZ010000332.1:0-11290 GCA_038239195.1 Gemmatales bacterium
AAGAAAGCGCCGATGAATCGCCGCACTCCAAGATGGCCCCGCGAACAGTCATCTTATTTGCGAGTCAATTTGTCCGCCGCCCCCGCCCGCCTGTAAATCTCCGCCGTCCGCTCAAACCCCTTGTCCTTCGCCCCGATCAACCGCAGCGGCGTCGGCGCGACCAGCCCCAGCGCGTCCGGCACGTCGAGCACGCGCAGCACGTTGAGGAAGTGTGGCCCCTGCACGTGCGACGCCGGCGGATCGACCGCGAGCACGCCCTCGATCGACGGCTCGAACAGCGCCGCGTAGGCCGCCAGCACGCCCGCCTGCCCGCGCCCGGCCACCGTCCACTTCCGCATGCCCTTGTCCTGCCTGTCGAGGTAGCGCACCGCCGCCGCCACGTCCCACACACGCCCTTGATCGACCGTCTGTCCGAGCAGCGCGTGGGCGCGCGCGACGTAGTTGGGCGGCGACTTCCGCGACCACTGTCCCAGGCCGGTGCCGCGCACCATCAGCACGCGCACCTCGCCCTTGCCCGGCAACTTCGTCGCCCACGCCACCGAGGCCGCGCCCTCGTCTTCGTTCAGCACGACCAGCAGCCCGCCCCCTTCCTTCGGCTCGGCCTTGCGCTCCGGCGGCGGCAGCGCGACGCGAATGCCCGGCATCGTCTCCAGGAGCAGCCCTCCCTCCTCCCCGACCGGGATCGCCTTGGGCAGGGGCACGCGCTCCGGAAACGACCGGAACGACTTCTCGCGCAGCTCCCGCACCAGCCCTTTCTTCCACCCGGCGAAGCCCTTCGCCTCCGGCAGCTTCGGCCGCCCGCGCTTCGCGAACGTCTCGTCGATCCTGGCGTTGAGCGCGTCGGCGGGGACGTCTCTGTCCTCGGGGAACACGCGCAGCTCGCGGCCCGGCAGCGGCTTGTCGGTCGCGTCCTTCACGGGCCCGCTGTCTCCCTTGAGGTGCTTGTTGAGGAACCGGAACACCGCCACGCGCAGGTCGGGCCGGTAGTCGTGCCCGCCCTTGCTCACGTATTCGTCCACCAGCTCGGCCTTGCCGTGCAGCTTGTACGCCTGCCGCAGCCGCGCGATGATGCGGCGGTTGCCGTCCATCGGGAAGATCGGGTCGTTGTCGGAGTTGGCGAACAGCAGCGGCCGCGGCGCGATCAGGGCGGCGATGGTCGTCCACTCCCAGCCGTACGTATTCACCAGGAACATGCAGTCGCAATGGCCGTTGATGACCTTGTGGCTCACGTAACTTTGCAGATCGCTCATCCCGCTCACCGGCACCGCACAGCGCACCCTCTCGTCGGCGGCGGCGACCCAGATCGTCGTCGCCCCGCCGCCGGAGATGCCCGTCACGCCGATCTTGTCCGCGTCCACGTCTTTGCGACTTACCAGGTAGTCGATGGCGCGTATGCCGTTCCAGCACTCCACGCCCGCGGGGGTGTAGCCGGCCGACTGCCACCACCAGCGGCCGAGGTTGTAGGTGCCGTGGTGCTTGCCGGCGATCTCTCCGAGCTGGAGCGTGTCGAGGATGAGGCAGACGTAGCCGTTCCGCGCGAACCACAGGCCGTGGTCCTGAAAGGCGGTCTTGTTGCCGTCGCGCCCGCGCCCCGAATGGCCGCAGACGTAAAGGATCGTCGGGAGCTTGCCCTTGGCCCCCTTCGGTCGATAGAGGTTGCCGGTCACGTAGAGCCCCGGCTTGCTCTGGAAGTGCAGCTTCTCGATGACCACGCCGTCGCGCTCCACCGTGCCGGTGATCGTCGCCTTCAGCGCCGTCTTTTCGGGCAACGGCCACAGGCCGAGCATGTCGAGATACTCCCGCTTCAGCCGCGGTCGGCGGTCCTGCCACTCCTTCAGCGTCTTCGCCCCGTCGAGGAAGCGCGTCTCGATCCGGCGCGTTTCATCGGCGAGGTAAGCGTCGATGGCCCGATCGGCCGGCAACGCCTTGGGGGCCTGCGCGGGCAGGAGCAAGGCCGCGGCGATAGCAGAGATGCGCAACATGATCCATCATCCCTCTCGTTTGTCGGTGGAGTGAGGCGCCTCGTCGCCGATGGTCCCTTCGGGGCTCAGCAGCAGCCAGCAGACGGCGGCGACCGCCTGCATGCCGAGGAACAGGGCGAGGCCGGCGTCCCAGTTGTTGCCGGTCCAGGTCTTCAACTGCGGGGTGAGCCAGGCGAAAGCGAGGGCGCCGAGGTTGCCGGCCATGTTCATCAAACTGAACACGATGGCGACGTGCTTGCCGCCCATGTCCATCGTCAGGGCGTACGAACAGGGCGACGAAAACGTCGCCAGGAAGGCGCCGAGGCTGAGGACGATAGTCCCCACCCAGACGTCGCCGATGGGGTAAGCGATCAGGTAGCACAGCATGCCGGCGACGATGCTGGCCAGGGCAACGCCCTTGCGGGCCGCGCGCCGGCTGCCGGTTCGGCGCAGTACGGCGTCGGAGATCATGCCGCCGGCGAGGCCGCCCACCACGGCGGTCCACTGGGGCAGGCTGGCCAGGACGCCCGCTTCCTCCCTCGTCACGCCGCGCCCCTCCTGGAGATACGTGGCCATCCAGGTGTCGAAGAAGCGGTTGGCGCCGGCGCGGCAAAACTGCTGCCCGCAGACGAGCAGCAAGGGCGCGCTCAGAAAGATGGCCGCCCATGGCACCGGGGCGCGCGTCGGTAGGGCCAGCTTCTCGGCGGGCGAGGGCGCAGGTTTGCCGTCCGCGAGGAAGGCCAGCTCGGCGGCGTTGACGTGAGGGTGTTCTTGCGGGCGGTTGCGAAACCACCAGAAGAACCACACCGACCAGACCAGGCCCGGCACGGCGTAGAGGGCGAACAGCACGCGCCAACCCAGAGGCGCCAGCAGCGCCCCGGTGATCATGGAGCCGACCGCGCCGCCGACGAGCATGAAGCTGTTGAGCAAGGCGCTGGCCAGGCCGCGCCGCGAAGGGGGATACCACGCCGCCAGGATGAGGGTGGCGCACGGAAAGATGCCGGCCTGTAGGGCGCCCATCGCGAGGCGTGCCGCCAGCAGGCCGAGCACCCCGCTCGCCAGGGCGGAAAGCCCGATGGCGAGCGACCAGCCGGCAGCGAAGACACTGAGGGCCAGGCGCGGGCCCCAGCGCTGCGCCAGCCAACCGCTCGGGACCTGAAGCAGGGCGTAGCTGAGGAAGAAGCCGCTGATGGCGTTGCCGGTGTCTGTGATTTCGAGGTGGAGCTCCGCGCGAATCGTCGTCTCGGCCGGGCTGATGCAGTTGCGCTGCACGTAGCAGATGGCGGTGATCGCCAGCAGCGCCGCGAGCACGAAATGATGGACGCCGGTCGGCCGCTCGGCCGGGGTTGCGGAGGAGCTCACGGGAACAGGGCCTCGCTCGCGGGAGGGTGGGGGACAAGGCGAGGGAAAACGCCAAGCCGCAAGCGGCGGGCCCTGGCGCTCTTCCGCTTGCGGCTTGGCGTTCTTCTCTTCACGTGTACTTCAACTTCAGCCCCGGCGGTAGCCCCAGGCTCACCTCGACGTCGTGCAGGGCGCGGCCCTTGATCTGCGTCTTGCCGATGAGGTTGTTGGCCTGGCGCAACAGCGCGACGAGGGTGCAGAAGGTGCGCTTGCCGGCGTTGTTGGCCAGCACGGCCTGAAACGCCTCGTCGGGCTTGTCGGCGTCGCGCGACAGGTGAATGACCACGCGCGGCGGGAGGGTGAAATCGAGGTCGATCTGCGTGACGTGATAGCCGACCTGCTCCAGCGCCGGCGCCATCTCGCTCAGCTCGTCGATCTGGCCCTTGACCGTCTCGAAGCCCGCCCCGACCACGTTGCCGACGGTGTCCTTGACGGCCCTGGCGGCCCCTTTGATCTTCTCGAACATGCGATCCCTCCCGTAAATCGTGGAGCAGGCGGCTCGCGCATCGTCATTTCCCAGACTTCTTCGCCGCCCGCGCGGCCGTGCCGCGCACCAGATGGAAGACCATCCCGCCCTCGCGGCCGCGCCAGCGCTCGGCGACGTCGTTGCAGACCGTCACGAGCTCGTCGTGGGCCTTGGCGTCCGCCTTGCGGAAGGCGGCCGCGTCGAGCAGCACGCCGACGTAGCCTTTCGACGGCAGCCACACCATGTCCGACCAGCAATCGACCAGGGCGTCCCAGTTGTTGCCGAAGTGACCGGGGAACTGGAACGCCGCGGCGACCGCGCTCAGCAGGTCGGCCTTGTTTTTCAGGCTGGCGCCTTCGAGGACGCGGCCATGCACGCCGCCGGCGGTGAGGGCGGCGACGAGGCGCGTGGCCTCTTCGGGGGTCAGCCCGGGCGCGTCGAGGACGGCGGGGGACGACGGCAGGCCGCACGAGACGAGCAAGGCATCGAAGTCGGAGGAGGTCATCTAGCGCACTCGCGTGAAGGTGGAGTAGTGGTCCCCGGTGTAAAAAACCTCGCCCTTCTTGCCGACGACCACGCGCTGCGGGCCCGGAAAGCGCAGGCCCTTGACTTCCTTGGTGAAGTGAACGAACTCGCGGTAGTAGCCCCGGTCCCGGTTCTTGGGCAGCAGCCCCTCGCGGTTGCCGAAGATGGCCCCGTCGTTGCGGTGATGCAGCGCCTTGCCGGCGCGCACGCGCTCCAGCGTCAGGTTGGCGTCGATCTTGCCCTTGTAGATCGTCTTGCCGAAATCGACCACCTTCGCCTCGTTCAGCACCTTGGCCGCCGTCGTCACCGCGTCGATCTGCGGCCGGCCGAACGTCTTGTCGATCTTGTCCTTGTCCTTGCTCTCGGCCGCGGCCGGGAGGGCCACGAGGAACGAAACTAGCAGGGGAAGGCAAAGGGCGATCGGCAGAGTGCGTGCGTTCATCGGTGGTCCCGTCTCCGTCCGCGTGACGTGCGTCTCCTTGTGATCGTAGTCGGCGGGCGTGCGCGGTGTCAAAGGAAATCAAAGACCTACTTTGCCTCGATCTTCTTCAACGCCTCCTGCATGGCCCGCCGCACCGGCTCGGGCTCGTCCTTCTCCAGCCGGTCTTTGAGCGCCGAAACCGCGGCTTTGGCGCCCGGTCCGATCCGGCCCAGGGCCAGGGCGGCCGCCCGGCGAACGGCGGCGCTGTCGTGCCTCAGCACCTCGGCCAGCGGCTTGACGGCGCCCGGGCCCATTCGCCCCAGCGCCACCGCCGACGCCTGGCGCACGTAGGCGTCTTCCCCCTTGAGCCGTTCGATCAGTTGCGGCACGGCTACCCTGGCCTCCGGCCCGATCAGCCCCAACGCGCGCGCCGCCGCCTGCTGCACGCCGGGCTCGAACGCCTTCAAGGCGTCGTGCAGCACCGGCACGACCGGCTCGGCCTTGCCGTCCACCTGCCACAGCGCCCGCGCCGCCTGCACGCGCACGCGGGCCGACTCATCCTTCAGCGCCTTCGTCAGGGCCGGCACGGCAGTCTTCGCCCGCGGGCCAAGTTCGCCCAGCGCCTCGAGGGCCAGTTCGCGCAGCTCGACCGAGCGCGCCGCCACGGCCTCGGTCAGCGGCCCCACGCCCTTGTCGCCCAGGTGCTCCAAAACGCGGACCACTTCAAAGTTCGTGGCGGGATCGTCGCGCTGGAGCAACTTGCTCAACGCCGGCGCGGCCAGGGCGCCTTCCGGCCCGCACTGGCTCAGCGCCTGCAACGTGGCCAGACGAACTGACACCTCCGTGTCCGCCAGCGCCCCGATCAGGGCTTTGATCGCCGGCTCGCTCCGCGGCCCGACCTGGCCCAGGGCGCGCGCGACCGTCACGCGCGCTTCGGTCTCGGGCGCCGACAGCGCCTCGATCAGCCCCGGGAGCGCCGCTGCCGCCCCCGGCCCGATGGCGCCCAGCAAGGACGCCACCCTGTTCCGGGGCAAGAAGGCCTTCTCTTTCAGAAGAGGCGCCAGGATCGGCACCGCGCCCCTGGCCCCGGGGCCGAGTTGGCGCAAGGCCTCGATGGCGGTGAGGCCATCGAAGTGCGAGACGGGCCATTTGGGCGGGCTCGCGGGGAGGAGGAGCCCCACCTTGGCGACCTCCGCCAGCACCGGAATGGCCTCGGGCGGCGCCGGGCCAAGGCTGCTCAGTCCCAGGGCCGCCGGCGCGCGCACGCTCAGTTCCGGGGCCTTCAGCGCGCCCTTCAGGGCGCTCTCCACGGCGGCCCGGCCCTTGAGTTTCGGATTGAAACGGGAGGTGAGCGCCACGTCCCGCAGCACCCCCACGGCCTGGATGCGGATGGGCAACTCCCTGTGCTTCAGGGCCTCCACGATCGGCTCGGGGCCTTGCCCGGCCAGGGCGTGCAGCGCCGCTCGCACCGTGGACGAGACCGTGGGGTCGGTGTCCGCAAGCGCCTCGAGCATCCGCGGCACTGCCGGGCCCGCTTCCTCCTTGAGCATCGCCAGGGCTCGGGCCGAGGCCTGGCGCACGCCCACCCCCTTGTCCTTCAGCAACAAGGCGAGATCGGGCACCGCCTCCCGCGACTCCGCACCAAAACCGCCCAGCGACGTGGCCGACGCCTGCCGCACGCTCGGATCGCCGTCCTTGAGCGCCTTGCGCAACGGCGGCACCACCTCCTTGCCCGGCACCTTGACCCGCCCGAGCAGGCCGGCCGCCTCGAGGCGGCCGGGGCCGTCCTTGCCCTCCAGGGCCGACAGCACCACGGGCAGGTAGTCCTCGCTCTTGCCGCCCAGCCCGGCCAACGCCCCGGCCGCCGAGACGCGCACCGAGGCCGACTCGTCCTTCAGCGCCTTGTTCAAGGCCGGCAGCGCCGGCCTGGCGTCGGGGCCCACCGCGCCCAGGGCCTTGGCGGACCACATCCGGACGAACGCGTCCTTGTCCGCCAGCGTCTTCTCCAGGTCCGGCACGGCGGGCGCGGCCAGCTTCCCCAGCCGGGCCAGGGCGTAGGCCGACCACACCCGCAGCGCCTGGCTGTCGTCGCCGAGGGCGCGGGTCAATTCCGGGACGGCCCTGGCGCCCCCGGCGACGAGGTACGTCACGGCGAGCTCGCGCACGCGAGGCTCGCTATCCTTGAACGCCCCCACCAGGTCGCGCAAATGCTGCTCCGAGCCCCGGTCGATCGCGTACAGCGCAAAAAGCGCCACCAACCGGACGTTGCCCTCCTTGTCCTTGCTCAACCGCGCGCGCAGCGCCGGCAAGGCCGGCCTGCCGTCCCGGGGCAGCCGCGACAACGTCAGGCAGACGTTCTGGCGGACGTACTTGTCCTTGTGGTCCGTCGCCTTGATCAGGTCGGGGACCACGGCCTTGCCCATGTTCCCCAGGAGAAAACTGATCGCGGTCATGGTGCGGGCCTGTGCACCGCCGCTATTCGGGTCGTGGCTCATCGCCTCGATCAGCGCCGGCGCAGCCGACGGGCCGACGTGGCCGAGGGCGCTGCTGGCCGCGGACTGGACCGCAAAGTCCCTGCTGTCCAGGGCCTTCACCAGGGCCGGGACGGCCGGGCTCGCCTTGGCGCCTAGCTCCTTGAACGCCGCCAGGGCGGCCGCGCGCGCCGCGACGTCGGGGCCCTGGAGCGCCCGGGCCCACTCCGACAGCGCCTTGCCCTGGACGACCGGGTCATCGGCGGGCTTCTTCTCGTCCTTGTCGGCCCGGACGGAGGCCCGGCACGTCAGGGCCAGGCCAACCGTCAGCAGCACCAGCGTGAGCCTCTTCATGCGTGTCTCTCCGTCCGGTCGAGGTAGGTCAGCGCTGAAAGATCGGCAACGCGCCGTTGTCGAGCTGAAGGGCGCACAGGTACAGGGCCGTCACGTACACCGGCCCGATGCCGTAAGCGGTCCAGTTGGCAGGGGCCCAGCTCCCATCGGGAGACTGGTTGTTCTTCAGCTCGTCGAACAGGGCCTTGCGGTACTTCGTCCAGGTGACCCACTCGCGCTGGGGCGCGGCCGGGAACAGCTTGCCCCAGCGACCCTCGCCGAGCCCGTAGACGGCCTGGGAGTAATAGAAGTAGGTGTATTCGTCGTAGCCGATGCGGCGACCGCCGCCGACGGGCACGTTCTTCGCGCAATACTGGAACCACTTCTTGACCAGCGGCGAGCCGCGGTCGTCGGCGCGGGAGCCGCAAGCGATGGCCGCCGCCGTCAGGCCCGGGCCGAACGACTTGCTGCGCGTCGTGAGGCTGTACATCACGCTGCCGTCGAGGTCGGTACTGGCGAGCAGGTACTTGCGGGCATCGTCCAGCGTTCCCTTGGGCAGCCGCACGCCGGCCTGCTCCGCGGCGCGCAGGCCGTGGATCATGGTGGCGGTGCAGGCCCCTTCGTCGAAATCGCCGCCGTCCCTGGCCGTCACGTAGCCCCAGCCGCCGCGCTTGGTTTGGGCCTCGCGCGCGTAACGGGCCGCGCGCTCCAGCAGGCGCACGATCTTCGTGCGCTGCGGCCCTTCTTCGAGGTCGCCAACGGCGCAGGCCAGGAACAGCATGGCGAAGCCGTGGTCGAACACGTACTTGTCCCCCACGCGGGAGGGCGGGTTGCCGATCAGGCCGTTCGGCTGGCCGCGGGCGACCACCCAATCGACGGCCTTGCTCAGGTTGCCGCGGTACTGGCCCTCGCGCAGCGTGCTGCCTTCCATCATCAGGGCCAGGCCGGCCAGCGACGTCATCGGGATGGGGTGTTGCCCGCCCTTCCCCTCCCAGTGACCGTCCTTGTGCTGTTGCTTGGCCAGCCAGAGCAGCCCCTTGGCGACAGCGGGCTGATACTCGACGGGAACTCGTTCGGCACGCGCCGGGCTGCCCAACACGGCCGGCACCAGCAGGACGAGCGTCAGGACGAGGCCTATCCGAGAGCGCATGACCTTGGCCCCCCAGCGCGAGAAAGGATCGGGCGGTCCGCCCGCAAGAAGATGGGCCTATTCAACCACCCCCGCGCTCGGCCCGCAAGGACGAGCCAGCGCTTTTCCGACCGACGCGCCGGATGCCCTTTTGACTTCGCGCGAGCTGCTCCCTTAGAATAAAACGTGGAAGAAGTTCCTCACCGCCTTCATGGAGCCGCTGATGCACTTCCTGACTGCCATCCCCGTCTACAACGAAGAGCGGCACCTCGAGCGGGTGTTGAATGAGGTGCGTCGTTACGCGCCCGACATCGTGGTCATCAACGACGGTTCGACCGACCGTACCGCCGAGCTGCTCGCCCGCCAGGAAGGCTTGCACGTCATCACCCACTCGCAAAATCGCGGGTACGGCGCCGCCCTGCGCTCTGCCTTCGACTACGCCCTCAGCCGCCCCGACGTCGAGGTGCTGGTAACGATGGACTGCGATGGCCAGCACGAGCCCGCGCGCATTCCGGTGCTGCTCGAGGCGATCCACGACGCCGACGTCGTCTCCGGCAGCCGTTACCTGCGCGACTTCCGCCAGGACGGCCAGGCCCCGGAGGACCGCCGGCGCATCAACCAGGTCATCACCGCCGAGATCAACGCGCGGTTCGGCCTGCACCTGACCGACACGTTCTGTGGGTTCAAGGCTTACCGCCGCGAGGCCCTGGCCCGGCTGTCTGTCACCGAGACCGGCTGGGGCATGCCGCTGCAACTGTGGGTGCAGACCGCCCGCGCCGGCCTACGCGTCAAGGAAGTGGGCGTGCCGCGCCTCTATCTCGACCCGACGCGCGCCTTCGGCGGAATGCTCAACGACGCCGAGGAGCGCCTGGCCTACTATCGACGCGTGATCGACGAGGCGGAGGGGAAGGCGCTGCCGGCGCCCCACCTGGGGACGTGCGGGGCGATCGGCCTGGAACAGAAGAGGGCCTGTTCTTGAACGGCCGTCCCGTTCTCCGCGCCCCGACGCAGGACGGCGCCGTCGTCGCCCAGCCGCCCCTGGAAGAGGTCGGCGCTTCCCTCGCCGTCAACCGCCAGCGCCTGGCCTCGATCGGGGCCGACGAGAGGGCCCGCGCGCGCCGCGAGGTCGTCGAGGCGGCGCGATGCTACCTCGCCGCGCGCGGCGAGCCGCTGCCGGTGGATAGGCCGGGCGCCCTCTTGCTGGCGGGACACCAGCCCGAACTGTTTCACCCCGGCGTGTGGGCCAAGAACTTCGCCCTCGCCGGGCTGGCGCGGCGGCACTCCGCCACGGCCCTCAACCTCCTCGTGGACAACGACACGCTCAAGTCGGCCAGCCTCCGCCTTCCCGCTCCGCCCGACGCCGAAGTTCGCTCCCCTCACCTGATGAGCGTCCCATTCGACCAGCGCGCCGGCGAGGTGCCCTGGGAGGAGCGCGGCGTTGTCGATCCCGAACTGTTCGCCAGCTTCGCCGCGCGCGCGGGCGCCGTGCTGCGCCCGTGGGGCTACTCCCCCCTTCTCGGGCCCTTCTGGGAGGACGTACTGCGCCAGCAAGGGCCCACCATCGGGGAGCGCTTCGCCGGCGCGCGGCGGGCCCTGGAGCGCGCCTGGGGCTGCCACAACCTCGAGCTGCCCCTCAGCGCCGTCTGTCGCACCGAGGCGTTCGCCAACTTCGCCTGCGCGCTGCTGGCCGAGGCGCGCCGCTTCCACGCCGTCTACAACGCCTGCGTGCGCGCCTACCGCTCCCGCCACCGCGTCCGCAGCCGCAACCATCCCGTGCCCGACCTCGCCGAGGACGACGGCTGGCTCGAACTGCCTTTCTGGGGCTGGCGCAGCGGGCAGCAGCGCCGCGGCCGGCTCTTCGTCCGCCCCGGGCCCGCGCAAATCGAGCTGCGCGCCGGCGGCGACGTCTGGCCGGCCCTGCCGCGCTCGGCGGCCCGGACGTGCCCCTGGCGGGAGCTGGAGGGGCGCGGCCTGAAGGTGCGCAGCCGGGCGCTGACGACGACCCTGTTCGCCCGCCTGTTCCTGGGCGACCTGTTCGTCCACGGCATCGGCGGGGGCAAATACGACGAGCTCACCGACGACCTGATGCGAGGCTTCTACGAGGTCGAGCCGCCCGAGATCGTCGTGCTGTCGGCGACGCGCTGGCTCCCCCTGCCCGCCGCGCCGGTGGGCGACGAGGACCGTCGCCGACTGGCCCGCCTGTTGCGCGACCTGCGCTACAACCCGCAACGCTACCTGCCGCCCGACGCTGGGCTCGAGGAACTGAAGCGGGATCGGGAGGCCTTGCTCGCAAGCGAGCCGACCGGCGCGGCGAAGCGCGAGCGCTTTCGGGCGCTGCGGGCGCTCGCCGAGCGGCTGCGCGGGCCGCTGGTGGGGCGGGAAGAAGAGGTGCGCCGCGAGCTGGACGAGGTCGAGCATCAGCTCGCGGGCAACGCGGTGCTGCGGCGGCGCGATTATGCGTTCTGCCTCTACCCGGAGGAGTCGTTGCGGCGGTTTTGTGCGCGGTTCCTGTGAGTCGCCGTCCGCCGGTTAGCGCACCCTCGCAGTACCCGTGGGGCCCCACCCCTATGCGAAGCGGCGCCA
>JBBSEZ010000333.1:0-11267 GCA_038239195.1 Gemmatales bacterium
CGAACGAGCGCCCCACGCGGCTGTTCGAGGGCTGCCGCAGCGGCGACCCCATCTGGTTCTGCGCGGCCCGAGGCCCCCCCGCCCCCCCCCCCCGAGCCCGCCCGGCGTACCACGAACCCCGGGGCGGCCTCGGGGGAATGGCGTTTCCCGGACGGGCTTCTTCCGCGCCCCGTTTCCGCCTCGCTGCCAAGTGCCTATAATCCCCACTCTGACAGCCTGCCCGCTCGTCGAACGGGGCGGGCCAACTGACCTGCGAGTTGGCACAAGGAGCACTCATGGCCGAGGAGAAAGTCGAGGGGCGCGACGGCGCCTGGCGGCAGCTACTGTCCTGGACGGAACTGTTCCGCGGGTTCCAGGTGGCGCTCGACCTCAATAAACTCTTGCTCGCGGCCGGGGGCATCTTGACGATGACCTTCGGCTGGTGGTTGTTGTCGTTGCTGTTCTCGGCCGGCGAGCCAAGCGTGCCGCCCGCCTGGGGCGGCAACTACCCGGCCACGGCCGAAGGGTGGGACCTGTTCCGCCAGGATCGGCTCAACTGGAACCTGATGCACGCGGCCGCCGATCTCACCAAGTCCGACGCCGCGCCCCCGGTTTACCAGGTCGAGGACGTCGCCCAGACGCTCGACGAATATGCGCTGTTCAAGGACCTCAACGACGTCAAGGCCACCAAGAAGAGCGACCTCGAACAGGCCTATCTCGAACGAGTCGCCGACCTGGCGAAGACGGGCAAGATCGAGAAGGACGCGGTCAAGCGTTACCAGGGCCGGGCGCGCCAGTACGCCGTGCTGGGCCGGCTCAAGCCGGCCGGAACTCTCAAGGTCGGCCCCTGGTTCGAGGACCGCGGCCCCAATCCCTACCTGCTCGTCACCGGCCAGACCGGCATCCCCTGGGAGCCGGGCCAGTTCTGGGAGTGGTTCGTCCGCGACCAGGCCCTCGTGATGATCGAGCCGCTCGTCAAGTTCGTGCGGCCCCTCGTCTACTTCCTCTCCCCGCACGGCGACACCCGCAGCCGGTTCTACTTCCTCACCGTGATGCTGTGGGCCCTCGCTACCTGGTCGTTCTTCGGCGGGGCGATCACGCGCATCGCCGCCGTCCAGCTCACGCGGGGCGAGCGCATCGGGCTGTTCGAGGCGATGCGCTTCACCGGGAAGCGCATTCTCTCCTACGTGACCGCGCCGCTCTTCCCGCTGGCGTTCGTCTTCGTGATCCTGGTGTTCATGGCGATCTTCGGCCTGGTCGGCATGATCCCCTACTTCGGCGACGTCCTCGTCTGGGGGCTGTTCTGGCCGGTGATGTTGCTGTTCGGCCTGGTGATGGCGGTGGCCCTGGTCGGGCTGGTCGGCTGGCCGCTGATGGCCGCCACCATCAGCACCGAGGGCACCGATAGCTGGGAGGCCGTCAGCCGGGCCTACAGTTACGTCTACCAGCGGCCCTGGCACTATCTCTGGTACAGCCTCGTCGCGATCTTCTACGGCGGGCTCATCGTGTTCTTCATCGGCTTCATGGGCTCGCTGACCGTCTACCTCGCCAAGTGGGGCGTGGGCCGCACTCCGTTCATCCAGTCCGCCGGGCGAGATCCGTCCTTCCTCTTCGTGTACGCGCCGACTTCGTTCGGCTGGCGCGAACTGCTCCTGGAAGGGGCGAAGGTGGAAGGCAAGGGCAACGTCGTCGATGACCGGGGCAGCCTGGCGGGCGTGCAAGGCCCGGGCGCCGGGGGCGTGAGTCGCTGGAATCGCATCAACGACGAAGTCTACACCGAATACGCCAAGCGGATGAACTGGGGCCAATGGCTCGGCGCCTGCATGGTGGCGTTCTGGATGGGACTAGTGTTCCTGCTCGTGTTGGGGTTCGGCTACAGCTACTTCTGGACGGCGAGCACGATCATCTACCTCCTGCTGCGGAGGAACATCGACTCGGCCGAACTGGATGAGGTGTACCTCGAAGAGGACGACCACGAAGGGCCGTGGGGGGCAACCCCCGCTCCCGCAGCGCCCGCGGCAACCCCGGCGGCAGCGCCGGCGGCGGTGACGCCGCGCTCCACGGCGCTGCCCGTCGTCGAGGCGCCGCACCCTGCCGCCCCGGCGCCGGTCGCGATGCCGGCGCCGGTCCCGCCCCCACCGCCGCCCCCGCCCCCGCCGCCGCTGGAGATGGCGCCGGAGCAGTCGGCGCCGTACGTGCCGCCCTCCCCGCTGCGGAGTGAGGACGGCCCGCCCGCGGGGAGTTGAAGGCGCGTTTGCCCCTTCTTGCTTGCCGTTTCGAGCGAAACGGCAAGTAAGTAGGGGCCCACGGAGGGAAACTCGATGGCGCGGCCCGTCATTCTGTTCAGCGGGCCCTGGGCCGACCTGCCGCTGGACGACCTGGCAGCGCGCTGCGCCGAATGGGGCTACCAGGGGCTCGACCTGTGCTGCTGGGGCGATCACTTCGAGGTGCAGCGCGCCCTCAGCGAGGACGACTACGTCCCCAACAAGCTGGCCGCCCTGCGCCGGCTCGGGCTCGAAGCGCCCGTTCTCAGCAACCACAAGGTTTCCCAGGCCGTCTGCGACGTCATCGACGCCCGCCACCGCGACCTCGTGCCCGACTACGTGTGGGGCGACGGCGAGCCCGAAGGCGTGCGCCAGCGCGCCGCCGAGGAGATGATCGCCACGGCGCGGGCCGCCCAGAAGCTCGGCGTCGGCGTGCTGGCCGGCTTCACCGGGTCGCCAATCTGGTCCTACGTCGTAGGTTACCCTCCCCCCAACGCCTCCCTCGTCGCCGATGCCCTGCGCGATTTGGTGCGCCGCTGGTCTCCCATCCTCGACGTTTGCGAGGAGTGTGGGGTCAAATACGCCCTGGAGGTCCACCCGGGGCAGCTCGCCTTCGACCTGTACACCACCGAGATGGTCCTCGACGCGCTGAATGGCCGCGAGGTGCTCGGCCTCACGTTCGACCCCAGCCACCTCCACTGGCAGGGGATCGACCCCGTCGAGTTCCTGCGCCGCTTCCGCGACCGGATCTATCACGTCCACGTCAAGGACGCCGTCGTCACGCTCACCGGCCGGTCGGGCCTGCTCGGCTCCTACCTGCCCTACGGCGACCCGCGGCGCGGCTGGCACCCGCGCTCGCCCGGCCGGGGCGGCATCGACTGGGAAGCGATCGTGCGCGCGCTCAACGAGATCGGCTACGAGGGCCCCCTCGCCGTGGAGTGGCAGGACCCCGGCATGGAGCGGACGTTCGGCGCCGAGGAGGCCCGCAAGTTTTTGCAGCGCCTCGATTTCGACCCCCCACCCCGCGCCGGGGAACAGGCGTTTCGCTGAGGCCGTCATGCCCCCTGCCCCCTTCCTCCGCGCCCGACCGGCCGCTCTCGAAGACGCGCCCGCGATGGCGAGCATCTATAACGAGGGCATCGAGGATCGCAGTGCCACGTTCGAGGTTTGTCCGCGCTCGCCCGAGGACGTCCGCACCTGGTTCGATGGCCATCCGCTCGTCGTGGTGGAGGACGGCGCGGGCGTGGTGGCCTTCGCGGCCACCTCGACCTATCGGCCGCGCGCCTGCTACGCCGGCATCGCCGAGTTTTCGGTGTACGTGGCGCGTGCCGCCCGCCGGAGAGGGGCGGGGCGCCTGGCGCTGTCGGCGCTGATGACCGCGGCGGAGCGGGCCGGCTTCTGGAAGCTGGTGTCGCGCGTCTTTCCGGAGAACGTCGCCAGCCGGGCGCTGCTCGGGGCGCTGGGCTTTCGCGAGGTCGGCACCTATCAGCGGCACGGGCAGCTCGACGGCAGGTGGCGCGACGTGGTGATCGTCGAGCGCCTGCTGGGCGTCAATGCGCCTTGAACGGGGCGCGGGCCTCGTCCATCATGCAGAGGGGGGAGTGGCCCGGCCCTCCCGGAGGAGCGCGGTGCTGTGAAAGAGGTGCTGACCTTGATCCTGGCGGGCGGAAAGGGCACCCGCCTGGAGCCGCTGACTCGCGACCGCGCCAAGCCCGCCGTGCCTTTTGGCGGGCTCTATCGCATCATCGACTTCACCCTCTCCAACTGCATCAACAGCGGCCTGCGCCGGGTCCTCGTCCTCACTCAGTACAAGGCGCGCAGCCTCGACCGCCACCTCGCGGCCGGCTGGGGCTTCCTGAGCCGCCAGCTCGGCGAGTACATCGAGGTGTTGCCGCCGCAGCAGCGCATCGACGAGAACTGGTACAAGGGGACGGCCGACGCCATCTATCAGAACATCTACACCATCGAGAAGTACAACCCGCGCTACGTCGTCGTCCTTGCCGGGGACCACATCTACAAGATGGATTACGGCGCGATGATCCGCTCCCACGTCGAGCGCGGCGCCGACATGACGGTGGGCTGCATCCTGGTGCCGCGCGCCGAAGGCACGCGCTTCGGGGTGATGGACGTCGATGCGGAGGACCACGTGTGCGGCTTCCTGGAGAAGCCGGCCGACCCGCCAGGGCTGCCCAACGACCCGGAGCACTGCCTGGCGTCGATGGGGATCTACGTCTTCACGGCGGCGCCGATGTACGAGCTGCTCTGTCAGGACGCGACCCACCTCGACAGCCGGCACGACTTCGGGACGGACATAATTCCGCCCATCCTCGGCTCGCACAAGCTGTTTGCCTATCGCTTTCAGGACCAGAACCGCAAGGCGGTGCCGTACTGGCGCGACGTGGGAACGCTCGACGCCTATTATCAGGCGAACATGGACCTGATCGCGCTGGAGCCGGTGCTGAACCTGTACGACAAGGAATGGCCAATCCGCACGCACCAGCCGCAGTTGCCCCCGCCGAAGTTCGTTCACAACGACTACGACCGCCGCGGAGAGGCGCTGGACAGCCTGGTCTGCCAGGGCTGCATCGTGAGCGGGGCGCGCGTGTTGCGGAGCATCTTCTCGACGAACGTGCGGGTGAACAGTTACTCGCAGGTGGAGGACTCGATCCTGTTCGACGGGGTGGACGTGGGGCGGCACTGTCGCATCCGGCGGGCCATCGTGGACAAGGAGGTGAAGATCCCGCAGAATACCACCATCGGCTACGATCTGGAGGAAGACCGGCGGCGCGGCTTCACGGTGACGGAGCAAGGCGTCGTGGTCATCGCCAAGGCCGAGCTCCCCGAGACGTTTACGCTCCAGCGCTGAGCCCAACGAGGTCGCCTTCATGGGCCTACCCGCCCTCTCGAGTTCGAGCCCCGGTGTGGCGCCGCGCCGGCGCGGCAACTGGATCGCGTTCTTCGTCGTGCTGACGCTCCTGGGGCTCGGGGCGGCCATCGGCCCCGTCCTGTTCAACCTGCGGCAGCAACTGCGGCTCGATCAGGTCGAGGCCGCGCACGAGCGCTGGCGCGAAAACGCGCCGCGCAGTTACGACCTGGAGTACACCATCAAGTACGACCGAGGCCCGATGCCCGAGCGCTACCTGGTGCTGGTGCGGGAGGGGCGAATGGTGTTCGCGGCGCGCGATGGCGAGGTGCTGTACCTGGAGCCGGGCGTCGGCGCTGCCACCGGCGCGCTGGGCGGCGCCTTCACGGACGGGGCGGGCCTTGGGATCGAGGCCATGTTCGCCCGGGCTGAAACGGTGCTGCGCGAGGAAGAGGAGGCGAGCCGGCGCAATTACGTGACGGGGATCTTCGACGTTGCCGACGGGCACCCGAAGCGGTTCGTGTACCGGGTGCGCGGCACGGACCAGCGCGAGGAGTGGAACCTGCTGCTGAGCCCGCCCGGCGGAGCGGGGCGCCGGGGCAAGATGGTGCGGTGACCAGGCGTGGGGCAGGTCGGAGGCCTGCTCCACGGCACCGGCATTCCATCAGGAGGGCCACAGCCATGACCGCCAGCCTTCGCGCCTTGCTGGGTGGGACCATCGACTACGCTGGCCTGTTCCCCCCTGCTCACCTCTCGCTCGATCAGGCGATCGGCAACTACGCGCGCTACCGGGAGTGCCCCGACACCTGGATGCTGGGGCGGTTCGTCTGCCCGGCGGCGCGGCTGGCGGAACTGGCGCCGTTTGCCGACCTCTTTCAGTCCGGCCCGCCGTTCGCCTTCTCGGCGCTCGGGCGCGGCGGGAACACGCTGAAGGAGCTTCTGGCCGGGCTGCGAGCCGACCTCGCGGCGGTCGATTCCTTCCGCGACCGGCACGGCGCGCACGTGGCGGTGGAGGTGTTAGAGGTGCGCCTCCCGGCCGGCCTGCACGAGACCAGCCTGCGCGAAGTGGGGGGAGCGGCCCCAGCAGGGATGCAGACGTTTGTCGAGATGCCGTGGGGCGGAGACTGGCGCGCAGCCCTGCCCCGGTTCCTGGAGCGGTTGCGCGATCCTTCCTTCGGCGGGCGGGCCGGCATCAAGTTGCGCTGCGGCGGGCTGGAGGCGTCGGCGTTCCCCTCGGCGGAGCAGGTGGCCTTCGCCGTGAGCGCCGCCCTCCGCGCCGGCGTGCCGTTCAAGGCGACGGCGGGGCTGCACCATCCGCTGAGGCGCTTCGACTCGGGCCTGCAAGCGACGATGCACGGGTTCGTCAACCTCTTCCTCGCCGGGGCGCTGACGCGCTGGCGGCGCGATTTCGGCGAGGAGCAAGCGCGGGCCGTCCTCGAAGACGAGGCCCCGGCGCACTTCTCGTTCGACGACGACGGGGCGTCGTGGCGCGACCAGCGCGCGAGCACGGCGGAGATCGCGGCAGCCCGGCAGGAGGTCCTGTCGTTTGGGAGTTGTAGTTTTGACGAGCCGCGCGACGAGCTGCGCGCCCTGGGATGGCTGTGAGGCACCGACCATGACCCCGACCACGGGCCCGGCCCTGCGCTCTTTCGTGCCGGTGCCGCCCGACTCGCATTTTCCGATCCAGAACCTCCCGTACGGCTCCTTTCGGCGCCACCCGAAGGGCCCCGCCGCCGTGGGCGTCGCCATCGGCGAGCAGGTGCTCGACCTCACCGCCCTGGAGGCCGCGGGCCTGCTCGACACGCCTCACCTGTGCGGGAAAGGCGCCTTCGCCTTCGGCAACCTCAACGCCTTCCTGGCCCTCGGCAAGCCCGCCTGGGACGAGACGCGCGCCGCCCTCGCCCGATTGCTCAGCGCCGACGAGGCCGCGCTCCGCGACGACGAGGCCCTGCGCGCGCGCGCGTTCGTCCCGCAGGCCGACGTGGAGATGCTGCTGCCGGCCGAGATCGGCGATTACACCGACTTCTACTCGTCGCGGGAGCACGCCACCAACGTCGGCACGATGCTGCGCGGGGCGGACAACGCGCTGATGCCGAACTGGCTGCACCTGCCCGTCGCCTACCACGGCCGGGCCAGCTCGGTCGTCGTCAGCGGTACCGACGTCGTGCGCCCGCACGGGCAGAGCAAGCCGGAGGGCGCCGAATCGCCCCTTTTCGTGCCCACGCGCTCCCTGGACTTCGAGCTGGAGATGGCCGTCTTCGTCGGCCCCGGCAACGCGCTGGGCCGGCCCATCCCGGTCGAGCAGGCCGACGAGCATCTGTTCGGCCTGGTGCTGCTCAACGACTGGAGCGCGCGCGACGTCCAGGCGTGGGAGTACGTGCCGCTCGGGCCGTTCCTGGCCAAGAACTTCGCCACGTCTATCTCGCCCTGGGTGGTGCCCCTGGCCGCCCTTCAGCCGTTCCGCTGCGCCGGCCCAGCGCAGTCTCCCGAGCCGTTGTCTTACCTGCGCACCGCGGGGCCCCAGGCCTACGACGTCCGGCTGGAAGTGGCGCTGCAAGGAGCGCGCATGGCAGCGCCGCACGTGGTCTGCGCCTCCAACTTCAAACATCTCTACTGGAGCATGGCGCAGCAACTGGCCCATCACACGGTCAACGGCTGCAACCTCCGGCCGGGCGACCTGCTGGCCTCGGGCACGATCAGCGGGCCGACGCCCGATTCGTGGGGCAGCATGCTGGAACTGGCCTGGCGCGGGGCCCGGCCGCTCGCGCTGCCGGGCGGGGAGCAGCGCGCGTTCTTGCAGGACGGCGACCGCGTGACGATGACGGGGTGGTGTCAGGGGGACGGCTACCGCGTCGGCTTCGGGGAGGTGACGGGGAAGGTGCTGCCGGCGCGGGAGAGGTAGGGCCTCGCGAACCTTCCGCGGGACGCGCCTCTCTTGGAGGAGGGCGCTGGGGAGGGGGACCATGAGTCAGGCGGACGGATTCCGTCGGGCCTTGCTTGGGCAACTCGAGCTTGCCGCCTGGCGCTGCTTCGAGCGGGGAGACGCTGGCGCCGCTCGCTGGGAAGAGGGCGAGGTGTGGGCACTCGTGTCCCATCGGCCCCCGCGTGGCCTGGTGGTCTACCTGGGACTTACCGCGTCCCGCGATGACCATTTTAATTTTCAGCGCGCCTACTTGAACGAAGAGCGCGATGCCCTTTTCAGGAATAGCACGGCCCCAGGAGGGTGGCATCAGCCTTATCTTTGGCAGGCAAGGCGCCCCGGCCCTCCCGAGGCTCAGTCCCTCGTCGATTTGCTGAACCGGTTTCGCGAAGCGCGCCAGGGTCGTCCCGACCAGCCCTTGCCTCCCGCCTTCCGATCGCCCGCCGATCTCGAGGAGGAGTTGCGAACGGTGACCGATCCCCTCGTCCTCCTTCAGGCCTGGCGCCGGCACCTCAGCGACCGCAAACTGCGCTTGTTCGCCTGCGCGGCCTGCCGGCGCCTGCCGGTGCTGATGGAAGACGTGCGGAACGTCCGCGCCGTCGAGGCCGCGGAGCGCTACGCCGACGGAATGGTGCCCAAGCGCGAGATGAAGAAGGCGCGCAAGGCGGCCAACGTCCCCTGGCTCGATTCGTACGAGCCGGCCGAGGAAGCGCGGGCCGCGATCCTGGCGACGGTCCGCTACACGCTCCCCGATGGCCACGCGCACCTGAGCGCCCTGCTGTGCGACCTGGCCGGCGACCCGTTCCGGCCCCTGACGATCAAGCCCTCCTGGCTGCGCAACAACGGCGGGGCCGCCCTGCACCTGGCCAGCGCCATCTACGAGGAAGGCGCCTTCGCCGACCTGCCGATCCTCGCCGATGCTCTCGAAGAGGCGGGCTGCACCAACGCCGCCCTTCTCTACCACTGCCGCCGGTCGAGCGAGCATGCGCGGGGCTGCTGGGCGATCGACACGCTGCTCGGCAAATCGTGAGAGGATCGTGCTCCGCTTGTCGATCGTCGAGGAGGCCGCCTGCGACAGCGCCGGCCTCCTCGACGAACTGCCTTGCGGCACCGGCTACTTCTTCGTGAACTTCGACTCCTTCTCCTTCTCGTCCACAATGACGAGCTCCTTGTCGGTCAAGGTCTTGATCTTCGCGGTCTCCTTCTCCTCCTTCTTCCCCTTCTTCATGACCGTCTTGAGGTTGTCGCCATCGACCTCGTAGGTGCCCTCCATGCTCATGCTCTCCTCCTTGTCCTTGACCTTGAACTTCATGGTGAACTTCAACTTGCCATCGGCGGCGAACTCCGCCGTGCCCGAGACGTCGGGGGCCTTCTCGTCTTTGGCCGCCTCCCACGTCCCGACGATCTTCTCCTTGTTCGTGAGGGCCTTGGGGGCGGCCTTGGGGGCGGCCTTGGTAGTGCTCGCGGCCTTCTTGCAGCCGACCAGACCGATCAGCCCGAAGACGAGGCACAACGCCAGGGTGGACCGAAGCAGATTCATCGCAACCTCCGCGTGAGTGGGGAGTAACGAGGGCAGCTTGTGGCCCTCTCCGTTGGAGGGTCATTGTGAGACGCTGGACGGGCGGCGGCAATGGGAGGCCCCGGACGGCGCCGATTTCTCATGGATCGGGCTGCCGGTCCCACGCCCCGAGAAAATCTCTTCCGTTCTGTCACGGCGCGGCCCGTTCGCGTGATTAGAAGGGTGTAGAGCCTTCCAAGAGCCCCCACGAAACTACAGGCCGACGACCAGGATCGTTCGGGCGGGCACAAGCCCGTTTGGCGAGCGGAGATGGTCTGCGCCATTTGGCCCCTCCCACGGGGCCGGAAAGGGAATTGCGATGTTCAACCTCCGTCGAACGCTGGCCCTGCTGACGATGAGCCTTGCCTTTGCCTTCGCGGCGCGGGCCAGCACCTCGGGCAACGCCCCGCCCGCCGACCTGGCCGACGCCGCCGTGCGGCAGGCCGAGATGAAGCGGCAGTTCGTCGTCTTCAAGGAGAAGTTGATCTTGCTGGCCGGCCGGATGGAGGCCAGCACCAAGGCCGACGACCGCGAGCGGGCCAAGTCGCTCCGCAAGGCCATCCAGGTCATCAACGCCCGCGAGATCGACGGCAAGTTCGACAGCATCCTGCGCGGCCTGCGCACGCCGGGCGCCGACAAGGACATTGACCTGCTCACACGGGTGCTCAAGGACAACAAGGAGCTGCGCGAAGACCTCAAGGGGCTCGTCGCGCTCATGATCGCGGGGCCTGCCCCCGAGGACCAGCGCGACCGGGCGGAGAAGATCGAGAAGCTCCGCGATCAACTCAAAGAGCTGCGCTCGAAGCAGGCTCGTCTCCAGGCCCTCGCCGAGATGGGCCGCCACGTGCCCGCCGAGTTGCGCAAGGCCCAGGAGAAGATCACCGGCCCGACGCGCAAGATCGAGGCCCGGGGGGTAGACCGAGACGCCAGCGTCGAGAAGCAGGTGCGCGCCAGGATCGAGGAGGCCCGCCAGCGCATGGAGGACGCCGAGGGCAAGCTCGGGCGGGGCAACCGCCCCGGCGCCGGCGACGACATGGGCCGTGCGGTGACCAACCTCGACAGCGCGATCCGCAAGCTCGACGACCTCCTGCGCCAGCTTCGCAAGGAAGAGATGGAGCGGGTGCTGACCGACCTTCAACAGCGCTGCGAGCGGATGTTGCAAATCCAGATCGAGGTGCGCGATGGGACCGTGGCGCTGCGAGCCGACGTGGAGAAGAGCAGCACGAAACAGCCGACGACGGCGCAGCGCGGGAAGGCCAACGGCCTGGCCGACCGCGAAGGACTGATCGCCAAGGAGGTCGAGGGGGCGCTCAAGGTGCTGGAGGGCGAGGGCTCGGCGGTGGCGTTCCGCGAGACGTTCGAGCAGCTGCTCAAGGACGCCCGGGCGGTGCAGAATCGGCTCAACAGCGCCAACACCGACAAGGTGACGCTGACGATCGAGAACGAGATCATCGAGACGCTTCAAGAGATGATCGCGGCGCTGAAGAAGCAGATTCGCACCCCTGAGCCGACCCCCCCTGGCCCTGGCGAGCCGGGCCCGCGGCCTCCCGAGGGCAAGCGGCCTCTGCTGGAGCTGCTGGCCGAGCTGAAGATGGTCTACTCGCTCCAGCGCCGGGTCAACGCCCGCACCGAGCTGTACGGCAAGGAGTACGCCGGCGAACAGCTCGCGCCGCCGAGCGGCAC
>JBBSEZ010000334.1:0-11233 GCA_038239195.1 Gemmatales bacterium
CAGGCATCGGCTACCGATTTTGGCGACCGGAGCAGTCAGACGAGCGACAGAGACAAGGCAATTCGCCCCGCCCGACAGCCTCGCCTACTGATCTGTTGTTCAGAAGCCGGCCGTTTCGCTCGGCCCCCGGGAACTGCTGGCTCGCCAACAAGGACGCCCTGAAGAAGCAGGCCGAGGCGCAGCTCAAGCAACAGCGCGAGTCGTTCCAGACCACCCTCAAGCGCTTCAAGGAGATGAAGGAGAACCTGGAGAAGGTCGAGCCGGGCAAGCGCACCGCGTTGCAGAAGCGCCAGCTCCAGCAGTACGAGTCGATCCTCAAGAGCTACGCCGCCACCGAGAAGTATTACCAGGGCCTCAGCGTCGATTCCATCGTCGCGCAGATCACCGGCCGGCTGCGGATCATCAACAGCGTCGCCATCTCGGGCAAGGACGTCTTCATCTCCTGCGGGGAGAGCAAGGGCTACGGCTACGCCGTCTGGCGCATGGGCCATGACTTCAAGAACGCCAAGCAGGTACTGTCCGGCCTCGGCGGCTGCTGCGGGCAGATGGACGTGCAGGTGAGCGGCCCCAATCTGCTGGTGGCCGAGAACACTCGCCACCAGTTCGCCCGCTACGACCGCGATGGCAAGAAGCTCGGCTCCTTCGGCAAGCGCGGCAAGGACACCGACGTCGAGTGCTTCGGCGGGTGCTGCAACCCGATGAACGTCTGCGCCGGCGCCGCGGGCGACGTCTACACGTCGGAGTCCGAGGGCATCATCAAGCGCTTCAACGCCCGGGGCGAGTTTCAGGGCATGGTCGGCTTCGCGCCGCTGACGGGCGGCTGCAAGAACGTGGCCCTCGCCGTCTCGCCCGACGGCTCGAAGGTCTACTTCTGCGACCTGCCCGGCTCGCGCATCGTCGTCCTGGCGAAGAAGGCCACCGCCCCGAAGGCGGAGTAACGCGCCACGTCGTGCCCGAGCGTGAAGGGCTCGCCCGCCGCCCGCCGGGGTCGCGGGCGAGCCCATCCTCGAACCGTACCCTTCCGAGGCCCCCCCATGCGAACGCACCGCGCGCTGCTGCCTGTCCTGACGCTGGCCGCCGTTGTCGGCCTGTGCTCCCCCGCCTGCGCTGCCGGCAAGGCGAAAGCCGAGCCGCTCACCCTCGTCGTGATGGACCCCCTCGCGCTTCCTCTGTCGTGCCCCTGTGTGAAGGGCTACGCCCAGCGCGACTACGAAAAGTTGGCCGCCTACCTGAGCAAGCAACTCGGGCGCCCGGTGCAAGTCCACTTCTCCGAGTCGCTGACCGCCGCCCTGACGAAGAAGACCTCCGGCAAGGCCGACCTCATCGTCGGCAAGGATTCCGTGGTGCGCGCCGGGGCCAGGGCCAACAAGATCGACGTCGCCTGCGTCGCCGCGCTGACCGGCAAGGACGGCAAGACGACGCAGACGGGGCTGTGGGTGGTGGCCGACAAGTCCGCCGCGCTGACCGCGTCCGACCTCAAGGGCTACAAGCTGATCTTCGGCCCCTCCGACTGCGACGAGAAGCACTCCGCCGCCATCGCCCTGCTCAAGGAGCTCGCCGTCCCCATCCCGGCCAGGCTGGAGACGTGCAATTCGTGCAGCGACGGGGCGACCAGGGCGATCGATGGCCACAAGGCGGGCACCAAGGTCGCCACGGTGATCTCCAGTTACGCTCAACCGCTGCTGGAGGGCTGCGGCACCATCAAGAAGGGCGACCTGCGCGTGATCGGCGAGACCGACCCGCTCCCCTTCGTCGCCGCCTTCGTCAACGCGAAGTTGCCCGCCGACGAGCGCGCCGCCATTCGGAAAGCCCTGCTGGCGGTCGGCAAGGACGCTGCGCTGCGCCAGGCCCTCGAGACGAAGGCCGGCTTCGTGGCCCCCCCTGCCGCCGCAAAAAAAAAGTAACCCTGCCGGCCCGCGCGTGGACGGGCTGGCGCGGCCCGGGCCGTGACGGCCGGGTGGCCTGGCTCCCCGACCGCCTACCCGGCAAGCCGTGCGTGATCTGGCGCGCGCCCTTGCCGGGCAAGGGCCTGGGGGGCGTGGCCGCGACGAAGGACCACGTCCTCGTCTCGGGCCGCGAGCTCGTGGATTCGACCGACTCCTATTCCTGCCTGCGGGCCGACAACGGCAAGGAAGTCTGGAAGCACCTCTGCCCGGCGATGGGTGAGTTGGACTACGGCAATTCTCCCCGCGCCACTCCCCTGATCCACGGCAAGCACGTCTTCCTCTTCGGCGCCTTTGGCCATCTGCACTGCCTGGAGCTCGCCACCGGCAAGGTCGTGTGGGACATGGACGTGCGCGAGGACTTCGGCGTCAAGGACGTGCGGAAGTGGGGCCTGTGCTCGTCGCCCCTCATCGCCGACGGCAAGCTCATTCTCAACCCGGGCGGCAAGGGCGCCGCGCTCGTCGCCCTGGAGCCGGCGACGGGAAAGGTGCTGTGGAAGGCGCCGGGCAAGTCGGCCTCCTACGGCAACTTCTTCGCCGGCACCTTCGGCGGCACCAGGCAGCTCGTCGGCTTCGACGCCGACTCGCTGGGCGGTTGGGACGTGGCGACGGGCAAGCGCCTGTGGCGGCTGGCGCCGGAGCGCCGCAGCGACTTCAACGTGCCGACGCCCATCCAGGTGGGCGAGGAGCTGCTCGTCGCCTGGGAGAACAACGGCACCTTCCTCTACCGCTTCCACAAAGGCGGCAAGATCGAGCCGAAGCCCCGGGCCTCCTACCCCCGGCTGGCGCCGGACATGCACACGCCCGTCGTGGTCGGGGGGCGGGCTTTCGGCGCCTGGAACGGGCTGCATTGTCTGGACGTCAAGCAGAAGCTCAAGCCTGTCTGGCTGCGGCGCGAGACGGCGTTCTCGCGCTACGTAAGCCTGGTGGCGTCGCAGGACAGGGTGCTTGCCGTCACCCTGGCCGGCGAACTGGTGCTGTTCGACGCCAAGGCGGACAGCTTCCGGGCCCTCGGCCGCGCCAAGCTGCTGGAGGACGAGAGCGGCTGCTACTCCCACCCCGCGTTCGTGGGGACGCGGATGTACCTGCGCGCGGATAGCGAACTGCTCTGCGTCGAGCTGGGCCCGCGCCCTTGAGCCCCTCGTCAGCGCGAGCGGCAGGAAATGGCCTCCCCGTAGGACGGCTCTCCCGAGCCGTCCGACAGCTCAGCGCGAGGCCAGCGCCGGCTCGCGCACGCGGTACACGGTGAACGCCTCGCTGCGGTAGACCGGCTCCAGCCGGTCGGCTTGCCGCCGCACGAACGGCCCCAAAACCTTGCAACTGCCGGGGAATTGCGGTGCGGCCACCACGTGGGTGGCGCCAATCTGGCGCAGATAGCCCCAGAGCTGCTCGTCGGACGGCAAGACGTGGAGGCCCGAGGCGCGCCGGCCGGTGTACAGGGCCAGGGCGCGGGGCTTGTAGAAATAGAAGACGGCGTCGGGTTGCGTCTCCTCGCGGATGAACTCGAACAGGGCCGCCGACTCCGGGGCCGTCACGCCCTCCCGGAACGGCCCGCGCTCCAGCCGCGCGTAGGTCCCGGCGTAGGAGACGAGGATCGCCACGCTCAGCACGGCCGCCGCCACTCCCTCGCTCCGGGCAGGCAGGGCCCGGCCCACCTGCCGCAAGCCCTCGCAGGCGTAGAGCACGAACAGGGGCAGCACGGTCAACAGAAAACGTCGCTCTGCAAAGGGCCAGACCATCAGCACCAGGAAGCTGAGGACGACGAACGGCTCGCAAGGCGTCATCCGCTCGCGCAGCCGGGCGAGGAAGCCGACCGCCGCCAGCACCACCAGCAGCAGGAACAGCGCCTGGGCGGCGACGGTGACGTGGCCGTTCTCGAAGAACAGCCCCACCCCTTTCGCCAGCGCATAGGCGTTCCGCGCGTAGAGGAAGGGATCGACCACCAACTGATCGGCATAACTGCCATCGACGACGAGCAGCAGTTTCTGCGCGGCGAGGCCGACCGCGAACGCGCCGCCGGCCGCCAGCGCCACCGCGCCAAGGCGGCGGAAGCGATACAGTTCGTAGGCAAACAGGGCGGGGACAAGCACGATGCCGACCGTGCGCGTGCCGAAGGCGAGGTAGGCGGTCAGGCCTGCCAGGGCCCCCCACGCCCAGGGCCTCAGGCGGCCGGGCGGGTCATAGGCGCGCTCCATCAAGTAGAGCGACAGGTAGGCGAACAGGAGAAACGGGAACTCCGACAGGAGCCGATCCTTGTGCTGCCAGACGAAGGGGTTGAGCCCGACGACGAGGAGACACGCGACGACGTAAGGCGTGGGCAACCGGCGGCCCAGGACCAGCGCCAGCACCCCGAGGAAGGCGCCGAACGTCAGCACGCTCGCCACCTTCATCGCCTGGAGGTCGAGGCCAAAGACGGCATACACCGGCGCCAGCAGCACCGGGAAGATGGGCGGGTAGCTTCGCGGCGAAAGATGGGGGTAATGGGGGTTGTAAACGTATCCGGTGTCGGCGTAGGGGCTGCCCTCGGCGAGGTTGCGGGCGTGGGCGACGTAGAGGCTGAAGTCGTCGCCCCATTCGTGCCCCCCCCGCAGGGTCGCCAGGTGCAGCCCGCAAACCAGTGCGATCGCGGCGGGGACCAGGAAACGGCGGACGTCGAGCATGGTGTCATCCTCCGAATGAAAGCCGAGGCCCTGAGCTTGTAGGACGGCCCTCCCGAGCCGTCCGTGAGCTTGTAGGACGGCCCTCCCGAGCCGTCTTACAGCAAACCAACTCCTGCCCGTCGCCTTAGCGGGGGCCAGCCGATTGAGGACCAGGGACGTTCGCGGTCGCGCTCTCCCGCGCGGGGCGCCCGGCGGCCCGGGGCGCCATTTCGTAAACCGCGGCCGAGTCGCTGGCGTGAACCAACCGCACCGAGCCCCGATCGACGACTTGCTCCCGGCGGGCGCGCGCCTCCAGGGCGGCGAGCGTCTGCCCGTGCGCCTTGTTGACGATCAGGAACACGCGGCCGCCCTCGGGGAGGCCCGAAGGCCCGGCCATGCTCAGGTGGGCAGTCGGGATGCCGCGACGGCGGAAGTAATACTCCAGCACCGCGTCGGAGGGGCAGGCCGCCACCACGCGGTCGCCCGGGCGGAGCCGCTCCCGGAGCACCTCCACCACCTGGGGAGCATCGCGCAGCGTCCCCGTGTCGGTCGAGCTCAAAACCGATCCGGAAAGGAGCGTTTGGAGCCCGGCGAGCAGCACCAGGCTCGCGCCCCCAGCGCCGAGCCCGCTCCGCATCTTGACGGGGAACAGGCGGACGAAGGCGACCAGCCCGGCCGCGGCGGTCAGCAGGTAGAGTGGGAGGACGAACAGCCAGACGCGCTCCGGCGGCGCGACGCGCCGCGCCACGGCGAACAGTGCGCACGCCAGGACCGTCAGCAAGGCCAGGGGCATGCCCTGGCGCCCCGTGCGGCGGTGGAGCGCCAGCCCCGCCAGGAAGCCGGCCGCCAGCAGGAAACCGCTGGGCGCAAGGTCGCGGTTCCACTGCCCCCAGGTCGAGGCCAGCGAGGCCGGCAGCGCGCCCCCCCACTCGCCCCAGCCCAGCGGCCGGACAAACCGATTGCTGAACAGCGAGGCCGGCCCGCTCACCACGATCACGGGGGCGTATAGCAGGAGGGTGAGGCCCCCGGCCACAGCGCAGGAGCCGGCCAGCCAGCGCCAGAAGGTGCCGCGGTACTCGGGCGCCACGCCGCGGGCGAGGGCACAGGCCGCCAGCCAGAGAACGACGGACGCCGTGCCCAGGACCATGGTTGGCACGGTCCACGCGGCCAGGGCGGCGGCGCCGGCAAACGCGGCCCAGGCCAGCACGCTGTGGCGACGCAGCAGCGCAGCGCCCAGGGCGGCTTGAAGGACGATCAGCAGCGCCCCGACCGCGTAGCCGCGCGCGTTGGTCGAATACTCCACCAGGGACGACGACCCCGCGACGAGCCCCGCCGCGGTCCAGCCCGTCGCCGGGTTGTAGAGCAGCCGGCCGAGGAGGTAGACCGCGGGGATGAGGAGCACGCCGGCAAAGAAAGCGGGGAGGCGGAGCGCCCACGGGGCGTCGCCGAACAGCCGGGCGCTGACGTGGACGAGCAGGGTGTGAAAGACGTGGTTGTTGGGGTATTGGTACTGCGAGATGGCCGTCAGGGCCGACGGCGCGAACATTGCGTAGGTGGACGCCTCGTCGTAGCGCATCGGCTGGAAAAGGAAGGCCAGGCGGAGGGCACCGCCCAGCGCGAGGCAGCCGAACACCCCCGCCATCGTCCAGCGCTCCGCCCGCGCGAGGGCCAGGGCGCCCCACAGGCTCGCGCCATCGCGCCGCAGCTCGGGCGCCAGCCCCATCAGGAAGGTCGCCAGCCGCTGGCGCTGCCAGACGAGAAGGAGGCCGGTCGGCAGGGCCGCGAGGAGCGGGGCCAGGTTGGGGAGGGTGAGACGGGCGAGCACGCGCGAGCCGTACTCGTTGAAGAAGGCCCGGCCACCCAGGCCGCGCAGCACGTCCGCGGCGACGTCTCGCGGCAGCGCGGCCAGGCTCAGAAGCAGCGCGGAGGGAAGCAGCAGGCAGGCTGCGGCGAGAAGGAGGAGCAGGAGCGCGGCCCTACGTCCCTGAGAGGGTGGTTGCATGTCTCGAAGTCCTTTTCGAGTTCCAGCGTCAGGTTGTTGCTAACTGAGGATTTACCAGAACCGGCAGCTTGCGTGCAACCCCGACTTTGCCAGGTCGGGGGGCCGGGAGCGCCCCGCTAAGCCGCAAGCGGCGGGCCCGCGAAGTTCGCCGCTTGCGGCTTGGCGAGCAGCGCCCCCGGAAATCTGGCACCACCCGGGGCGTCGTCGGGCGGTTGGCGTTCGTTCGGCCTGTGCGAAATGGTACGATGACGGCGTTGCGGCAGCAGGCGGACGAACGAACGCCGGAGGACCAGACATGGGCGTCTTCGACCAGGCCGCCAGGTTCGCCTCCCAGGCGGACGCGGAGGTTGTGCCGTCTCGCCTGCTGGCCGCCTCGGGCTTGACGCTGTCGTTCCGCGACTGGCTGGACACCCGCGCGCTCCCGCTTCCTGGAGGGGCGGATCGCACCGCCGACCTGGTCGCGGCCCTGACCGACCCGGGCACGCCGGACAATCCCTGGCTGATGGTGCTCGAGTTCCAGGCCCGGGTAGATGCCGACAAGCTCGACGTGACCCTGGAGGAGGTCGCCATCCTGCGGGCCCGCGTTCGGCACGGCGAAGACCGCAAGGGCAAATACAAGGTGATGGCCGGCCTGGTCTACCTCCAGGGCCGCTGTCCGGAAGACGTGCTGGACATGACCCTGCCCGATGGCTCGGGGACACGGCACGGGGCGCGCGTCTGGAACGTGGTGGAGGACGACGCGGGGCGGGTGCTGGAAGCGGTCGCGGCCGGGCAGCTCTCCTGGGGCATGCTGTTCTGGCTGCCGCTGATGGCCGGGGGCGGCGAAGAGACGATCATCGCCCGTTGGAAGGAAGTTGTGTCGGCCAGGGTGGCGGATCGGCGGATGCGAGGCAACCTGGTCGGCATCGCCCTGGTGTTCGCGGAGTTGGTCGGGCGCGTGCCCGCCTGGAAGCGTGGTCTGGAGGGCTTTGAGATGACCGAGTCGCAGGTGGTCAACGAATGGATGAGCAAAGGCAGGGCGGAAGGAAGGCTGGAGGCTTCCCGCCAGAAACTGCTCGATCTCCTCGAAGGCCGGTTCCCCGGCCAGGTCCCCGGCGAAGTCACGCGACTGGTCAACGAGCAGGAAAGCCTGGCCTTGCTGGACGACTGGTTCTGGGAGGCGGTTCGGGCCTTCACCTTCGAGCAGTTCCTGGCCGTCTTGAAGCGGTGAGTCCTTTTCCCTGTCTACCAAGCCCTCCGCTGCGGACGTGGGCCTTCCCCCCTCATTCGGGTGAAGGCCCCCATCCTGTGGGCTCGCCCCTATCGCGCCCGCACCAACGGCGCCCCCTCCGCGCGCCGCGCCGGCATCGCGCCCGCCGGGCGGGACAGCGAGCGCTCGATGAACATCTTGTGCCAGGTGTCGTAGCACAGGAGGCTGTAGAGGAACCACGTCGGCCTCTCGCGCACGCGCCGCAGCGTCGGGGCGTCCACGAAGTCGTACGGCGCGATCGCCTCGACGAGCGGCGCCAGCGCCCCGCCCGGCGCTAGCCACTCGAAGATCGGCTGGCCGAAGCCCAGCTTCACGCGCGTGGCCAGCTTCTCCGGCGCGTGCTGCGCCAGAGCGCGCTTGAGCAGGCCCTTCGGCCGGCGGAACGGGTAGCGCAGGTTCGCCGGCAGGTTGAGCGCGAAGCGCAGCATGCGCGAGTCGAGGAACGGGCAGAGCAGGTCGATGCCGGCGCCGTTGAACAGCGTCGTCCACAGCCCGGCGCTGTCCATCGCCTCGCCCAAAAAGCCCGTTGCGTGCAACTGGTCCATCGGATTGTCGGGGACGGCGTAGAGGTCGAGCAGCCCGCGCCGCCCTTCGGACGCCGACGCCACCCCGCGCGCCCCGAAGCAGGCCTCGACGGCGGGCCAGTCGGCGAAGGCGGCGACCCGATTCACCGGATGTTCCAGGTCCGTCAAGTCGCCGAGCCGGTCGGCCAGGCGGCAGGTGGCCGCCAGCAGCGACCAGCCGGCCATCCCGCTGGCCGCCGCCGCCAGGCGGCGCAGCCCGCGCAGAGGCAGGAGCCTCTTCACGACGCCGGCGTTCTGGATGCGATTGCCCAGGCCGACGCCGAACAGGCTGTCGGCCCCCTCGCCGCACAGCCCCGCGCTGGCGCCGCGGGCGCGCATCGCCCGCGCCAGGTGCCCGAAGTAGGCGCTTTGCACGTGGTTGAGCGGCTCCGCCGTGGCGCCCAGGGCGTCGAGCAGGTAGTTGGCGTAGGGCCCGCTGGCCGGGGCCAGCGCGTGCCGCGTGCCGAGCGCCTGGCTGGCGGTGATGGCGTAATCGGTGTCCATCCAGGTGGAGGGGTGATCGACGCTGATCGAGAAGCTCGGCGGGAGCTCCTCCGCGGCCACGCGGCGGTTCCACACCGACTGGATGTAGGAGCTATCGACCCCCCCCGAGAGCAGGTTGGCCGCCCCGGGCCGCAGCGCGGCGCAATCGACGAGGATGGCCTTCATGGTCGCTTCGAGCCTTTCGAGTGCGCTCTCGGCGTCGGGGGGGCCGTCCGCCTTCAGGTCGGCGAAGGTGTGCCGCTGGGCGCGCCGCAGCCCGCGCGCGTCCCAGCTCACCTGCTCGCCGGGGAGCAGGCGGTAGAAGTCGGCAAAGAGCGTCTCGCGCCCGGGGACGCAGCGGAAGAGGAAGAACGGCGGCAGCGCGTCGCGGTTGGGCTGAAGGGCGCCGCCCACGTCGGTCAATTCGGCGAGGTTGCTCGCGAACAGCAGCCCGTCGTGGCCGGCGTGGTAGTAGGTCGGGCCGGAGCCGATGAGGTTGCGGTAGAGCAGTACCCGCTCGGCCTGACCGTCCAGAAGCGCCAGGGTGAAGCTGCCGTCCAGGTCGTCCACCGCCAGGGTGCCGGACTCGAGGTAATGGCAGCGCACTTCCTCGGCGACGCGCTCCAGATCGAGCGCGCACGACGAGCCCCGCGGCCGCGCGTAGCCGCGCACCAGGATGGCCAGCGAGTCCCACGTGAACAGCCGGGAGCAGGCCGGGGCCCCGCGCACGAACAGCTCGGCGCGCCCGCCCATCCAGCCCCAGTCCTCCTCGACGGAGCCGGGCGAGGGCGGCGCGCCGCCGCGCCGCGGGCGCTCCGCCGGGCCGCGCTGCCAGATGCCGCCAAGATAGCTCGTGCTCATCGAATCCGACCTCCGTGTTGAAGAGTGGCTGGCCTCACGCACCGGGAACCTGGGCGGTGGCGAAAGCGGGAACGCCGGGCGCCGGCCTCGGCTCGGGGCCCCCCTGATCGGCCGCCGGGGGCGCTTCCTTCCGGGCGGGCCGCTCGGTGATCCAGCGCGACCAGCGCCGCCCCAGGTCGATGCAGGGTTGTTCGAGGGCGACCTTCAGCACCCAGGCCGCGGCGATGCTCAGGCCGCTCGTCATGACAAACGCCAGCACCTTCCCCGGCCAGCCCAGCTCCGACGCCGGGACCACTCGGTAGGTGGCGTACAGGCACAGCATGTGGATCAGGTAGATGCCGTAGGACAGCCGTCCGACGAACGTCAACGGCCCGCAGCGCAGCCCGCGCTGGAGCGGGCCCTCGCCGAGCAAGACGCAAACCAGCAGCGCCGTCACGGCGAGCGTGTATACGACGTCCAGAAGGTGGCCCCAGGTGGCCCAGGGCGTGGCGAAGTGGGCCGCCAGGAAGACCAGCAGGACGGCCGCCGTCCAGCCCGCACCGCCCAGCCGGCGCAGGCGCGCGAACCAGATCGGGTCGTGCAGAAGGAACGCGAGCAAGCAGCCGGCCACCAGCGAGTAGTAACTGATCAGCAGGCGCCCGACGACCTTGGGCACCGGGCCGAGGTCCGAGAGGAAGATCGGGGCCACGGCGAGGGGCACGAGCAGGGCGGCGGTGCCCCAGAGCCGGCGGCGGGCGTTTCCGCGCCAGAACACGAACGCGAGCAGCGGCCAGAGGAGGTAGAACTTCTCCTCCACGCCGAGCGTCCAACTATGGCCGAACATCACGTCGCGCCCCGTCGGATCGCCCAGCGCCTTCAGGATGCAATAAGGCACTTCCTGGAGGTACAACAGGTAATACGGCAGCGCCTCGGCCAGCGACTTCCCCTGGTGGGGGCTCAGGCCGAGCCCGAAGATCAGCAGGCAGTACAGGGCCAGGGTGAGGTAATACAGAGGCACGATGCGACAGGAGCGGCGCACGTAGAACGCCGCCAGGGACACCCGCCCGCGCACGGCCTCCTCGCGCAGGGCCAGCGTGGTGATCAGGTAGCCGCTCAGGACAAAGAAGAGCACGACCCCGCGGTGGCCCGCCAGGCAGCTCCAGTCGGCGCCCCGGTCGTACAGATGCGCGGTGACGACGAGCAAGACGGAGATGGCGCGCAAGCCATCCAGTTCGGGGAAGTACTTCCGCCCCAGGTAGTCGGCGTGGGCGGTGGTCGAGGAAGAGGAACTTGCGACAGTGGTGTACATCCCTGTTCTCCTGTCGTGCGGAACGAACGGCGGAGCTTATCCCGTCCAGTCTGCCCCGTCGAGCCGAGTTTTCCCGCCCCCCCCAAAGCCCGGCGAGCGGGGCGTTTTGGCCCCCCCGTTGGGGGGGGCCCCGCAGCGGGGGGGCGCCCCGCCCCCCCCGCGGGGCCCCGGGCCCCCCGGGGGGGGGGGGGCCGCGGCCCCCCCC
>JBBSEZ010000335.1:0-11233 GCA_038239195.1 Gemmatales bacterium
AGGCCCACGCCGCCCCTCACCCGCGTGGGGCTCGAAGACTCGGCCCACCCTACGCTCCCCTCTCCCTGCACTCGGGGGAGAGGGGAGCAAGAGAGAAGACGGACCTCCCGAAAAAAGGGGGCGCCCCGGAACGCGCCGTTGAGGGCCTCGACGCCATTCTCGCCCAGGCACTCAAGGCCTGGCGGGCGCCGGGCCTCGCGATTGCCGTGGTCCGCGACGACGAGGTGATCTTCCTCAAGGGCGCCGGCGTGCGGCGGCAGGGCGCGCCGGCCCCCGTCACCCCCGACACCGTTTTTGCCCTCGGCTCCTGCACCAAGGCGTTCGCCGCGATGGCGCTGGCCCTCCTCCTCGATGAGGGCAAGATCGATTGGGACGACCCCGTGCGCAAGCACGTGCGCGGCTTCCGGCTCGCGAGCCCGCTGGCCGACCGCGACGTGACCTTGCGCGACCTCCTGTGCCACCGCTTCGGCCTGGCGCGTCACGATCTTCTCTGGTATCGCGCCCCATGGTCGCTCGAGGAGAGCGTGCGCCGGATGGCCTTCTTGGAGCCGGCCTCCTCGTTCCGCAGCCGCTACGAGTACAACAACCTCGGCTACGTCGCAGCTGGGCTGGCGATAACCTCGGCCGGCGGCGAGCCGTGGAACGAGCTCGTGCGCAAGCGCCTGTTCGTGCCGCTGGGCATGAAGGGCGCCGTTTTCACCGACACGGCGGCGCGCAAGGCCCCCGACCACGCCACCCCGCACCGTCCGAGCGACAAGGGCGCCCCCGAGCCGATCGACTGGTATCCCGACGAGAAGCAAGTGCGCGCCTCCGGCTCGATGAAGGCCAGCGCCCGCGACCTGACGGGCTGGCTGCGCCTCCACCTCAACGGCGGGACCTTCAACGGGAAGCGCATCGTCTCCGCCGACGCCCTCGCCGAGATGCATGCGCCCCAGGTGGTGATGCCCCTCCCCCCCGCGCGAGCCCGCGCCCTGGAGATCACCCAGGCGAGTTACGGCCTGGGCTGGCAGGTCCACGACTACCGCGGCCAGCACGTCCTCCAACACGGCGGGGCCAACGACGGCTTCCGGGCCCGCATCGTTCTGCTGCCGCGCAAGAAGATCGGCGTCGCGCTGCTCGCCAACGTCGAGGAAAGTGCCGTGCTCGAGGCGACCTCCCTTTTGGTCATCGACCATCTGCTCGGCCTGCCCAAGAAGGACTGGCACGCTCACTTCGCCGCCGAGGTCAAACAGGCGCGGGCAAAGTTGGAGCGCGAGGAGGCCAAGAAGGTGGCGGCGCGCAAGACGGGCACCTCCCCGACGCGGGAGCTGGCTGCTTACAAGGGGACGTATCGCGGCCCGGCCTACGGCACCGCCGAGGTCGAGGTCGTCGGCAAGGAGCTGGAGTTGAATTGGAGCAGTTTCAAGGTGCCGCTGCGCCACTGGCACTACAACACCTTCGCCGTCCCGTTGCAGAAGGACGTGGCCCGCCGAGCCCTCAGCCGGGAGAGCGCGACGTTCGCCCTTGACGAAGACGGCAACGTCACGACGCTCCAGTTCGTGGGGCAGACGTTTCGCCGGGTGAAGTAGGGTCGCGTCAATGTAGTCCGCGACTCCGTCGCGGAGCGGCGGACTACATTGGGCAGGCTCGCGCCTCAGCGCGGCGCCTCGACCGGGCGGCGCGGCAACTTCGCCAGCGCGGGAAGGTCGGCCCCCACCCCTTTCAGCGTTGCAGGCAGGACGAACTGTGACGGCAGCAGTCGCGCGTAGGCGGGCTCCGCGGGAGGGACAGCGTCCAGCTTCACGCCGAACTGGCTGGTCGTCTCCTCGCGCGTGAAGCGCTTCCACGTCTCCATCGTCATCGGGCGCCCCATCGCCATCTCGTCGCCCCGCGGCTGCTGGTCGAAGGCCCACGTGAAGGCGCCATAGGCGTTCTTCTCGCCGACCCACTTCAACTTCTCGCCCAGGGCTTTCTCCTCCGTCTCGGGCCCGTCCAGGTGGACCAGCGTCCTCCCGCTCGTTGCCGGCAAGAACAGGGAGCCGACCGGCTTGCAGTCGATCGGCACGAGCCCCTTGAGGTCCTTGCCCGCCCCCAGGCGCAGCAGGTGTCCGCCCAGGTAGGTCGTCGTGCGCGTCAGGTTGAGGACGACGGAAAGGTTGGGCCCGACGGGCGCCGCGTCCTCCGGCACCTCGACGTTGTAGAGCGAACCGCTCAGGGCCACCAGCGAGCCCTTCGCGTCGAACTGGCCAGGCCGACCGGCCCGGCCCCAGAGCAGGTCGCCCTCGCCGCGCACGAAGCAGCCGTCCAGCGTCAGACAAGGGCCCTGCTCGGGCGTGCGGGCTGGTGTTGTGTCCATCTTCATCGCCTTGCCCACCTCGGCCAACGTCGCCACGGCCAGGTTCGCGTCCTGACCGCCGCGGTCGAGCGTGACCACGCAGTCCTTCATGGCACAATCGCCGTTGCCGACCAGTGCCACGACGACCTGCGACTTGAAGCCTTCCCGGAGCGGCTTGAGGCGAAACTCCAGGCCCTCCAGCCGCAACTTGCCGTCGTGCAGGCGGAAGAGCGCCGCCTCCGTCTCGGTGGCATCGCCCAGGGTCAACACCGGGCGGTGGTAGCGGTAGGGGCGGATGGTCAGGTCGCCCATCCCCTTCTTGTTCAGCGCGATCGAATCGACCTTCACTTGCCCATCCTGGCGCACCAACAGCACGTCGCCCGCCCGGGCCGCCAGCACGGCCTCGGGCAGGCCGGCATACGTTCCGTTGAGGCTGTCGCCCTCCCCGGCGCCCACGACGAGATAGCGGCGCACCCGGGCCTCGGCCTTCTCGTCGACCGGCGCCAACCGCAAGGGCGCCACGCGCCCTTTGAGCAGCCCCTGCACGCCGACCAGCCTCTCCGCGAGCCCGTCCACGGTACGCAGAGCGCTCAACTGTTCGTTGAGCGCGAACGCCTGCGCCTTGCGCTGTTCGAGCAGGCCTATCTGCCAATCGCTCGGCACCTTCCACGGATGGCTGACCAGCACGCGCGAGTCGTCGCCGCCGCCCACCTTGCGCTGATGCGCGCGCCAGGTCGCCTCCTGCCAGCCGTCGCCGACCGCCCAGTAGCCGTCGAGGTTGTGGTAGCGGTTGCCGTGCCCGCGGTAGGTCACCGCGTTGCCGGCCTCGGCCTGGCGCACCAGGACGGCGCTGCCGCCCTCCACGGCGCCTCCCCCGCCCGTCTCGCCCCAGCGCGAGATCAGCGAGCGGGCCACGTCGATCTTTGCGCGGGCCCCCGCCGGCACGTCGAACACCGTCGAGCGCCGGGCCCCCAGCACCGAACAATCGCGCACGTTCAACACGACCGCCTCTTCCCCTTCGCCGGTCCCGCTTTCGAGGCGGAACACCGAGGAGTGGGGGCCGAAGGCGCAACTCTCCGCGGTGACAAACGCGGGGCCGCGGCGCACCACGGCGTCCTGGCCACCCGGATCGACGCCCTTGAGGACCAGTTCGCTCGGCCCACCTTCGAGACTGCCGAAGCCGAGGAAGCAGCACTCGCTCAGCGTCAATTCCGGGCGCAATCCACCTGCTTCGATCACCACCGAGGCGAGACGGCCCTTCTCCTCGTCCTTGAACGACGGGCGGGCCTGGATGAACTCGCAGCCCTCGACGCGGTGCTTGCGCCCGCCCCGGACCAGCAGGCCGGCCATCGCCGTGTCGGAGGCGAGGGCATCGACGACGAAACGCACCCCGCTCACCGTCGATTCGTCGCTCAGGATGGTGAGGGCCACGCGCGGCCGGCTGTCCTTGCCGTCGTAGGTGAAGCGCAGGGTCGGGGCCTTCTCGCCGGTCAGCGGCTTGATGATGACGTTCCTGGCGCGCACGTGTACGCCGAGCTCGGCCCCGTCTCTCTCCATGCCCTCGCTCTCGCGGGGCCCCGACAGATCGAGGTCGCCGGCCAGGTGCAACTCGATGCGTTCCGCGCCGCGATTGTGATGGAGCCAGTCGAGCAGGTGGGCCAGGGTGCGTTGGGACCGGTCCTCGGGCGATTTGTAGACGGCGACGCCCTTGCCGGGCTGGACGAGGGGCGGGCGCGGGCCTTCGCGCGGCGTGGGGACGAACGAGCCGGGCGGGCCGGCGCGGACGGCCCTGGCGGTGGCGTCGCCCTCGTTCGGCGCGCCGGGAAGCGCGTTGCGCGGCGCGGGCCCCGCCGTTTGACCGAGCACCAGGATGAGGCCGACGACGGCCGCGACGGCCAGGCCCGCCAGCAGGAACGGCCGGCCGACGGGCCGGGTGGGCAGTTCTGCCTCGACGGAGAGGAGCCCGTCCCCCACTTCGGGGACGGCGCCGATCTTCTTGGCCGCGATATACAGGTCGTGGACGAGCAGTTCGGGCGAGGAGTAGCGGTCCTTGGGCTGCTTGGCGATCATCCGGTCGAGGACCACGGCCACGTCGTCGGGCAGGCCCGGCACGAGATGGCGGGGGTCGATCGGCTTGACGTGCTGGTGGTGGTGGAGCTTCTTGGCGGCGGTCCCCTCGGGGACGGGGGGCCGGCCGGTGAGCACGTGGTAGAAGGTGCAGCCGAGCGAGTAGATGTCGCTGCGCACGTCGGCGTCGCGCGGCTCGAGGGCCTGTTCGGGCGAGATGTAGTCGAACGTGCCGAGGGTGACGCCGGACTGCGTGAGGTCGGCCTCGGCCTGCGGCCCCAGGCTGCGGGCCAGGCCCATGTCCACCAGTTTGGCCCGGCCGTTGGGCGTGATGATGATGTTGGACGGCTTGATGTCGCGGTGAACCACGCCGCGCCGCGAGGCGTGAGCCAGCCCGGCGGAGACCTGGAGCACGTAGTGCAGCGCCTCGCCGACGGGCAGGCGGGCGCGCCGTTCGAGGATGGTGCGCAGGTTATCGCCCTCGACGAACTCGAAGGCGATAAAGTGCAACCGTTGGTCCTCGCCGCAGAAGAACACCCGGGCGATGTTCTCGTGGTCGAGCTTGGCGGCGCTGCGGGCCTCCTGGTGGAAGCGGCGCACGTTCTCGGGGTCGGCCGCCATCTCGGGCGGCAGGATCTTGAGCGCCACGATGCGGTCGAGCTGGGTGTCGCGGGCCCGCAGCACGGCCGCCATGCCGCCGACGCCGATGGGCTCGATCAGCTCGAAGTGGGCAAGGCGCCGCCCGCGCAGGGAGCCGAAGTTCTCATCGAGCGTGCCCGGCCCCGGACGCGGCGCATGGCGCGAAATGATGGTGGGGGTGTCGTCGGTCGGTTCGAGGCTCCCGCCAAGGGCATCGTCGAGGGGCTCGACGGAAGCCTCTTCGGGGGGGAGGGCAAGGCGAGGGCGCACCTTGCTGCCGAGGTTGTCGGATCGTGGCTGAGACATGGCTGGCTTGCGCGGGTATTGGGAGCAACCCTTTCGGACGACTGGGGTTGCTCGGCCCGCCCCCTCCAGATGACTCGGTGCTCGTCTTGCCGCGATGACCGGCCTGCGTTCGGTGGACGCACGAACGGGGTGGGCAAGGTCGCGGCCGGTCTTCTCGAGCCTCAATAGACATGAAGGCCGCAACGGCCGCGACGCCGACGCTTGACACAACGACTATACCGTGCGATCGGGCGTTCTGTCAATTGAGCAGTTTCGGTGCCGCTCCTTCGACCGGCTGGAAAGCCGGTCCCACGATCCTGGAGGTCCTCCGCGACTCCGAGCGCATGGTACAGCTGCTGTTCGCGCGGGCAGGCCGTTTGACGCTCACTCCACGTCCCACACCACCACCCGGTCGCCCCCGTCGCCGCAGCACGCCGCCGTCATGCCGTCCGGCGCCAACGCCACGTCGAAGACCTTGCCCAGCCCCCAGTCGAGGCAGGCTCGCAAGCTCAGCGGAGCGCCGCGGACCGGATCGACGTCGTAGAGCCGCACCGTGCCGTCCCACCCTCCGCTCAGCAGCAATCGGCCGTCGGCCGAGTACGCGACCGCGGACACGACGTCGCCGTGGTCGGCCAGGTCGGCGAGTAACTCCCCCGTGTCGAGCGCCCACACCTCCACCCCTCGGCCCAGCGCCAGGGCCAGCGCCCGGCCATTGGGGCTGTAGGCGAGACAGCGGCAGCCCTGGCCCCCGTGCTCCAGCTCCTGTTTAGGTTGGGGAGTGCGAACGTCCCAAATCTGGACGGCGGGCCCACTCCCGCCGGCGGCGAGCAGGGCCCCCTTGGGGGCGAAACGCACGACGAAGATCATGTCGGCGCCGGCCGTCGCGCTCGACTTCGCGCGGGCCGGCCGGGCCAGCGAGCAGACGCGGACGTTGCCGGAGGCGGTGCCCCAGGCGAAGCGCTTGCCGTCGGCCGAAAACGCGACCGAAAGCACGGCCCCCTGGCGGGCCGTGGGCGCCTCCCCCTTTTGCCCGGAAGGCACGCCCCACAGACGAACGTGGCCATCGTGCCCCCCGCTGCACAGGAGCGTGCCGTCGGGCGAGAAGGCGACGCTCGTGACCCAGTCGCCGTGCCCGACGAGCGTGCGGAGCTCTCGGCCCGTCGCCAGGTCCCACAGCTTGACGGTATGATCGGCGCTCGCCGAGGCCAGCAGCGAGCCGTCCGGCGAGAACGCCACGCCTGCAACCAGCGCTTCGTGCCCCCGTAGCGGTCGCATCCGGTCCTCGCCCCCTTGCCCCTGTTGGCGTGCTTTGACAGAACAACTTCATTATGGCGCGATGCGCAGCCGTAGGGCAGGCTTTCCAGCCTGTCTTTTCTCACCCGAAGACAGGCTGGAAAGCCTGGCCTACGATCCCCAACCTCGAACCGAGGCCCCGCATGTCCGACCCAACCCGTTTGCCCGCCTGGCAAGCCCTCGCTGCCCACCACGCGGAGATTGCGCCCCTGGCCATGCGCGACCTCTTCCGCGACGATCCGCAGCGCTTCGGCAAGTTTTCGCGACGCTTCCACGACGTCCTGCTCGATTTCTCCAAGAACCGCATCACCGACAAGACGCTCTCCCTGTTGCTCGACCTTGCCCGCCAGGCCGACGTTCCCGGCTGGCGCGACAAGATGTTCGCCGGCGAGAAGATCAACACCACCGAGGGCCGGGCCGTCCTCCACGTCGCCCTCCGCAATCGCTCCAACCGGCCCATCCTCGTCGATGGCAAGGACGTCATGCCCGAGGTCAACGCCGTCCTCGCCCACATGCGCGCCTTCACCGACCGCGTGCGCTCCGGCGAATGGAAAGGCTACACCGGCGAGCCTGTCGCGGACGTCGTCAACATCGGCATCGGCGGGTCCGACCTCGGCCCCGTCATGGTGACCGAGGCGCTCAAGCCCTACGCCCAGCCGGGGCTCCGCTGCCACTTCGTCTCCAACGTCGATGGCACCCACCTCGCCGAGGCGCTCGAGGAGGTGCGCCCCGAGACGACCCTCTTCATCATCGCCTCCAAGACGTTCACGACTCAGGAGACGCTCACCAACGCCCACAGCGCCAAGGACTGGTTCCTTGCGTCGGCCAAAGGCCCGGCCCACGTCGCCAAACACTTCGTGGCGCTCTCGACCAACGAGCCGGAGGTGCGCAAGTTCGGCATCGACCCCGCCAACATGTTCGAGTTCTGGGACTGGGTCGGCGGGCGCTACTCCCTGTGGTCGGCCATCGGCCTGTCCATCGCCCTCTCCATCGGCATGGACAACTTCGAGGAGCTCCTCACCGGCGGGCACCTGATGGACGAGCACTTCCGCACGGCGCCCCTGGAGCAGAACCTGCCCGTGATCCTCGGCGTGTTGGGCACGTGGTACAACAACTTCTTCGGCGCCCAGACGCACGCCCTCTTGCCCTACGACCAGTACATGCACCGCTTCCCCGCCTACTTCCAGCAGGGCGACATGGAGTCCAACGGCAAGAGCGTTACGCGCGACGGCGAGGCCTGCACCTGGACCACCGGCCCCGTCATCTGGGGCGAGCCCGGCACCAACGGGCAGCACGCCTTCTACCAGCTCATCCACCAGGGGACAAAGCTCGTTCCCTGCGACTTCCTCGCCCCCGTCGAGACGCACAACCCGATGGGCGAGCACCACGCCATCCTGCTGTCCAACTTCTTCGCCCAGACCGAGGCGCTGATGAAGGGCAAGACGGCCGACGAGGTGCGCGCCGAACTCAAGGGGAGCAAGCTCTCGCCCGAGCAGTTGGAGAAGCTAATTCCGCAGAAGACGTTCGCGGGCAACCGGCCGACCAACTCGATCCTCTTCCAGAAGGTCACGCCACGCACGCTCGGCATGTTGATCGCTCTCTACGAGCACAAGATCTTCACGCAGGGCATCACGTGGGGCATCAACTCGTTCGACCAGTGGGGCGTCGAGTTGGGCAAGCAACTCGCCAAGGCGATCCTGCCCGAGTTGAGCGCCGCGGGCGAAGTGACGGCGCACGACAGCTCGACGAATGGGCTGATCAACGACTTCAAGGCGCGGCGGGCGTAGGTCGGCCTACGCACTCAAGAACGCCCGCGCCCCCTGCGCCAGCAACTCCTCCGCCAGCGCCTGTCCCAGGGCCTCCGCGTCCTCGGCACGCCCCGCCACCTCGCCGGCCACGCGCCGCGAACCGTCGGACGGCAGCACGGCGCCGCGCAGCGTCAGGCGCTCGCCCTCGACGACGGCCAGCGCGCCGATCGGCACCAGACACCCGCCGCCCAGCCCGCGCAGCAGGGCGCGCTCCGCCAGCACCGCCTGGCGCGTTGCCCCATCGTTGAGAGGGGCCAGCAACGCCAGCGTCTCCTCGTCGCCCGTCCGGCACTCCAGCCCGAGCGCCCCCTGCCCGACGGCCGGGAGCATCCAAGAGCGATCCATGATCTCCGTGATCTGCCCCCCCAGTTCCAGCCGCAGCAGCCCCGCCTCGGCTAGCACGATCGCGTCGAGGCCCCCCTGCTCGTCCAGTTTGCGCAGCCGCGTCTCGACATTGCCGCGCAGGTTGACGAGGTTCAGGTCGGGCCGGCGACAGAGCGCCTGCGAGCGCCGGCGCAGGCTGCTCGTCGCCACGGTGGCGCCGGCCGGCAGGTCGTCGAAGCGCGCGAACTTCCGCGACACGAACGCGTCGCCGACCGGCCCTCGCACCGGCACCGCGGCGAGTACCAGCCCCTCGACCGGGGCCGTCGGCAAGTCCTTGAGGCTGTGGACGGCGACGTCCACGCTCTGGGCCAGGAGCGCCTTCTGGATCTCCTTGGTGAATAGCCCGTCGCCACCGATCTGCGACAGGGGCTGATCGCGCACGCGGTCGCCCGTTGTCTCGATCTCCACCAACTCGACGGGCCGCGACGTCAGAGGGCGCAGGAGGGCGGCGACGTGGTGCGCCTGCCAGAGAGCCAGCGGGCTGCCGCGCGTGCCGATGCGGAGGGGATTGCTCATGCGCGAGGTGCCCCCTCTCGCTCCAACGTTCGGCGCAGGTCGGCGGCGGTCGTCGGCCGGTCGCGCGGCCCCGTTTCCAGCCGGCGCCGCCACTCGGGGTCGCGCTCGGCCCGGTCGATCGCCCTCCACACCGGGCTGAGCCGGTCCGGGTCGTCGAGCGAGCGCGGGAAAAGGTGCCAGTGCAGGTGCGGCACCTGATTGCCCAGGAGCTCGTAGTTGAGCTTGTGTGGCCGGTAGCACGTCTCGATGGCCCGCGCCAGCAAACACATCTCGACCAGATAGTCGCGGCGCTCCTCGTCCCCCAGCCCACTCAGTTCGGTGGCATGGGTGCGGGCGACGAGCACGCAGTAGCCGTGATAGTGCTGCCACGCACCCAGCAGAGCGACGCTGTGCGGGAAGCGCCAGACCACGTCCTCGGGCGGCAGGCCGTCGAGCCCGGCAAGCTTCTGACAGAAAGGACAGGAACTCATGGCTACGCTTCTTCCCTCACCACGGCCCCCTCTCCCAAGAAGAGAGATTGAAAATGATCAATTGAAAATTGCCCCGACGGCCTCTCCCCGCGCGAGCGCGATCTCAACGTCGCCGCTCCTCTTCGATTTGCAATTTTCAATTGATCATTTTCAATCTCTTCTGTCTTGCTCCCCTCTCCCTCCGTTGGGAGAAACGAAGAAGAGGAGCGGCCCATCGAATCAATACGTGTGGGCCCCTGTCTGGATGCCTTCGGGCCCCTCCGCGTGCCTCTCTTCCCCTTCCCGCAACGGCGGTTCCGGGGCCGGCGGGGGAGGCGGCGGGGCGAACAGCGGCGCGGCCGCCTCTTCGTCCGTCATCGGCGGCACGCCGGGGCGGAACAGCCTGTCGTACATCCAGAACGCCGGCACGACGCCGCACAGGGCGCCAAGCATCGCCGGCCGCTGCGCCGACAGGTCGAGGGGGCGCCCCCCTCCGGTGCGCAACACGCGAGCGCGGACCAGGAAGAGCACGAGCCACAGGCCGAGGAACGCGCCGACGAAGATCGGGACCGTGAGGTAATCGACAACGCCCCGGTTGGCGCTGGTCCACAGCGCCTCGTCGAGCTTCTCGACGCCGGCGAGCAGGGCCTCATCGGGAAGGCTGGCCTTACGCCGGAGGAGCCAATCGCGCGGGCGGGGCCCGGCGAAGGCCTTGCGGACCTGCTCGACGTCGTGGGGGGCGAGCACTCCGGGGGATCGTCCCTCGAGGACCACGGAGACGTGAAGGCGCTCCCCGTCCAGAAGGGTGAGCACGTCGGCGGGCACCCTGTAATAGATCACCAGCAGCCCGTCGAGTTTCATCTCCTCGGCGCGCCGGCGCGTCAACTCGGCGAGGACATGCGCGTCCTTGCGAACGTTGGCGCGGGAGCGCGAGAGCTTCTCCAACTCCTTGGGCGAGAGGCGCTCGCGCGTTTCGATGACGACGTCGAGGTCGTGGGCCTCGACGATTTCCCGCAAGCGCTGCCGCGCTCGCTCGAGTGCCCCCGCGCCGAACAGGTGGGCCTCGTCGTGAACCTCCGCGCGCGGCGCGGCGGCAGAGGCCGGGTTGACGGTCAGCCCCGCCACAAAGGCAACGGCCAGCAGTCGCCAGAACGAGGCCCACATCGCACGACCTCCGAGCACTTCGAGAGCGCGAAACCGCAAGCGCCCCCAGGTCGATCGCCTGGGGAGATCGCTTGCGGTTTCGCAGAGGGCCACGGCACCGGCTTACCAGTCGCCGCCGCCACCACCACCGCCGAAGTCCCCACCACCGCCACCACCACCCCAGTCTCCACCACCGCCGCCGGCATCGCCACCGCCACCGCCCCAGTCGCCGCCGCCGCCGCCCGCGTCGCCGCCCGCGCCACCGCCGTCAGCGTCGTAGTCGCCGCCGCCGCCGCCGCCGTCGCGGTCATCGCTGTAACTGGTGCCGCTGCTGC
>JBBSEZ010000336.1:0-11131 GCA_038239195.1 Gemmatales bacterium
CTTGGGCGGGCGGAAAGTGCTTGCGGGAGGGCTCGGCGTGGGGTAGGATCGGGCGGAGAGTCGGGAGGCTGGATTGAATGCCCCCAGGGGAGAGGCCCCCCCCAGGCGGGTAAGTCCAACCAGAATCTATGCTGCGTGGTCCGCGGGGCACGGCTTCGGCATGGACACGGTCTCTCCGCGCGGACCACGCAGCATAGATTCCATTGCGTTTGGCAACTCCAGCTTCTGGGAAGTGCAGCGTGTGCAACGGCAGCGGGCGGTCGATCGACGGCAAGAGCGCCTGCTTCAAGTGCAAGGGGACGGGCCAGTGCATCCAGTGCCAGGGCACCGGCTGGTCCGGCGGGCCGAGTGGTGGGCGCAGCTCGCCGTGTACGTCGTGCGCTCGGTGAGCGGTCGAGGATTGTTCCGTCCTGCTTCAGGAGGCGACCATGATCGAAGGTGCCAGCAACCGCGTACCGGCCGCCCCGCACTGGGACGTGTTCCGGCAGGCCGAACGGGATCACCCCGACCTGATCGCGGCTCTGTCGGACGAAATCCGGAAGCACACGGCAGGTCTTCCCGAAGTTAACAGCACAACGGCGGGGGCCGCGATCCTCCCGAAGTGGGCGCGGCGCGATGAATGGAGCCGCCTGTTCGGCAGCAGGTCGTCGCAACTCTTCGGCATGGTCGTGTGGGTGACGCTGTTCGACGATGCGCAGACTTGGCGGACGGCCACGGAGACGGTGGAAGGCCGTCAGGTCCGCATCTACCGACGGGCGTAACAAATCGCGGCAGCAGGGCCGCCATGCGACTGCCGGTTTGGCGGAACTTCAACGCTTTCGCGCGCCTGCGGGTCTTGCTCGGGAGACAGCTTGCGTGATATGCTCGTGACGTCGCCCCATCCGCCCGGAGGTGTTGCCATGAGTCCGACGCTGCAAGAACTCGGGATTGATGGGCTCAGCGCCGAAGACCGCCTCGCGCTGGCCGAGGCAATCTGGGAGAGCGTGGCCCGGGAGGTGGAGTGTGCCCCCCTCTCTGAAGGGCAGCGCAAAGAATTGGAGCGGAGGCTGGCGGATAGCATCGCCCGCCCTGACGCTGTCACGCCCTGGGAGGTCGTCAAGGCACGGGCCCTGGCGAGGGCGCGACCGTGAGCCTCCCGATCGTCCTCCGTGACGAGGCCCAGGCCGAGTTCGATGAGGCCTTCGACTACTACGAGGGGCAGCGAGCTGGGCTGGGCGTCGATTTTGTGGCCCGGGTCCAGCAGGTGTTCGATCGGATCTCGGCGAATCCCCTGATGCACGCGGCCGTGTTCAGTGACGTCCGCAAGGCGGTCGTGACCCGCTTCCCCTACTGCGTATTCTACAGGGCACACGCCGACCGGGTGGAAGTCCTCGCCGTCTTCCACAGCAAACGTGATCCCGCCATCTGGCAGGGCAGAGCCTAACAAACCGCTGCTGCGGACGTTGGGGGCCATTACGCCTGTCCTGAGTTGACGCCATCCCAGGCCCCCAACGCCGCAGAGCTTGACCGTTAGGGTGCGACACGAGGGTGTCGCTGAAACTGTGTTGCTCTTCGAGAGGAGGTGCCAACACCTGCTGTTCCGCCAGCAGTCCCCTACCGAGGCGTGCGTCCCTGGCAACGGGGGGGTGCGAAGCCCTCGGGACAACGTATCCTCATCCCATGGGATGGCAACCCAGGCGCGAGCCGAAGTTGCGACTGCCAGCACCAAGGCGGTTGGGGACCAGGGGCGCGTGGTACGGTCAACTGAGGTGAACCGCCGTCAGCGTCGTCACAAAGGACAAGCCAAAGGTGCTGACAGGCTTGGACCAAAAGGTAAGTGGCCAGGCTGGGCTGCTCCGAACTCAGCCCACGCGGATGACGAGCCACCGGCGTAGAGGCGGGGCCTAACCCACGCAGTTTCAGCGGCGCAACGTGGTAAGCCCGTAGCCCTCCCGCGAGGGAAAGTGAGCCGCAAGGCGAGCCGATGGGGCTGCGGGTAAAGGAGGAGGGAGCAAGCGAAGGCCATCCTGTAATGGGGTGGACAGGGGTTGAGCCGAGAGGCGACATCACCCCACGCGAAAGCGGGCTGACTTCCCTCTGGTGTTGTCGGGCGTGAGGCGTCTGCAAACCGGCGTAGGAAGCGACGCAGACATGTCGGCGAGGTCGCAATGACCTTTGCTGGTGCGGCTTCCGCCACCGAAGTCATCTCGGTAGTCGGCACGGCCGTAGTAACGCGCAGGTTGGTCCCACGTCCAATGGGGGCAACCGCGTCCTGGAAGGGGTGTCGTCGGACGGCGGAGCCGGACCGGGTCGTGCCTCGCAGGGACGTTGTACAATGCTTGAGCTGCATGCGTCGAAAGGCGCCCGTGCAGTTCTTAGGGGAGGGGGTGAGGGCGACCTCACCTCCTTACCCGACCGAAGAAAGGCGGTGTCGTCGATGAGTCGCGGTGGCCTCGGCAGGAACGATCCGTGCCCCTGTCGCAGTGGCAAGAAGTACAAGAAGTGCTGCTACCCGCGCACCTTCCCCGACTTCAGCAAGCCCAATGCCGGCATCCCCGACCCGTTCGAGGAGCGCGAGGCGTCCTACCGGGCGCTGTCGCGGCAGGAGGCGCAGCCGCAGGACGACAACGTCACCATCGACAGCGTTGACGTGGGCCGCACGCGCCTGCTGTGCGCGCCCTTGGCACCCTACGGCGGCGAACTGGGCCTGCCCGGCACGCTCGCGCCGCCGACGCCGTTGCAAGTCGAGGCCAAATACGAGGAGATCCGGGCGGGCAACCCCGACGGCGTCACCGAGGTCGTCGTCACCTACACCTACCCGGAGATGTTCGGCTTCGCCGAAGCGAAGATGGTGTTCGACGCCGACGAGGCGTTCGAGTTGGCCGACGGCCGGCCCGTTGCGGTGCTGGACCTGTTCCGCGGCATGAGCGCGCGGATGGCCGACGGGAGCGTCGGCACCATTCTCGGCAACCCGCAGCGCCGCTATGATATCCCCGTCCCTCCGTTGCCCGACGAGAATGGCTTGTGGTCGAGCCGAGTGGTGGGCCGGGTCAAGCACACCGCGCACGAGATCGTCGAGTTCCGCTGGGCGGGGGAGATGGTGCGGGTCACGCCGGGCCACGCGGTCTGGTCGCAGAGCCGCTGCGGCTGGGTCGGCGCGCACGAGCTGTTCCGCGGCGAGATGATCCGCGTGGCGGGAAACGTGGTCGCGCCGGTGGAGGCGGCGCGGCGGGTGCCCGGCCTGATCGAGGTGTTCGGGATCGAGGTCGAGTACTTCCACAACTACTTCGTCGGGCGCGGCCCGAACGCGATGCTGGTCCACAACGGGCCGGAGTGCGTCGTCAGGCCGAGGGAGGCGTCGGGCAAGAAGGCCGGCGCGGGCAGGGCGGGGCTGAGCGAAGACCCCAAGTTCGCTGCCGGGTACGAAGCCATCTTCGGGAAAAAAGGGGGAGCCGGTGTCGCACCTGAAATTCCGGGCGTGGGAAAAGCCGCTGTTACGCCTCCCGGGTTCGGCATGAAGAAAGGAGTCGCCGGGAAGCATGCCGCGCTGATGATCGATGGCGAAGTCTACGCACATCACATGCACATCGCTGCGCAAGAACTCGCTGGCAAGCGCTTCGTCGATGGCAGGGATCTCTACGGCATAGTAGAATTGGACGCAAACGGGAAGGTCATTTGGGCTCAGTGGACCAAGTAGGATCGGAGAGGCACTCATGGCGGACTCAAAGTTTCTCGCGATGGCCTTCCTTGAACATGCCAAGCCGTGGGACTACATGGTGGCGACGGGGCTGTGCGAGCCGACTGCGACGCTTTCTGATCGAGAACTGACGACTCTGCATAGCGCGCTCCGAGATATGGACGAGGAGCATCTGGCTCTCGCTCTGGTCATCGCTGAGAATTTCGGTCCAGAACTATTTGCTGAGGATGCGGCACGGCTGCTTGGGCACCCGAGTCTTTCGGTGCGTGTGAACGCCTACCGTGTCCTGCGGGCGGTTCCACCTCATTACTTGTCGAACGGGGTTAGAGAGGCCGTGGCAAACGGGTTGTCGGCCTGCCCCGAGGCAAGCGCTTTCGCTGATGTCTTGGCGCGAGGCTGATGCACTTTCATGTCGAGATCTGCGTGGACAAGACCAAGTCTGCCGACGCCGAACCAGGCGCTGCACCTGACCGGCGGGCATGACGGCACTACAAAATCTACGGCTCTCCAGCCCGCCGGCATGTGAGCTGGGTCGTTCGGCGGCACGCTTCGTCTCTCCTTGAGGTACACGATGGTGATCCGTGACTGCAAAGCGGTGCTGGCGATGTTCTTGCGCGGCAAGAAGTGATCTCCCTGGCGCGAGACCGTACGTAGCAGGACGCCGCAGCGAACTCGAACAGCCTCTCGCCGGTAGTTGACAGCGATCGCCCCGCACGGGTAAGATCTCGTCAGCAACGCCTCGACAGGCTGGAGAATGTCCGCCGATGACCCCCGTCCCGCCCTGCCGTCCGGTCACCGTCCTGGCGTTCCTCGGCGATCGCTCCCGACCGTTCGTTGCGCGAGTGTTGGCTGCCCTCGTGGATGGGATGAACGGTCGCGGCCCCGGCCCGTCACCGCTCGAGTGCCTGTTACTGGCCGGCCATACCGGCGTCTCCACCGACGCAGGAACGACCATTGCCGGGTTCAATCCGGGTGCCAGCGGCCTTTCCGCCTGGCAGATCTTGCTCGGTTTGCGGAATGGCGACGCGTTCCCCGGCATCGTCACGGACGACACCGGCATTTTCAGGGCGGCGAGCCTGCACGGCCTGGTGGTCGAGGCGTTCGATGTGCTCTTGCCGGAGCCGGCTTTCCAACTCTTCGTCGCCACCCTTGAACGTGAAAGGCAAAACAGCCAGTATTCGTACGGTTTCCCCAACGGCGACGGAGACTGTAACTGCATCACCTGGATCGAGAGGCTCGGGCTGCCTCTGCTGACCGGCCGGGTGGACGAGTTCCTCGGGCTGCCCGGTAGGATGAGCCACCCGCGCCGCCGGTTCGGGCGATGCCTGTGAAATAGGAGGCTTCCCATGACATCCGACTCCTCTGGGCGACCCGATGTCGCGCGCCAACTCGGGGCGTTGGCGATGCGATTCCGCGGAACCCGTGATGAGACCGCCCGCCGCGCCATTGCCACTGAGTACGCCCAGGAGGTCCGACGCCTGATCGAAACCGGGGACTGGTCCGAGGGACCTGCCTTCGAGGACATGTTGCCTGACGAGTGGATGCCGGAGGCGTTCTTCGCGTACTGGTGCCCGGACGCGGCGCCCAGATCCACTGCGAAGAAGTAGTCTCGGTCGAGTACGACCGAACACGCCCAAGCAGTTGCCGGATAAGTCCGAACAACCCGCTTCTCGGGACGTTGGGGGCCATTTCGGTATCCCAGCCTCAGCGGCATCCAGGCCCCCAACGCCCGAGAGCTACCCCGTTCGGGTGCGACACGAGGTCGCCGACGTAGCTGTGCTGAGGTGTCTGGAAGGCGCCGACAGCACCTGCTGTACTGCCAGCAGTATCCTACCGGGGTAATCAGCTCCCGGGACAACGTAGCCTCCTCCCATGGGAGGGCAGCCAAGGCGCGAGCCGCAACTGCGACTGCCAGCAGCAAGGTGGTCGGGAACCAGGATGGAGTGGCAAGGGTCAACCCAGGTGAAGCGTCGTAGGCGTCGTCACAAAGGACAAGCGCAAGCTGCTGTTACGCTTGGGCCAAAAGGCATGCGGCCAGGTCCGGGGGCACCGAACTCTCCCGGCGCAGACGTCGAGCCGCCGGCGTAGAGACGCGACCCAACCCATTCGGGTACGTCGGTGAAACGTGGCAACCCCGTTGTCCTCCTCGCCTCGTACACCAAGGAGGAGGGGAAAGCCTCTCGCGAGAGCGGCCCACGGGACAGCGGAGGTGGGATCGGGGAGCAAGCGAAAGCCGCTCCGTAATCGAGCGGACAGAAGGTGAGGCCCCCACGGCCAACATGCCTTCACGCGAAAGCGGGCTGACTTCCCCGTGGTCTTTCTTCACGAGAGAACCTGGCCAACCGACCTGAGGGGGCGACGCAAACATGTCGGCGGCGGCAACGCTTGCTGGTGCGGCCCCCAACACGATGGTGGACTGGCATTCCATCGACTGGAAGAAGGTCTATCGCACGGTTCGTCGGCTCCAGGCGCGTATCGTGAAGGCGGTTCGGAGGGCAAATGGCATAAGGTCAAAGCGCTGGTCTATTTGCTCACCCACTCGTTCAGTGGCCGGGCACTGGCCATTTTACGAGTTGTCAGCAACTCGGGTGCGAAGACTCCTGGCGTGGACGGAGCAATCTGGAACACGCCAGAAGCCAAGTCGGCGGCTTTCGATGCTCTGCGTCGGCACGGTTATCGACCGCAACCGCTCCGCAGAGTGTACATTCCCAAGAGCAACGGCAAGCGCCGCCCATTAGGGATGCCCACGATGGTCGATAGGACGATGCAGGCATTGTACCTGCTCGGCCTCGACCCCATTGCGGAAACTCTGGCCGACGGTCATTCCTATGGCTTTCGACTGGAGCGGTGCTGTGCGGACGCCGTGGACGAGTGTCATAAAGTCCTCCGAGGGCCACACGGCCGGGGCACACGTGGTCCCGACTGGCTCCTCGAAGGAGACATCACGTCCTGCTACGATCGCATCAATCACGGATGGTTGCTGGATCACATCGACATGGATCGAGCGGTGCTTGGGAAGTGGCTGAAAGCGGGTTACCTGGAGAAGCACGTCCTATTCGCCACCACGGAAGGAACACCTCAAGGGGGGACCATTTCTCCCGCTCTGGCGAATCGAACGTTGGATGGACTGCAACGGCTGGTGGCGGAGCGCTTTGGCACGCCGCGCAGCCGGCACCGGAAGTGCAAGGTTCACCTGGTTCGCTATGCGGATGACTTCATGATCACGGGCACGTCCGAGGTCCTCCTCGAGTATGAAGTCAAACCTCTCGTGGAACAATTCTTGAAGGAGCGGGGCCTCGAGCTCTCCCACGAGAAGACCAGAATCACGCATGTCGAGGACGGCTTCGATTTCCTTGGGCAAACGATACGGCGGCTTCGCAACGGCAAGGTTATCATCAAGCCGTCGAAGCGAAGCGTTAAAACGTTTCTGTCCAAGGTCCAGGAAACCATCGACAGTTCAGGGAGCATGACGGCAGGGGAGATGATCTGGCGTTTCAATCAACAAATCAAAGGCTGGACCATGTACCACCGTTTTGCCGTGAGTAGCCGCACCTTCGCGGCAGTGGACAACCGAATTTTCTGGAGCTTACGGAGATGGTGTCGGAGGCGCCATTCCAAAAAGAGTTGGGGGTGGATCAGGAAGAAATACTTCCAACAAGCGGGCGACCGCGATTGGGCGTTCACCGGAGTGATCCTAGATAGCAAGGGCAAGGGATGGCCGATCCGGCTGATGAAAGCGGCCGGGGTGAAGGTGTTTCGCTGGCAGAAGATTCGGAGTGACGCCAACCCGTACGATCCGGCGTGGGAACTGTATCTGGAAGAAAGGGAGTGTTGGAAATGGACGCACACTCTTGCAAAACGGGGCCGGATCGACTACCTATGGAAAGAGCAAGGCGGCAAGTGCGTGGCGTGCGGGCAAAGCCTCTACGTGGAGGAACACCCCTGGCACGTCCACCATCGGATTTGGCGCTGTCAAGGCGGCCAGAACACGTTCGACAACTTGGAGTTGTTGCACGCGAACTGCCACCGACAGGTCCACGCGCGAAAGAGGAGTTGACGGATCGAGCCGCGTCCTGCGAGGGGCGTTTGTAAAGGCTTGAGCCGTATGAAGCGTAAGTTTCACGTACGGTTCTCAGGGGGCTGGGGAGCAGCAATGCCTCCCGGCTACCCGACCGAGCAGAGGCCATAGGAGGTGCAGCGATGGAGACGATGCGACTCGGCCGCAACGGCCTGTGCCCCTGCGGTAGTGGCAGGAAGTACAAGAAGTGCTGCCTCTCAACCGTTCAGGCGAGGATGACCCCTCCTCGGCCGGCCGAGCGGAACGGGGAGCGACTGGTGTTTCATCAGACGCCGGCGGAAGTGGCCGCAGCCCGAGAGCAGGCGGTCATCCCGCCTCTGCAACCTCAGTTCGCACGGCCGGCCGGTCCGTCGCCGAGCGGTGGGGAGACGATCGAGGCGACTGGCGGGCACCCGTTCTGGGTAATATCGGGGGGAGACCTGGACAAGCGGCCCATTCCCCAGCACTGCCCGGCCGAGGAGCCGAACGCCGCCATCCCCGGCCGGTGGGTGAACGCGATCGACCTGCGGGTCGGCGACATCCTGTTCACCCGCGACGGCCGCCGGGTGCCGGTCACCAACGTCTCGATCCGGCATACGAAGATGAAGGTCTACAATTTGCAAGTCGCAGACTTGCACAATTACGCGGTTGGGCACTCGGGGATACTTGTGCATAACTCCAGCGCGGCCCCGCAGCCCTCGGGCGTACCTAACTTGGCCGGGATGAGCCGTGCCGACGCACACATCGCAATCAGGCAGGCGGGTTACAACTACCACGGAACGACTGCCGGCGGGTACGTCCGCTATCGCCACCCGAGCGGCGGGGAGATCCAAATTCGTCCGAACGGCGAGATCATCCGCCTCGGTCCGCCTGTCACCCCCCAAGGTGGCGGCCGGCCGTACAACCCTCGGATCGACCACGAAGGCAACCGCATCCCGACCCACAGCACGGGTGAGTTCGTACCACCGCTGCCAGGGAGGAGTACCCCATGACTGATCGAGGCGAGATTCTCAACCGCTCACTCTCCGAAGTGCGGTTTAGCCCGGACGGCGGGGCCGTGCAACTGTTCCTGACCGACTCGGTCCCACCCTACGGGACGATCATTCTGACTTGCGTCAACTTGCTCGCGTTCCACCTCCACCGGACCGCTGATGACGCCGCCCCCTACTTCCTCGGCGAAGTGACTTGGCAACCGCTCACTTCCGCTAATCAAGGCCAGGCGCTGGCACGCCTCAACTATTCCTTCTTCGATGAGGGCGGAGGTGTCCTGCAGCCGGATTGGCAGGCGATGTACATCCACTTCGAGGGGTCGGTCTGCGGTGACATCATTTGCCGCGGCTGCTCTGTGCGGGAGGAGGAGCAGCTTCAGTATGCGTCACCGGCTGAGCAGGCTGGTCGAGCCGAACCAGACGCTGGTGCGACATGATGTCGTATCGATAGCTGCTACATCTTGTTCTCTGAAATGGAGGTGTGAAACATCGCCAAGACGAAGCAAGAGACGTAGCCTCCTGTTCTGCCAGGATCCTCCTACCGCAGCGTGCGTCGTCGGTGACTGGGTAACACCTACGCCAACGGGGCGGGAAGCCTGCGGGACAACGTAGCCCCTTCTCGCCAGAGACGGTCGTGAGAGCGCGAGCCGACACGGCGACTGCCAGCATCACAGGGTGGTCGGGAGCCAGGAGCGAGCGGTATGGTCAACGTAACGTGAAGTGCCGTAAAGGCCGTGATGTTCGACAAGCCAGAATGGATGCATAAGGTGCTGACAGGCTTGGACCAAAAGGTACGTGGCCAGGTGCAGGGGCTTCAGCGTTCCTCTGCCGCAGATGACGCGCCACCGGCCCAGAGGCACGACCTAACCCGCTCCGGTATCGATGCGGAACATGGTAAGCCCGTAGCCCTCCCTTCCGGGGGAAAGCGAACCGCAAGGCCAGCCGACGGGACTGCGGGTAGAGGATGAGGGAGCAAGCGAATGCCGCCCTGAAATGGGGCGGATAGGAGTTGAGCCTCCAGGCAACATCACCCCACGGGAAACCGAGCAGACTTCCCTCGGGTGACGGCGCACGCGAACCGCGAACAAACTACCTCAGGAGGCAAAGCAGATGTCGGCGGGTCGCAACGACCTTGCTGCTGCTCCCTCCCCAAGCCAAGCGGGCATTCGCAGCGCGGCCGTGGAAGTGGCGCTCGGGTAGTAATGTGCAGGATCGGCCGCAAGGCTGGTCCGCGTGTTGGCCGCGCCCTTGCGCCGTGGGGCATTGTCTTGCCGGAAGGCAAGTGTCCCTGGACCGGCGTGGTACAAACCATGCGAGCCCGAGGCTTGAGCCGTAGGAAGGGAAACTTTCACGTACGGTTCTGAGGTAAGCGAGTGACGGCAACGCCACCCGCTTCCCCGGCCAGCAGACCGCAGTGGCTCGACGGGAAGGCCGGGTGGCCGTAGAATGGAGCAAGGATATGGTATCCTTGAGGTGACCCATGAAGAGCCTTGCCGATCAGCTGCCCCCCGAGATCGCCCGACAGATCCACCCGGACTGGCGCAAGAACGAGGCGGTCTACTCGAACGAGCGCGACCGGCTTCTCGCTCAGTACCGAGGGCAGTGGATCGCGTTCGCTGACGGTGCCGTCATCGTCGCCGCGTCCACCCCGTTGGAAGTGTTCCTTGCCATCCAGCACTCGCAACAGCATCCCTACGTGATCCGCGTCGGCCATGAGAACGAGCCGTGGTATCGCATCCGTCGGGCGAGCTATCCCTATGACAGCTCCTACCCTGGCACGGCGCTGCCGATCGTCGACGTCGAGTTCCGCTCGGTGAGCGGATCGCCGGGGGTGATCCTGGATCGCGTCATCCCTGACACGGGTGCCGACACGACCACCCTGCCGTGGCCGGACTGTCAACGACTTCGTCTCGACCCCGCCGTCGGTGTGCCAGGCGTGATCGCCGGGGTTGCAGGCGGCATGGCGGTGACGATCGGCTTCTTGATCTGGGTGTTGCTGGACGGTCAGGAATATCCTTGTCAGCTCCAAGGGGACTTCGCGGCGCAGGAGCGGGTCCTCGGTCCGGACGTGCTGAACCGTCTGAAGGTTCTTTTCGACGGCCCAGTCGGCGAGATCGTTTTCAATCCCTGAGCGCGAAGCCTGGACGCCGAACCAACCGCTACAGCTGACTGGCGCTGGGAAGGAGGCCGTGATGCCGTCACCGTTTCCAGGCATGGACCCGTTTCTCGAGGAGGCCGCCCTGTTCGCCGGTTTCCACGCGCGGCTGATCGCAATGGAATCTATGCTGCGTGGTCCGCGCGGAGAGACCGTGTCCATGCCGAAGCCGTGCCTCGCGGACCACGCAGCATAGATTCTGGTTGAACTTACCCGCCTGGGGGGCCTCTCCCCTGGGGGCATTCAATCCAGCC
>JBBSEZ010000337.1:0-11120 GCA_038239195.1 Gemmatales bacterium
CCCACCGGCGGGCTCACGCCGCGCCGCTCGCCTCGATTCGGTCCCCACCTCTCACGCCTTGATGATGTCGCGCACTGTCTTCCCGCTCGGGATCATCGGCAGGACGTGCTCCTGATACGGCACCATGACGTCGAGCACGTAGGGGCCCTTGCTGTCGAGCATCTCCTCGATGGCGCCGTCGAGGTCTTCCTTGCGCACGATGCGCCGGCTACCGCAGCGGAAGCCCTTGGCGAGGGCGACGAAATCGGGGTACGGCTCCTCGCCGAAACCGGCGCCGAGGTAGGTGTGGCCGCGGTTGCCTTCGAAGAAGCGATCCTCCCACTGCACCACCATGCCGAGGTGCTGGTTGTTCAGCAGCAGCACCTTGACCGGCAATTTCTCGGTGAAGCAGCAGGCGAGTTCCTGGACGTTCATCAGGAAGCTGCCGTCGCCGTCGATGTCCACCACCGTCTTGAGCGGGTGCGCCGCCTGGGCCCCCATCGCCGACGGCAGGCCAAAGCCCATCGAGCCCAGTCCCCCGCTCGTGATCCAGTGCCGGGGCGTGTTGAAGTGGAAGTACTGGGCCGCCCACATCTGATGCTGCCCGACCCCCGTGGTCACGATCGTGTCTTCGAGCGCCCCGCGGTCGCGCAAGATCTCCCACAGCCGATGAATGGCGTGCTGCGGCAGGATGGCGTCGTCGCGGTCGGCATAGCGCAGGGGGTCGGTCTCGCGCCACTGTTCGATCTGCCGCACCCATTCCACGTAGGCGCCAGTGCGGGGCGGGGCCGGCTCAGCGTCGAGCAGCGCCAGGAGGCCTTGCAGGGCGTGGCACACGTCGCCGACGATGGGGAGGTGGGCGGCCTTGTTCTTGTTGATCTCCGACGGGTCGACGTCCAGGTGGACGATCTTGCCGTGCTTGGCGAACTCCGACACCTTGCCGGTCACGCGGTCGTCGAAGCGCACGCCGAAGGCCAGCAGCAGGTCGGCCTCGTTGATGGCGTAGTTGGCGTACACCGTCCCGTGCATGCCGAGCATCTGCAGGCAGAGGAAGTGCTCGCTGGGAAACCCGCCCAGGCCGTGCAGGGTGAGGGCCACCGGAATGCCAGTGCGCTCGGCGAACGCCTTCAGGTAAGGGGCGGCCCCGCTGGTGATGATCCCCCCGCCTGCGTAGATGATGGGCCGCGAGCTGGCGCGCACCATCTCGAGCAGTTTGCGTAGTTCGGCCGGGGTGGCGCGCAGGTCGGGCCGGTAGCCGGGCAGGTTCATGGGCGGGGACCAGTCCTTGACGACGATCTCGCGTTGCTGCACGTCCTTGGGCACGTCCACGATGATCGGCCCCGGCCGGCCGGTGAGCGCGATGTGGAAGGCCTCCTTGAACACGCGCACGATGTCTTCGGTGCGCGTGATCAGGTAGTGGTGTTTGGTGATGGCCCGGCACACCTCGATGATCGGCGTCTCCTGAAAGGCGTCGGTGCCGATGACGGCGGTGCCGACCTGCCCGGTGATGGCGATGATGGGGCAGGAGTCCATCTTGGCGTCGGCGAGACAGGTGACGAAGTTAGTAGCACCGGGCCCGCTGGTGGCCAGGCAGACGCCGACGCGCCCGGTGCTGCGGGCGTAGCCTTCGGCGGCGAAACCGCCGCCCTGCTCGTGGCGCGGGAGGATGGTGCGCAGGCGGTCGCTGACGCGCGTCAGCGCCTGGTGGATGGGCATGCTGGCGCCGCCGGGATAGGCGAACACGACGTCCACGCCGTGATTGAGCAGACACTGAACCAGGATCTGGGCCCCGGAGAGCGGCGTCGAGGGGGGAGGGGTCTCGCCCATGTGCAAAGGCTCCGTACGTGCAGACAGAAGTTCAGCCCATCAAGGATGTAGTATACACGAGGGGCGACGATTGCCCATACGTCTCCCCCCTGGTCGGGGCGAAGTCCCTCCTCAACCGTGGGGAACGCCGTCCGTGGCGTTCCGGTCCGCTCGGAGAATTAGCCACAGATGAACACAGATGAACACGGATGGAAGAAAGGCAGCGCGAGGGCAGAGAAGCCCTCCGATCCTCTAATCCTCTGGTGTCTTATCCGTGTGCATCTGTGTTCATCTGTGGCTAATTCTCTGGAGCCAGCATCGAAACGCCACGGAGGGCGTTCCCTACAGTAACATCCGCGTAACGACCTGCCGAACGTTCGACCAGCGAAAGGAGCCACCCGTGACGAGCCGCGCCGCGACCGAGTACCGCTACGAGAAGCTCACCTGGCCCGAGATCAACGACGCCATCGACCTGGGCAAGGTCTGCATCCTCCCCTGCGGCGCCGTCGAGCAGCACGGCCCGCACCTGCCGCTCGACGTGGACCTCGTCTGCCCTCGCGGGATCGCCGAGGGCGCCGGCAAGGCGATCCCCGACAAGATGCTGGTGCTGCCGATCGTGGCCTACGGCTACACGGGGCACGTGATGGACTTCCCGGGCACGATCAACAACGACTTCGAGCACTTCATGCACCACGTGCTCGACGTCACGAAGTCGCTGGCCTACCACGGCTTCAAGAAGATCGTGTTGCTCAACGGCCACGGCTCCAACATGCCCAACCTCGACCTCGTGGCGCGGCGCACCAACCTGGAGACCGACGCCGAGTGCGTCCTGGCGGCGTGGTGGAACCTGCTGACCGTGGACAAGGAGTTTTTGCCGGGCTGGCGGCAGAGCAAGTTCCCCGGCGGGTGCGCCCACGCCTGCGAGCTGGAGACTTCGCTCTACCTCTACCTCGACGGCGACAACGTGCGGCGCGACCTCATCAAGAACGGCGTCATCAGCTTCAACGAGGACGCCAGCCCGTTCAGCTGGGTGGACCTGTTCGCGGCGGGCCCGGCGACGACGATCTCGTGGACGAGCAGTTACTCCGAGACGGGCGTGCTCGGCGAGGCGGAGTTGGCGACGGCGGAGAAGGGCCGGCAGGCGTACGAGGAGGCCGTCAAGCAACTGGTGCGCTTCGTGACGTGGTGGAAGGACCGGCCCAGGGACGTGCGCAAGGATCGGCACCGCAAGGCGCCGACCATGCCGATGCCGTGGGGCCAGCGGCCGGTGGGGTAAGCACCCGGCAACGCCTTTCGCTTCCGCTCCGACCGTCCCTGGGCAACGCGCTCAGGCGACTGGACACCACAACCGGGAACAGGTATAAGTTGCTGCCCGAACGGATGGCGGGGCCCAGTAGCGGAGGAGCGAGCGTGGCGAAGGACTGGCCGGTCTGCGTCCTGGCTTTGACGATCTGGGCTTACTGGAGCACCGTCCTCCTGCTGGTGTTCGTCAAGCGGATGCGCTGCGGCCAGGGGGCCGGCGTCATCCCCCGCCATCGGTGGGAGAAGCGGCTCTGGCTGGGCGTGGTCCCGGTCTTCCTCGCCTGGAACAGCTTCCCCTTCCTGGCGGCCTCGCTGCATAGCGGCCCGTTCAGCCTGCCGGGCTGGGCCTCCAGCGTTCCCGCGGTTTACGGCGTCCGCTGCGGCGCTGCCGGGCTGGGCGTCGTTTTGTACCTGGCGACGTTGTCCTGCTGGCTGCTGATGGGCCGCAACTGGAGCATGGCCATCGTGCCGGGCCAGCAAACCGAGCTCGTCACCGGCGGGCTCTTCGGCTGGGTGCGCCACCCGATCTACAGCCTGAGCATCCTGCTGATGCTCTGCTCGGCCGTGGTCGTCGCGACCGTGCCGATGCTGCTCGTCGCGGTGCTGCACGTCGCCCTGCTGAACTTCAAGGCGAAGAAGGAAGAGCGGCACCTGACGGAGCGCCACGGCTCGTCCTACGGCCTCTACTGCCAGCGGGTGAGCCGATTCGTCCCGCGCCTGCGGGGGCTGGTCGGGCGGTAAGTCGCGGGCCATCCCACCGTCCCCGTCTAGCGATGAACGTCGCGAGCTCCGCCGCGGCGGGCTCGCCTGGGGCCGGGCACGCCCGGCGGCTGCGCGATCTTCACCAAGGCGCACGCGATCTCCGCTCCCCCGACCTGCAACCTTTCTCCGCGCTCCACGCCCAGCTGCGCCGCCTGTTGCGGAAGAGGAGGCGCGATCTGACGGGTGGGTCGTCGCTGAAAAAGCTGCGGGCCAGCCGGCGAGCCGCCTCCTCCGGGAACTAGAAGGCTCGCGAAACGCCAAGCAAGAAAGCGGACTGACGCCTGACCTACTCCTTGCCCTTCAGGTGCCGCCGGATGAACGCCAGGGCCTTCCGGTGCGCCTCGGCGACGGCCTTCGGGTCGCCGCCGGACAGCCCATGGCCGGCCCCGCGCACGGTGACCAGTTCGTGGGAGACCTTGTGCCGCGCCAGCTCCTTCGCCATCGCGGCCGAGAGCTCGTAGGGCACGTCGGTGTCCTCGGTCCCATGAACCAGCAGCGTGGGCGGGTAGTCGCGCGCGACGTTGCGGACCGGGCAGTACGGATCGAGCTTCTGGCGCTCCCGGTCCGGGTCGAAGCCGGTCACTGCTTTGGTCCACAGCCCGTTCTGCCGCAGGTAAAGGTAGAATCGGCCTCGCGCTCTGCCCACGGCGCCGGCCGTGCCCGTCCACACCTTGCTTCCCACCGCCCGGTCGGCCTCCTCCTTGCTCACCAGGGGGCTCTTGCGGTAGTGCGCGGAAGGTTTGGTGTACCAGGCGCCGTCCACGTCGCCGTAGCCCCAGTACGCGACGAGGGCCCGCGGCCGCGGCTTCACTTCCACGCCCGTCATCAGGGTGAGATACCCGCCCGCCGAGCCCCCCGTCACGACCAGGCGATCCAGATCGACGTGCAACAGCTTCGGCCCCTTCTCGCGCAGCCAGCGGAAGCCATCCCGAACGTCCTCCAGGATGGCCGGCAGCTTCACCTCGGGCGCCAGCCGGTAATCGAACGACACCAGCGCGAAGCCCTCCTTCCGGCACAGTTCGAGCAAGTTGCGCGGCACCGAGCTCCGGCTGCCGACGATGAGGGCCCCGCCGTGGAGCCAGACCACCACCGGCCGAACGACCTTGTCCTCGGCCCGGTGGACGTCGAGCTGAACCTCCAGCTTCCCGACCGACTTGTAGGTGTACGTCTTCTTCGAGAAGGCAGGCTCCTCGGCCCTGGCCCGCGGCAGGAGCGCGAGGACGAGCGCGCCGAGCGCAAGGGGGAAGGGCCACGCCGGGGTCGGTCTCGTCGCCGTCATCGAGCTTGCTCCTGCGGGCGGGAAGGGGCCCCTCGCGCGCCGCGCGAGGGGCTGGATGGAGTCAGGGTAGGCGCCTCCCCTCACCAAGGCCAGGCTGGGGCCCCGACGGGCTGCGCCACAGGCCCCTATCGCCCCCGCACGCGCCCGGCTATACTTGCGGAAGCTCACCTGTTTCCCCTTGGGGATGGCGCATGTTCTCCCTCCACGACCTGCCGTCCCGGCGCTGGGATGGAACCAGCCGCCGCGAACTGCTCCGCATCGGCGGCCTCAGCGCGCTGGGGCTGTCGCTGCCGACGCTGCTCCAGGCGCGCGACAGCGCCCCCGCCGGGCCGGCGCTGGGCCGCACCTTCGGCCGGGCCAAGAACGTCCTCTTCCTCTGGCTCCAGGGCGGCCCCTCCCAGCACGAGACGTTCGACCCCAAGCCCGACGCCCCCGCCGAGGTCCGCGGCGAGTTCAAGCCGATCGCCACCAACGTCCCCGGCATCCGCATCTGCGAGCTGCTGCCGCGCACCGCCGCCATCGTGGACAAGCTCGCCATCGTCCGGTCGATGTGTACGCACAGCGACCTGCACGACGCCAGCGGCTACTGGGTGCTGACCGGTCAGCGCTACACCGGGCAGCAGTCCCGGCAGATCAGCCCGGCGGACTGGCCCTACCTCGGCTCGGTGGTCAAGATGCTCAAGCCGAGCCAGAAAGTGCCGGTGTTCTCGTCGGTCTGGCTGCCGGACGTCATGCGCCTCAACGACAACGTCATGCCGGCCGGCCAGACCGCCGGCTTCCTCGGCAAGCGCTGGGAGCCCCAGCGCATCATCGGCGACCCCTCGACGCCCGACTACCGCGTCGAGGGGCTGGCCCTGCCGCCGGAGATCTCGCCGCTGCGCCTCTCGTCCCGGCGCCGGCTGCGCGACCAGATGGAGCAGCACTTCAACCGGCTCGAGCGCGGCCCGGCGCTCCGGCAGCACGACCGGCAGTTCCAGGAGGCGTATGGCCTGCTGACCTCGGGCAAGGCTCGCGAGGCGTTCGAGCTGCGTCGCGAGCCCCGGCGCCTGCGCGAGCGCTATGGCCTGAACCGCTGGGGCCAGTCGCTGGTGCTGGCCCGCCGGCTCATCGAGGCAGGGGCCCGCCTCGTCCACGTCAACTGGCCGCGCGAGGGCGGCGACGAGGCGGTCGCCAACCCGATGTGGGACACCCACGCCCAGAACGCCGACCGTCTCCAGGACGTGCTCTGCCCGATCTTCGACGTCGGCTTCACTGCCCTGCTCGACGACCTCGACCGCCGCGGCCTATTGAAGGAGACGCTGGTGGTCGCCGTCGGCGAGTTCGGCCGGACGCCGCGGATCAACGCACAGGGCGGCCGCGACCACTGGGGCCACGTCTTCAGCCTCGTCCTGGCCGGGGCCGGGATCAGCGGCGGGCGTGCCGTCGGCTCCAGCGACAAGCTCGGCGCCTACCCGCGCGACGGCAAGATGGAGCCACAGGAGTTGACGGCCACCATCGTTCACCTGCTCGGCATCGGCCACCACGCCACCTTCCCCGACGCCTTCGGCCGGCCGATGCACGTCACCACAGGCAAGCCGATCGCCGCGCTGCTCGGCGAGGCGCCGGCCACGGCGGCGCGCGGCGCCCCCGGCGGCAACCTCGCGCTGGTCCCCGCTTATAGCAAGGCCCTCCTCCTCAATGGGGGCTTCGAGGACGACGCGCCTCTGATCCAGGTCGGCTCCGGCAAGCGCCTCAAGGGCTGGCAAGCAACGCCGCTGGCCGGGGTCGCCAAGGCGCCCGGCTTCGGCGTGGCCCTGCTCCAGGGGCCGCGGCGCTGCCGCGCACCGGCAACCGTCACGCCGCGCTCGGCTACGGGCTGGCGGGGCCGTGCCTGGCCGGAACGATCTCCCACAGGGCGCGCGCGATGCTGACGCAGGAACTGCGCAACCCGCGCGCGGGCACCTATACGGTGTCGCTCCACGTTTGTGGGGGCGGCAGCGCTGCCGACTACCGCACCTTCCTGAGCCACTTCACCTGCCGGCTGGTGCTGTTCGGTTACCGCGACCTGGGGAAGGACGTGAGGATGGGGATGCGCGAGTTTGCTTCGGTCGCGCTTCGACCGGCGTTCGCGGAGCGGCCGAGCGGCTACGAGAACGCTACGCTGAGCTGCAAGCTCCGCAGCCAGGACGGCGGGGCCGCCGAGATTGAGATGGGCGTTGGCGTGGCGGTCGTCGTGGAGAAAACGGCGCCGGGCGATCTGGTCGTGCCGGCAGGAGCGCGGGCGTTTCTACGCATCGACGACGTCGCGGTAGGGTTCGTCCCACGGCCTCGCAAGGACGACGTGACTGTGTAAGGGGCCCCTCGCTTGGGAAGGCGCAGTGCCGCGCCCCCAAGAACGCGCCTCTCCGGATGCGGCCGCGTTCAAAACGATTTTCAAAATGCCCTGGGAAGGCGCCTCCCCAAGCCGTGACGTTCCCCCTCAGGCTGGATAGGCAGGCCGCCTGTCGAACAAGGGCGAGAACCAATCCCGGGCGCGGGCCTCTCTTATCGAGGACGGCCCTCGCCCCGAGAAGGAGCACGATAGACAACGGCCGCCCACCATCGTACCATCACCGTTCGGGACGCACACCGGGCGAGGGCCGCATGAACGAACCACCCGCCGACGCGCTGACCGACGCCGATCTCGCCGCCTGCGCCCGCGTGCTGGGCGCGCTGGCCCGCCGCCCCGAGTTGGCCGACGCCACCGATCCGCGCTACGGCGAGCTGGGCGAACTGTCCGCCCGCCTGCTCCGCGCCCGCCGCGACCACGTCCGGCGCGAGGCCAGGGAACGCGACCGGGAGGTCCTCGACGGCGCCGCCATCCGCAGCCCTGTCTCCCCCCCCGCGCTCCCCGGGCCTGCCCCACTCCTGCCCGCGCTTGCCGAGCCGCGCACCTGCTACGTCTGCAAGGCGCTCTACGCGCGGCGCCACCCCTTCTACGCGTGCCTGTGCCCCGCCTGCGGCGACTTCAACTTCGCCCGGCGCCAGCAAACCGCCGACCTGAGCGGGCGCGTCGCCCTCCTCACCGGGGCCCGCGTCAAGATCGGCTATCACCTCGGCTTGATGCTCCTCCGGGCCGGCGCCGCCGTGATCGCCACCACGCGCTTCCCCCGCGACGCCGCCCGCCGCTACGCCGCCGAGCCCGACTTCGCCGCGTGGAGCGATCGCCTGCGCATCCACGCCATCGACCTGCGCCATCTCCCCGCCGTCGAGCAGTTCGGCGCCAGCCTGCGCGACGCGCTCGACCGCCTCGACGTCGTCATCAACAACGCCGCCCAGACCGTGCGCCGGCCGCCCGCCTTCTACCGTCACCTGCTCGACGGCGAGGGCGTCGATCTCCTGCCCCGCGCCCAAGGGCTCCTCGCCCCACCAGCCGCTCCTGCCGAAGCGCCCACGTGGGGCCCCTTACCGGCCTTGTTGTCGCAGTTCCCCCTCTTGCCCGGCGAGGACGGCCAGGACGGCGCCCACTTCCCGCCCGGCGCCTACGATGGCGACGGGCAGCAGATCGACCTGCGCGGCCGCAATAGCTGGGCGCTCGAGCTTGGGGAGGTGGAGCTGGGCGAGCTGTTGGAGGTGCATGCGGTCAACTGCCTGGCGCCGTTCGTACTGCTGCGCCAACTCGAACCGCTCCTGCTGCGCCACCCGGAGCGAGCGAAGTACGTGGTCAACGTCTCGGCGATGGAAGGGCACTTCAACGGGGGGTACAAGACCGGCCGCCACCCGCACACGAACATGGCCAAGGCGGCCCTCAACATGCTGACGCGCACCTCGGCGGGGCGCTACGCCAAGCGCGGCATCTACGTGAACAGCGTCGATACCGGCTGGGTGACCAACGAGGCCCCGCACCCAACGGCGACGCGCATGGCCGACGAGGGCTTCCGCGAACCGCTCGACAGCATCGATGGGGCGGCGCGAGTGCTCGACCCGGTGTTCGTCGGCGTCCGCACCGGCACCAACGAGTTCGGCAAGTTCTGGAAAGATTACCGCCCCATCGCGTGGTGAGGAGGAGCCATGGGTGAACAACACGCCTTTGACACCACGTGTCACGTCGGCCCCGTGATGGCATCCTGCGACCCAGCCGAGCTGGGCCCGCTGCTGCGCCATCTCGAAGAAGGGGGCCTCCCGACCGAGCCGCTGGCGTTCCCACGCGGGACGCTCCTGCCCGACGGCCGGCTCGACCTGTGCAAGCAGGCCATCGGCCCGGAGGGGGCCAGCGCCGTCGCCAAGGCGCTTCGCCGCTGCCCCCACGTCCAGCACGTGCTGATGGGCGCCGACGGCATTGGCGACGCCGGCGCCCGCGCCCTGGCAGGGCTCGCGTCGGTCCACGACGGGCTCCGCACCGTCTACCTCGGCTGCAACTTCATCACCGCCGAGGGCGCGGTCGCCCTGGCCGAGTCGCTGCGCGAGCACCCTGGCATCAAGGGGCTGTGGCTCAAGCGCAACCCACTCGGCGTCGAGGGGGCCCGCGCCGTCGCCAAGCTTCTCGGCCACAACCGCAGCCTGCGCACGCTCGACCTCGTCAACACCGACCTTGGCCCCGAAGGCGTGCGGTTGGTCGCCGAGGCGCTCCTGCGCGGCAGCGCGCCGGTGGAGCGCCTCTACCTGTGCGGCAACCGGCTCGGGCCGCGCGAAGGGGAGCTCCTGGCCGACGTGCTGCGCCGCAACGCCACGCTGCGCCACCTCTACCTGAGCGTCAACCGACTGGGCGACAGCGGGGCGGTAGCGCTGGCGGAAGGGCTGCGCGCCAACCGCACCTTGCGGACCTTGAGCGTGGCGAGCAACGGCCTGGGCCCGGAGGGCGCCGCGGCGCTGGCCGACGGTCTGCGCGACCATCCCGCCCTCGAAGTGCTCGAACTGGGGCACGTGCCCTCGACGGAGGTGCTGGGCGAACGGCCCAACCGCATCGGCGACGCCGGCGCGGCGGCACTGGCCGAGTTGCTCCGCCACGGCCCGCCCCTGCGCCATCTCGACCTGGCGCGCAACGGCGTCGGCGAAGGCGCCGACGTGCTGCTCGACGCGCTCGCCAACAATCGCATGCTGACGACGCTGCGCCTCGGCAAGGGCGTGCCGCCAGCGACAAGGCAACGTCTCCGCGCGGTGCTGGAGCGCAATCGGGCGGAGCGCAGCGCCAACGAAGCCGAGCCGGACGTGGAGGCGGTGCGCAGCGTCTACCGCACGGCGCGGCCCGCGCTCCGAGAGGCGGAGCAGGCGCCGGAAAATGTGGTGTACCTTCCGTAGCCGCTTGAGGCGACCGCAGAATTCTCGTCTCTCGCCTGAAACGAGGATGCCATGCCGCTGTTGCCGTTGGAGCCGTTCGTTTTCCCGGAGGACCTGCTCGGGGCCCCTCCCACTCCGCTGGCGGAGGGGAAGTGGTGGGTGGTCCACGCCCGACCGCGGACGGAAAAGGCCCTGGCCCGCAAGTTGCACGGCGCGCAGGTGAGCTTCTTCCTCCCCCTCCACCGCAAGGAATGGCGCACGCGAGGGCGCGCGCTGTCGTCCTACGCCCCGCTGTTTCCGGGCTACCTTTTCCTGCGCGGCGACGACCGGGCGCGAAGCACCGCGCTGCACACCAACCAGGTCGCGCAGTTACTCCCCGTGCCCGACGGCGAGGAGCTCCACGCCGACCTCCGCCGCGTCTACCAGGTGATGCAGAGCGAGGCCGCCCTGCGGCCCGAGGACCGCTTGCGGCCCGGAACGCCCGTGCGGATCGTCGAGGGGGCCATGACGGGGCTCGAGGGCAAGGTGTTGCGCCGCGGCGGGCGCTTGCGCTTCGTGGTTCAGGTGACGTTTCTCCAGCGCGGCGTGTCGGTGGAGGTGGAGAGCTGGATGATCCAACCGCTGGACTCGACCGTTTCTGGGTAGCGCGAATGGCGAGCCGCCGGGGTTATGGCGGGGGGACCCGCCCGCCGCGGAAATGCGGGGGGGGGGCCCACCCCCCGGGCGGGGGGGCGAAATGCGGTTCACCGGGGGGGGG
>JBBSEZ010000338.1:0-11081 GCA_038239195.1 Gemmatales bacterium
CGCTGAGGCGCTCGCAGTCGTGATACATGGTGCGCACCTTGTAGATCGTAAACGGCTTGCCGCCTCGGCCCACGCGCGTCTGCGAATAGACGATGGGCCCCCGGGAAGTGAGCTTGACCAGCAGCGCCGCCAGCAACAGCAACGGCGCGCTCGCCAGCAGCATGAGCAGCACGACGACGACGTCGAGGCCGCGCTTGAGGTGCGCGTACCACCCGCGCGGCGCCGTCAGGCTTCCCTTCCCCGGGCGAGTGGGCAAAGACCTGGTCCGAACCGGCGTGTCGTCGGTTCGGGGCCCGGTTGTCGCAGCGTCAGTTTCGGTCTCGGCGTACATGGACGGTTCCTTGCGGCGAGTACGGGGAGGCCAGGTTCGGGAGGCGAAGGGCGGGCGCGGCACTCTCAGGAGGAGGAGCGGGCCCCGAACAACGCCCGGTTCAAGACGGGCAGCAGGTCGGCCAGCAGCAGCACGCACTCGTCGTCGATCAACGGGCCCGGCGGGCCGTGGACTTCGCGGACGACGTAGAGCTTGTAAAGCGCTTTCTCGCGAGCGAACGCCCAGCGCGCCGAGGCGGGGGCCGTCCAGGCCCCCTGGGCGTCGAGCGGGGAGGCCGCGCTCGACGCCCACGCCCAGCAGATGCGCAACTGCACCGGGCCTCGGACTGTTTCCTTGGTGAACAGGCCCGTCCACATCTCGGCGGGGCCCTGTCCAGGCACCTGGGCCTTGAACCGCAACGCGGGGGCGCCCAGCACGAACCCGCTCGCGCTGTAGCAGTCTTCCGGGCGGTGGACCGCCATCTGGCCCGGCCGGCCGCACATCAGGAAAACCTGCGCCGACTGGCCAGTGTCCGCGCGAACGAAGCGCCGGCCCCAGTAGCCGACGGCCCCGGCCACCTTCAAGGTGTCGCTGTCCTGCTCCAGCGGTTCGCCCTTCCACGGCCCCAGGTCGTCCGGCAGGGCGCCAACGCGCCGGGCGGCCTGCTCCAACTCGGTCGAGTTGGACCAGCGCCCCGTCCACAGGCCGTGGACGGTCCCCGCGGCGAGCAGCACCGTCAGGCCGACCAGGATCGCAAGGCAACGAGCCATCCATCGTCCTCTCGCTCGCAGGAGTCAGGAGCGCACGCATCGCGCGAAACGACAAGCAAGAAGCGGCGCGCTCTTCGCGGACTCCTGACTCCTGACTCCTCGAACTACGAGGCGCCCATTCAACCTTAGCTCGCATTTGGCCGGGGGTAGGGGATCGCCCGGCCATAGGTCTCCGCTTTTTCGCCGATGACCACCGCACCGAGCGGGTGGATGCCGAGGGCGTGCAGGCGCTGCTGCGCCGCGTAGAGGGCGGGCACCCGGCTGACGTCGCGGAGCACCGCCAGCAGCACGGCATCGGCGTGCTGGCCGAATAGCAAGGCGTCGGGCACCGGCAGCACCGGCGAGGTGTCCAGGACGATGAAGTCGAACTGCTCCTTGAGCCGCTCGAACACGGCGCCGACGTTGCCCTGGGCGAGCGCCTGGAGGCTGTGGCTATCGACCTTGCCGGCGGGCAGCAGCCAGAGGCGGCTCAGGCTCGTCGGGCGCACGGCGTCCTCGAACTCGATCTCGCCGCGCAGCCCCTCGCAGAAGCCCGGCTCGGCGGGCATGTCGAACTGGCTGTGGGCGCCGGGGTTGCGCAGGTCGCCGTCGATCAGCAGCGTCTTGCGCCAGGCGCGGGCCAGGCTGGCGGCCAGGTGGCTCGCCAGTGTCGTCTTGCCCTCGCCCCCCAGGGCGCTCGTCACCATCACCACCCGCGAGCCATCGACCTGCGGGGCGTGCAGCAGCAGCGTGCGCAGCGCGTCGATCGACTCCGTCATCGTGCCGATCGCTTGCAGCGACGCGGGGCTGGCATTCAAGACGGCGGCGCCGGCGAGCGGGAGGGTGCGGGCCCTGGCCGGCAGGCCCGGGACGGTGCCAATGACCGTCACGCCCAGGCCCAGGCTGACGTCCGACGTCGCGTAGACGCGGCGCGTGCGCGACTCGAGCAGGCAGACGCCCACGAGCAACAGGCCGAACGTCGCCAGCCCGGAGGCCGAGGCGACCTTGATCTTGCGGTCGATCTTCTTCTCGCGCGGCACCACCACGTCGCCCTCGAGGTGGGCCTGCCCGGCGCTCAGGGCAGCGCTGGCCTTGTCGAAGTCGGCCTCCGCCCGGTCGCGTTTCCGCTTCAAGCGCTCCACGTCGTCTTCGATGGCGAGCAGCGTGGCGTCGGGGTGGGCGGCGAGGGCCTTGGCGCTGTCGCGGGCCAGGCCCGCGTCCCGGACCTTGCCCTCGAACTTCTCGACCTCCGTGGCGGCGTCCTTGATTTTACTTTCCAGCGCCGGCAGGCCCTTCGTCGCCTCCCGCTGACGCAACTGCGCCAGCGCCTTCAGGGCAACGGCCTTCGCTTCCCTGGCGTTCTTCAACGTCAGGTCGCGCGTCTCCCCCGGCGCGAGCAGCCGGTCGTACGTGGCATAATCTTCCTCGGCCTTGGCAAGGGCGGCCTTCACCTTCCGAAAGACGTCGAGCTTCTCCAGCGCCTGGTCCAGTTCGTCGTCGCTCGCGGCGGAGCCCGTCTCCGAGGCGGAGCGTTTCTTCATCTCCTGGAACCGGCGCTGCAACAGGTCGCGCTCGCGCGTCTGCGCGGTCAGGTCGCGCCGGGCCTCCCGCAAGGCATCTTCGGCCGCCCCGAGAGCGGCGGTCCGGTCTTTGTGGGCGGCCGCCTGTTTTTTCATGCGCGGCTCGTCGAGCTCGCCGCGCTTCTCTTCGAGGGCCTTCTGGGCGCTGGCGAGGGCCTTCTTGAGCTCGGCGAGGTAGGGGGCGCTGCGAATGCGCTCTTGCGTCTTGAGCTCGCGCGGGTAGACGTTGCCCAGAGCGGTAAGCAGGGCGGCCAGGTCCTCGGCCCGCTCGCCGCTCAGCGAGACGCGCATGAGATAGCGGCCGGCGTCGAAATCGACGACCATCGCCTTCTGGAGCCCGGACACGGTGTAGCGGTGGGTACGCGCCTCGGCCACGCCCGGCTCGGCCAGCACCTTGTCGAGGAGGGCGTCGCTCCTCACGAAGGAAAGGTGCGCCTTCTGATGATCGAGGATGTGCATCCCTTCCGGCTCGACGGGGATGCGCAACACGGCGGTGGTGGCGTAATTCCCCGGCACGACCGTCCAGGCGACGGCGATGGCGACGAGGGCCCCGAGGGCCCCCACGATGACGGCGAGGCGCCAGCAGCGGCGAAAGGCATAGAGGAGAGTGGCGAGGCTCGGCGGCGCCGTCAGCGCGTGCGGCGGGCTGGCCGTTCCCGCCGGCCCCGCGAGGGGGGCCTGGGCCTCGTCCGGCGCTACGGCGCCCTTCAGATAGGCGGGCGGGCCCGAGACGGCGTTGTGGGCTCCGAGCTTCTTCGGATCAGGGGGCATTGTCGCGGACCTCCAGGAGCGAACGGTCAGCCGAAGGTTCAGAGTGCCGGCGCTCGATCGGCGCGGGCTTCGGTGGGGCGGAAAAGAGGGCGTGCCAAAGCCCCTCGTCGGGGGGCGCCCCGAGGGCGGCGCCGGGAACGGCCGGCGCAAGGGGGACGCGAACCGGGCCGGTGCGCTCCACTGGGACGTAAAGGCGGGACAGGAACGTCAGTTCGAGCAAGAGAACGCCGAGGGCCAGGGGCATCATCACCCAGCCGGCGACGTCGTGGAACACGACGCGGGCAAACTCGGCGTTGGTGGTGCGCAGCAGGAACACCGTCACCGTGATGCGGCCGACGTTCATCAGAACGGCGACCGGGACGGCGCTGGCGAAGACGAGGGCTCGGTCGAGCAACGGCCGCTGCACGACGAACGCGACGGCAGTGGACAGGGCGAAGAAGGTCATGAGCATGCCGAGCCCGCTACAGGCCTCGACGACGCCGACCTTGAGCTCGTCGATGACGATGACGTTGCCCTCGGCGACGGCCGGCAGGCCCATCGTCTGTAGCGCGTAGGTGCTGGCGCGCGTGGCCACGAGCCTCAGCGGGTTGGCCAGGAGGATGTCCGCCTGGTAGGGCAGCGGCAGCATGAACAGCAGCAAGGCCAGCGCGGGCCACGACCAGCGCAGGGCGGGCCAGCCGCCGAACACCACCACCACGCCGACCAGCGTGGGCATCAGGGAAATGGCGTCCACCCATTCGATCGAGACGTAGGCGCCGAGCAGGCGCACCGCGGCGCCGAACATCAGGAAAGGCACGCCCCACCAGGAAGGGGCGACAGCGCCGCGGGGGAAGGAAATTCGATGAAACCAGAGCACGATGAGGGCGAAGACGGGCACGACGTACCCGTGCGTGTACTGCGGGTCGGCCGACCAGCGGCGCTCGAGGACGCGGAAGGTAGGCCAGTAGGACCACAGCAGGGCGCCGGCCACCAGCAGCGCCAGCGCCCCCCGCGGGGGCAGCGCTCGCAGGCCGCCCCACGGCAGTTTGCCATTCCAGTCGTTGTTGCCCAACCTACGCATGAGGCCTCTTTGCCGCTGCCCGCCTCGCTCGTCAAACGCCTCGTCGCGAATCGGCGCGCACTCCGTGCCGGTGGGTGGCGCGGCCACCTTGTCGCAAGTATTTACATAGATGGTTCTTCCGTGATCGATTGGCCTTCCTTGTGTTTCCGTTCGGGGCCAGGCGCAAAGGGGAGTGCCTGGACCGTCGGGGGCCAGGACCAACAAGGCTTCCCGAGGGGGGAACTTGGAAAACGCTTGGGGGGGAAACTCTTGCCCTACGCGGCAACATCCCGTAGCGGTCGGCGAAGCTAACGCGGACCGCTGCGTTCGCGACCGTCGATCTCGCTCCTGGTCGCCGGGCGGCAAGGCCACTCCACGAGAGGGGAGGAGGAATGGCTTGTCGCACGTTTTCTCACGTCCTGCGAAAACTCCATCGTAGGTATAGAGCGCTTTTCGCCGTTTGTCGAACGTTCCCGAACTCGAGAAGCAAACGCAGGGCCGCGAACCAACGCTCCTCCAGGATTTGAAGCGACCATCGCCCAAACCCCGGAGGAAGAGGGCCTTGAAGCGCCCAAGGCAGGAGGCCCAACCCCCGGCACGGAGGGCACGACGTTGCTTCAAGTTTACAGGGCTTCCCGGCTCGTTGCCAGGACTTACCACCTGCGGGCCTGGGGGGACGCAGGCAACAGGGTAGGTTCTATGGATTGGAATGGTTGCAAGGCCCGGTGGGTGGGGGGTTGCGGAAGGGGCCCCTGGCCGGGGCAGCGCAACGGGGGAACACTCCCTGCGCCCTGTTGACAGGCCCTTCTGCGCGACCTAGAGTGTGAGGATATCATCTACACTCAGGAAAGGGAACGGTGACGCTCGATGCTTTCCCGCGCACTGTCCTCGTGGGGGCGACTGATCGGGGTTCGGCGCGGCAGCGCGGCGGAGGACGAGCGCCGGACCTGGGCGCGTTTCTCCTGCGCCATCGAAACCACCTGCCAGCCCGCCAATGCCGCCGAGGGCGAGCGCCTGCGCGCCCGCGTGCAGGACATTTCGCTGGGCGGGGCCAGCCTGATCGTCGGCCGAGCGTTCGAGCCGGGCGAACTGTTGAGCCTGGAGCTGCCTCACGGGAGCGACGGCGCCGGGCGCGTGGTGACCGTGCTGGCGTGTGTGGTCCGGGCCGACGTCCGGGCCGCGGGCGAATGGCTGCTGGGTTGCAACTTCGCGAGCGAATTGTCTGACGAGGACCTCCAGCGCTTCGGGGCCCGGCGGGCCCGGCCGATCTCCCCGGACCAGCGCGGCTGGGAGCGCTTCGCTTGCCAGGCGCACGCCTCCTTCCAGCCGGTGCGGACGCCCGACGCAGCGCCGAGCGAGGCGCAGGTGATCAACATCTCGGCCAGCGGGGCAGCCTTGCAGGTCCGCGAGCCTCTGGAAGTCGGCGAGCTGCTCAGCATCGAACTGCGCGCCGGCGACGGTCACGTGGTCCTCACCACCCTGGCAAGCATCGTGCGCGTCGCGACCGAGGGCGAAGGGCCGCGCGTCCTCGGCTGTAACTTCATCCACGAACTGGGCGAGGCGGAGTTGAAGGCGCTGGTGTGAGCGTTGTTGTCCGATCGACGACGTTACCGCCGTCCACGACGGCGGGCCGGTCGCTTGACGACCTGGGCATGGCCACAGAAGAACTCGAACAGAAGGCAACGAAGGCAACGAAGAAAGAAGAGGAAGCAAGGGGCCCGAGGCGCTCCGCGAGCGCAGAGCGCGGAGAGAGAAAGGCCGCCCTATCTTCTTCCTGGGGTGCCTTCGTTCACTTCTGTTCGAGTTCTTCCGCAGGCTCGGCGAGGGGCCCCCCCCACCAACGCTTCTCGGCTCGCTTTTCCCAATGCCTCCAGCACCTCCTCCTGGGGGGCCAGCCCCGGCAACTCCAAGTCCCCCGCATCTTCCCCGCCCTCGCTCCGCTCGCGAAAGACCTCATCGCAAGGGGCGAGCGCCGGCTCGAGACTCGCCGAGGAAAACTTGTCAGTAGCGTCGTCTCCGCTCGTCATGGTAGATTGGGGTTGTCACAGCAACCCCCGAGGCCGACGGCAGATAGCAAAGGAGCCCTGCGCATGCGTTCGTTCTGGCAGCGAGTGGCCCTGGCGAGTGGTCTGGCGACGCTGATGCTGGCGGCCAGCCCCGCGCGCGGCGAGGAGGTCCCCAAGGAGTACCGAGCCACCATTCACAAGGGGCTCGAATGGCTCAAGAAGAACCAGAGCGCCGACGGCTCCTGGAGCGGCATCAACGGCCAGTACGCCGTCAGCATGACCGCCCTGGGCGGGATGGCCATGCTCATGGAGGGCAGCACCCTCCGCGAAGGCAAGTATCGCAACAACCTCCGCAGGGCCGCCGACTGGCTCATGGCCCGCAGCCAGGCCAACGGGCTGATCGGCAACCCCGCCGTCCACAACGAGGGCGGGCGGTACATGTACGGCCACGGGTTCGGCATGCTCTTCCTCGCCTCCCTCGTCGGCGAGGAGGACACCGAGAAGCGTCGCAAGGACCTCATCAAGCTCCTCGAACGCGCCGCTCGCTACACCTTCGAGGCCCAGACCTCCAAGGGCGGCTGGGGCTACGTCTCCGCCAAGGAAAACGCCCATTTCGACGAGGGCTCCGTCACCATCACCCAGTTGCAGGGGCTCCGCGCCGCCCGCAACGCCGGCGTGATCGTCCCCGGCGACGCCATCAAGAACGCGATCGGCTATCTCAAGGAATCGACCACCGAGCAGGGCGACGTCATCTACAGCCTGACCACGCGCAGCAAGGCGATCAGCCCCGCCCTCACGGCGGCGGCCATCTGTTGCGGCTTCAGCGCCGGCGACTACGACTCTCCCCTGGTGCGCAAGTGGTTCAAATACTGTCACGCCACCATCGGCACCCCCGGCGACGGCCGGCGCCAGGGGCACGACGAGTACACCCACTACTACTATTCCCAGGCGGTCTACGTCCTCGGCGAGGACCGCTGGGCCAAGATGTTCCCCGACACCCGGCCCGGCGACGGGCTGACCTGGAAGGCCTGGCGGCGGGCGCTGTTCGACCACCTCAAGACCGCGCAGAGCGCCGACGGGAGCTGGACGACCAACAACTGGACGGCGCAGCGCGTCGGCCCCGTCTACGTCACCGCCGTCTACGTCAGCCTCATGCAGCTCGACAAGGCCACGTTGCCCATCTACCAGCGCTGACCTCTCTCCCCTGCCCTGCTTACGTTTCGCAGGATTTCGCCGCGAAACGCAAGCCCGGCAAGGCAACCTCCTCTTGACGCACCACGTCCGCCCTGTATCCTCAGCCCCCCGGATCGCCCGGGGGCTTGCGAGGACGCGATGACGGTGGTCGGCTTGTCTCGGTTTGGCCGCTCTGGGATCGGCGCGCTGCTCCTGCTCGCCGTCGCGGTCGGCTGCGCGAGCATCCGCGTCCGCAAGGCCGAGAGGCCCTCCCTGTTCTCCGCCTGGCGCGCCAGCGCCGTCTCCAAGGGCGAGCTCTCGCCGCGCAGCCAGCAGACGCTCCGCCGCTGGGGCCTCGCGCTCCTCTATCGGCGTTCCCCCGGCGACGCGGCCGCCCGCCTTCATGCCGAAGCGCTGCGCGAGCCGACCCCCGACCTTCTTTTTGCCCTCGCCGAGATCAGCTTCCTGGAAGGGGGCAAGGTCGAGACCCGCCATCACTCCGAGGCAGTCGTCTACTACTACCTGTGCGCCGGGTACAGCTACCACTACCTCTTCAACTCCACCGAGGGCGCGCAGGCCTCTCTGGCCGACGGCCAGGCCTTCGACCCACGGTTCCGCCTGGCCTGCGACCTCTACAACGCCAGCCTTGCCAAGTGCATCGATGCCGCCCAGCACGCCGGGCAATTGGACCCGCGCCGCCAGCTGCGCCTGTCGGGGGAAGGCAAGGGAGAGCTGGCCATCGTCCACGCCGGGTTCGCCTTGAAGCCGGAGGAGTTCGGCCCGCTGCTGTTCTGCGCCGACTACGAGGTCGTCGGGCTGGCCAACCACCATCGCACCTACGGGCTCGGCGTGCCGCTCATCGGCACGCGCGCCGCCAACGTGCCGCGCCCGGCCGGGGCCTACTATCCGCCGCACGTCAGCTTTCCCGTCACCGCCTTCTTCCGCTTCGAGGGCGGACTGGCGGAACTGGGCGAACGCCGCGCCGGCCGACTCGAGCTCTACAACCCACTCGCCGTCCAGGCCGCTCAGGTCAAGGGCCGGCCGGTCCCGCTCGAAACCGACCTGACGACCCCGCTCGCCCACTACCTCGCGCACACCAACCTGGCGGCCAGCGGCTACACGGGCTTCCTGCGCCCCGAGGCGCTGGCCAGTCGCGCCGGCATCTACATGCTCGAGCCCTACCAGCCGGGCAAGATCCCCGTGGTCCTGGTCCACGGGCTGCTCGCCTCTCCGCTCACCTGGGCGCCGGTCTACAACGACCTCCAGGCCGACCCGGAGCTGCGCCGCCGCTTCCAGTTCTGGGCCTACTTCTATCCGACCGGGAGCCCCTACCTCTTCACCGCCGCCGACCTGCGCCGCGACCTGGCCAAGCTCCGCACCACGGTCGATCCGCAGAAGCGCGACGCGGCGCTCGACGAGATGGTCTTCGTCGGCCATAGCATGGGCGGGCTGGTGTCCAAGCTGACGTCGGTCCAGGGGGGCGACGACTTCTGGCAGCTCGAAGGGGAGGGGCGCTTCGCAGACCTCAAGCTCAAGCCCGAGGTGCGCAGCGAGTTGGAGCAAGTCTTCTATTTCGAGCCCGTTTCATCGGTCAAGCGCGTGATCTTTCTCGCCACCCCGCACCGAGGCTCGCAAATCAGTCCCAGCTTGCTCGGCCGGGCCGGCGCCGGCCTGGTGCGCCTGCCGCGCACGCTGCTGGCGGCGGCGCAAGACGTGATCGTCGAAAACCCGAACCTGGGGGCCTCGCAGCATGGCACGATCGTGCGCACAAGCATCGCGCTCCTCGCGCCGGATGCCCCGGCGCTGAAGGTGCTGGCGGCGCGGCAACCGCCCCGCGGAGTGCGCTACCATTCGATCGTCGGCATCGCTCCGCCCGGCATGCTCAGGGTCGAGCGCTGGTTCGGCGGCGGAGCGCACGAGGTCGGCGATGGCGTCGTGCCCTACGCCAGCGCCCATCTCGAAGGGGCCGTTTCGGAGCTGGTCGTGCCGGCGGACCATTACGAGGTGCATCATCACCCGCTGGCGATCCTCGAAGTGCGGCGCATCTTGCTGGAGCACCTGCGCGAGACGGCGCCGACGTTGCAAAGGGTGGGGGGGCCGTAGGGTGGTGGGGCCAAAGATCCGGGAGCGCGGATCGCCACGCCGCAAGCGGAATTGCGCCAGGGCCCGCCGCTTGCGGCCGTAGGCACGATCGCCGTTGGGGGGCCAAGGGGCACGGGCCGGTCGTGGGCGCGCGGGACCGCAAGGGCGCCCGCGCTGAAGGCGTCAACGGAGAGGCGGGCTCGAGCGCAGCGCCTCCGGCACGGCCCCGAGCGCCTCGTCCGGCAAGACGAAGGAGTCGGCGATCAGTTCCTCGTCGTCTATCAGGTCCGGAAAGCGCACGCCGGGGAGCACCTGCACGGCGAAGATCTCCTGGACCGCGTCCTCGAACCGGACGAAGGCCGCTGTGTTGCCGCTGCGGAGGTCGACGACCCACACGCCGCAGGTCCGCTCCTGCAAGCGCTCCCCCAGCGGGATGCCGCTGAACACCGCCGTCTCGCGCACCTGCGACAGGCCCACGAAGGCGTAGCGGCCGCAGAAGTCCAGCCCGCGCGTGAAGCCGGGCAGCACGGCCATCGGCTCGTACTTGCCAGCGCGTGCATTGACGGTGCCCAAGGTGCCCTGGCCGGACTCCAGCAGCCAGAGCCGGTCGGCGTACCAGCGCGGCGAGTGCGGCATCGACAGGCCGCCCACCACCACCTCCCCCGAGGGCACGTCGAGCAGGGCCCCGCCGTCCTTTTTGGTCGCCCGCCAGCCGCCCGGCGTATCGGTGATGCCCAGGACGCTGGCCAGGCGCGGCAGGCCGGCAATCAGGCCGAGGCCGTTGAGGTGACAGCGGTCCTCCGGCGCCAGCGCCGTGATGAACGGCGGGCGCCAGCGCGGCACGAAACTATGCTGGCCGTCGAGGACACACAGGCAGGAGAAGCGGGTGTTGACGAACCACAGTTCCGGCGCCTTCTCTCCCTTGACCCACGCCATCTCGTGGATGGCCACGTTGCCGGTGACGTGGGCGTGTCGCGGCAGAAAACAGGCGTCGTGCTTGTTCGCCGCAGGCAGGCGCCGGGCCACCGCCGGGACGTTGTGAAACTCCCAGACGTGGCTGGCGGTGCCGACGGCCAGCCGATTGCCGGCCAGCGCCAGGCCCATCGGCTGGCGGAAGTCGCGGAAGTGCGTGTTCAGGGCGCCGCCGTCACTGCGGAGGACCACCAGCTTCCCGGCCTGGTAGGTGCTCACCAGGACCGACACGCCGAGTTGGTCCAGCAGGGCGGGGAAGTTGCTGGTGTGGACGCTGCGCAAAGGCGCCGTCGTCGGCGTGCTCATGGGATCGGGCCTCCAGGTCAACGACAGGCGGCACGACCGAAGGCGTCGGCGTTCGCGAGAGAATGGCCTGGCGAACTGGCAGCCCGACGCGCC
>JBBSEZ010000339.1:0-11051 GCA_038239195.1 Gemmatales bacterium
GGCTGGCCAGCGCGATCCCGGCGTCAAAATGCGCAAGCACGGCGGGGTCGCCGAAGCGCATGGACCCCGCAAACGCCACGTCGACGCCGTCGCCGCCGGTCAGCTGATGGCCGCTGACCGCCTCGGGCTCGCCGGCCAGCAGCCGGGCGGCGTTCACGCAGTAACAGCCGACGTCCATCAGCGCCCCGCCTGAAAGCTCGGCGCTGAGGCGGACGTTGGCGGCGTCCTCGGCGCCGATGGCGAAGCTGAAGGCCGCCCGCACAAGCGCCAGGCGCCCGATCGCGCCCGACCGCACCAGTTCCACCAGCCGCGCAATCCCCGCCTCCAGCCCAACCTTGTCCGACGCGCCGATCAGGACGACGTTCCGCTCCACGCCGAACGGCGACCACGCGAAGCTCACCAGCGCCTTCCCGGCCCCCGGATATTTGCCATCCGCTACCTGCGGCAACAGCTCGCTCGCTTGCAGCGCCGCCACCGCCGTCCCGCTCTTGCTATCGCCCAGCAGGATCAGGTGCCGATCGGTCGTCCACGCCTCCGGCAACTGGGCCGGCAACTGGTACGCGCCCACGTGCGACGTCAGGCGCGCCCACGGCCTGGCCCAGCGCGCGCGAAACTCCTTCGTCGTCTTCGCCTCCTTCGCCTCTCCCTTGACGACGGTAAGTTGCCGCTTGTCGTTGAAGTAGAGCTTCACGCCGGGCTCGTAGCACAGCTCGCGGTCCCCGCCGAAATCGACGAAGCCATCGCCCCCGATGGTCACCAGCGCGTTGGGCAGGCGCCAGTCGTCGCGGACGTCCTTCCCGTCCTTGGTGCGCGCCGTGAACGTGCCGTCCTTCGCGACGCCAACGGCGATCTCCGACTTGACCTTCATGTCCTTCGGCCTCTTCTGGGGCCTGCTGGCGCTGTAGACCGTGGCGTACGGGCTCCACACGCGCGGATAGGCCACCTTGCGAAACACCTCGCCCTCGGGCTTGATCGTCGCCTGGATCCCACGCGCCTTGAGGTCGGCGGCCAGCTTCTCCGCCAGCCCCTTCTGCCCCTCGTTGCCCGTGGCGATCACCACCTCGGGCTTGCCGCCCAGAAACGTGCGGAGCGTCGTCTCGTCGAAGACGCGCACCCGGCCGGGCAGCGTCGTCAGCTTCGGCGCCGGCGGCTTCCACTCGAACTGCTTCGTCGCCTTGAGCGCCCCGGCCGGGCTTTCCGCCAGCACCGTATAGCGGCCAGGAGAGGCGTTGGCACCCAGAGGAAAAACTTCCTCGTAGCCGCCCCGCCAGTCGGTCGAACGGTGGGCCCGGTACAGCTCCTTCCCATCGGGGCCGGTCACGGTGAGCGCCAAAGGCCAGGGGTGGGGGCAGGTGCGCGCCTCGCTCTCCAACACCGCCTCCACGCGCACGCCCGAAGGGACCGGCGTGGCAGACAGGCGCAGCGGCTCGAGGTTCTTCGGCGCCACCAGGAACAGCTTCATCTCCCCCGGCTCGAACGTCGCCGTCTGGGGCTTGTCCCAGTCCTTGACCTCGCGCACCTTCTTCCAGTCCGCCCCCTCGATGCAGTAGACCACGCTCCCCGGCTGAATGCCCTGGAGCACAAACGTCGCCTTGTGCGCGGCGTAGTTGTAGAGGTAGTGGCGCTTGTCCGCGGGGATGGTGGGTAACTTCTCGTGCGCGTTGAGCACCAGGTACAGCGCCCCCTTCCCCGCCACGTGCTTCTCGATCAGCAGGTGCGTCGAATCCGTCACCGCGGCCGGCCGCGACTTCGTCTTCTTCATCGCGTCCTTCATCGGCCCGACCGCGGCCCGCACCATCTCCTCCATGAAATAGTTGGTCAGGTAATAGCTCGCCTCGCGGTTGCTCTTGAACGGATGGTCTTTCCGCTCTGCCTTGGTGAAGAATGCGCTCCAGCGAAATCCCGGATCGCGAAAGTCCGCCTTCGTCAGCACGGCCCCGGGCAGCTTCGCCTTCGTCGTGCCATCGACCACCACCGTCCCGCCCTTCGCCACCCAGTCATCGATCGTCTTGCGCACCTCCTTGGGCAGCTCGAACGTCTGGCCCACGACTACCAGCGTCTTGTAGTTCTTGAGCTGGTCGCCCAGCACGCGCTCGTGGAGAACGTGGGCGGGGTAGCCGGCCCGCACCAGGGCCTGGTGCGCGTTGAGGACCTGTTCCTTGTAATTGCCCCCGACGTTGTAGGCGTTTACCTCCACCTCCTTGTCCTTGGCCCCCGGCACGTCGGGCATCGAGGCGATCAGCAGCTTGATCTGTTCGCCCGTCTTCTTTTTCGCCTCGCGCGCGCACGTGTCCTTCTGGCGCATGCCGATTTCCGTGAAGCTCCACAGCACCGCCACGTCGTGCCCCGCCGGGCGGAACTGCCGGAACAGCGGCCCAACGCGCAGCCCCGGCTCGTTGATGGCGGCCAGGTCGGCCTCTTTCATCCCCGTCGGGTTGAGCCACCAGTTGCTGTAGAGCCCGGCCGCCAGCATCGCGTTGAGCGTGACCCGGTAGGCGTTGCTCTGGTGCGGCTGGGGGACCGTCTCGGCGAACAGTTGGCCGTTCATCGCATGCGCGATGGGCAGCGTCGGGTTGTGGGCCTTCTCCAGGTACAGCCCGCTCAGCGCCCCCGCCCGGCTGGTGCCCCAATCGACGAAGACGTGGCTGCTCGGGACGTCGTTCACCTCCTGGTTGAGCGGGTCGGTGCCGTCCATCACCGCATGCGGCGCGTACAGGTCGGTGCTGAAGACCAGGCCAGGCCAGACCGTCTTCAGGTCCTTCTTCGCCTGCGCGTTCATCTCCTTCATGATGCCACAGCGCACGGTCAGGTACTTCATCCAGTCCTCGGCCGGGCGCGCCGCGGGCCCCTGCGTGTACTTCCAGCCGCGCGCGCTGTACCAGTCCGCCTCGTCCCAGTTGGGGAAGCCCGAGGCCATCCCCCCGGCGGGCGTCTTGCCCCAACTCAGGCCCGGCTCGTCGAGCGCGCCGACCATGTGGACGTTCGGCCCGTACCGGCGCAGGCGCTGCGCCGTGTGAAAGCTCAGCAGCCGGGTCGCCTCCATCATGTCTTTCGCCGCCCAGCTCTTCTCCGAGCCGAACGGCTTGTGGGTGACGTAGCCCGTCCAGTACATGTAAACGACCGTGGGCAGGTTGTCGCGCACCGCGTTGTCGAAGGCCTGCATCCCGCCGGATCGGCCGTTCCGCAGGTCGAGCCGAGGCCGGCCCACACGATCGAGCAGCCCGAAGCTGAAGGCATTGCCGAGGAAGAAGTTTCCCCCCGCCGTCCGGGGGTCGCTCACCGTCTGCGACAGCAACATCGTCGAGACGTTCACTCCCGAGGAGACCGTGATCTTGTGCGCGTCCTTGCCGTCGAGGCGGAGGACGTAGGCCGACGGCGCCAGCGCATGCGCCGGCAGCACGGCGAGGAGTGTCGAGCCGTCGCCGTCGAGCCGAAACGAGAGCGGCTGGGCCCCCTTGCCCTGGGGCACCAGCGCCAGGGTCGCGCTCTTGCCCTTCGCCAGTCCGGCGACGGCGAACTCGATGGGCTCGCTTGAGTAGAACGCGCTGCGGTTCTGCGGCAGAATGAGTTCGGCCGCGCCGGCCGGCCCGGCGAACAGGCCGAGCAACAGCGCGAGGGCGGTCGGGAAGGTGCGTCGCATGGAGTGCCTCCTCTTGCTTGTCGGTTCGCGCTCCCGGATCGACTCAGTAGTCGCGCACCGACCCATCGGTGGGATACGTCACCACGGGCCATTTGAACTTGCGGCGCGGGTCGGCGGCGATCTTGGCGATCATTGCCTCGTCCATCTCGACGCCCAGGCCCGGGCCCTGCGGCAGCGACGCATAGCCCTCCTTGTCGATCTCCCAACTCTTGCGCGCCACGCCCTTGGGCATGATGTGTCCGTCCACGTAGCCTTCCTGGATCAGGAGGAGGGGAATCGACGCCGACACGTGCAGGCTGGCGCTCAGCCCCAGCTCCGAGCAGGTGTTGTGCGGCGCCATCGGGACGTGATACGCCTCGGCGAGCGTGGCGATCTTCTTGAGCTGGCTGATCCCCCCGCAATGCCCGACGTCCGACTGAAGGATGTCGATGGCGTTGTTCTGCAAGTAGGCGATGACCTCCCAGATGGTCCGGTCGCGCTCTCCCGTGGCGAGCGGCACTCGGATCGCCTGCTTGAGGCGCTTGAAAACCTCGATGTTGCCGGGCACCGCCGGCTCCTCGATCCACAGCACGTCGTAGGGCTGGATGGCGTTGGCGAACTGGATCAGCAGGGGGGGAGGCAGCGCGCAGTGGGCGTCGAACATGACCAGCCCGCTGGGGCCGACGCGCTTCCGCGCGTCCTCGATCATCTTGACCAGCGGGGCCACGTCGTTCTTCCCGCCCGAGAACGGATGAGGCCCTCCCGTCCCTACCTTGGTCGAGCTCGGCGTCGGATACATCCGGATGCGGGCCCGCGTGGGCCCGCCCAGGAGGCGATAGACGGGCACGCCATAGCACTTGCCGGTGATGTCCCAGAGGGCCATGTCCACGCCGGAGAGGGTATGGCACATGAAGGGCCCGCCGCGCATGTCGCGGTGGGAGCGGAACACCTTCTGCCAGAGGTGCTCGACGCGGGTGGGGTTCTCCTTGTCGAGCAGCTCGAACCACGACTCGGCCAGCGCGACCGACACCTTCGGGTCGAGGCCCGTCACCTCTCCCCACCCGGTGATGCGCTGGTTGGTCTCGATCTTGACATAGGCCTTGGCACCGGCGACGAAGCCCTTGACGGCCGTGATGCGGATGGCCGACCCTTTGTCCGCGACCGCCGCCCCGGGCCCGGCGCCGACGACCTCGTCGGCCACGATGGCCCCGGCGGCCGCCGCCAGGCTGAGCGCGCCGAGCGCCTCGCGCCGGTCGAACCCATTGTCTGTCTCTTCGGTCATGGCTGTCTCCTGAGAGCGGCGCGTCGGCGGGGTGGAAAGGAGAGGCTATTCTGCCGGAGAGGCGCGGGCAAGGACTTTTTCCAGAAGTGCCGAAGGCGCCGCGCAAGCCGAGGGGGAGAACGGAGTTTCCTTATCGGAGGCGCAGTCCCGACCGACCGGCAGGAGAGCGACCATGAGCCACAAGACGAGCACGCCGAACCTGGTGATCGACGCCGCGCTGAAGCTCGACGCGCGAACGCCCGAGTGGCGCAACGCCGTCGCCTTCATCCAGTCCTGCTACGCCGGCAGGGTGAGCGACTACGACCTCGACGCCGCCGTCGCGTCGCTGAATCGGCTGAGCGAGGAGGAGCAGCACGCGCTCATTACGTGGGTACTGCTCGTCGAGGAGGTTCGGGGCGCCTGAACGGACGAAACGTAGCCGCGACGCGAAGCGGAGCGCGTACGCCGCGTTGCGCTCCGCGTAAGCGGCTACACGGGGCCCGCGCTACTCCTTCGCCCGAATCTTCGCCACCGCCGCCTCCATCGCCTTTCGCGCGGCGGGCTCTTTCTCTCCCTTCGCCGCTTTCGCCAGCTCCGGCAGCGCCTCCTTCGCGGCGGGCCCCATGCGGCCGAGCGCCGTCGCCACCCCGGCCCGCACCCGCGCGCTTCGGTTCTTCAGCTCGCGCACCAGCAGCGCGACGCCATCGGGCCCGACGCGGGCCAACCCGTCCAGCGCCGTCGTACGCACCTCGGGCACGCGGTCTTCGAGCGCCGAGGCGAGCAGCGCGACGGCGCGCGGCTCGGCCCCGAGCTCGCCCAGCACCTCGACGGCGGTCTGCCGCACCAGTACGTCGCGATCGGTGACCGCCTCGCGCAAGAGGGGCACCACGACGCGCTCCTCGCGCGTGCGGCGCCACAGCCCCCGGGCAGCGAACACGCGCACGCGCGCCTCGCGGTCCTTGACCGCGCCCAGCAGCACCTCCGCCAGCCCGCGGATGGGCGGCCGGGCCTCCGCCGCGATGATGCTCAGCCCTTCCATCGCCTCCCAGCGGTCCTTGTTGTCCACGTCCTTGAGCACCAGGTGCATGACCGGCACCGCCAGCTCCGCCTGCCGGCCCACGTGCCACAGCGCCAGCGCCGCCTGGGTGCGCACCGCCGATTCGGGGTCTTTGAGCAGCCGCTTCAGCGCCGGCAACGCCGCCTTGGCAGACGGGCCCATCGCCCCGGCCGCGCGCGCCGCCCCTTCGCGCGCCAGCTCGCTTCGGAAGCCGAGCGCCTTGCTCACCGCCGGCAGCGCCGCCGGCCCGATCTGTCCCAGCGCCTCGGCGGCGGCGCGGCGCACGAACTTGTCGTTGCCGCCCAGCACCTGAATCAGCGCCGGGACGGCCGCGCCGGCGTCGGCCCCGACGAAGCCGAGCGCCCGGGCCGACTCCACCCGCAGCCTCACCCGCCGCGCTTGCAGCCCCGCGCTCAGGGCCGCCACCGCTCGCGCTTTCCCGGGCCCAACCGGCTCCAGAATGAGGGCCGTCATCCCTGCCCGGTCGTTCTCTCCAGAAACGGTGCGCAGCGTGGCGACGACGTCGTCCTCGGCACTTTTCAGGTCGTGCTCGCTGCCGAGCAAGGCCACGGCCGACCACCAGCGCACCGCCAGCTCGGCGTCGCGCAGCCCCCCCAGCAACGCCTTGGCCGGCACGCTCTTGACGGCCTCGCGGTCGGCGAGGGCACAGGCCGTCTCGACGCGCACCCGGCCATCCTTGTCCTCGGTGAGGGCGCGCGTCAGCAGGGTCACGGCCTTGCCTTCGCTGGGCATCCCTCCCAGGGCGCGCGCTGCGAGAGCGCGCGTCGAGGCCTCCTCCTCCGCGAGGCCGCGGCCCAGCACGGGCAGGACGGCGCCCGCGTCCCGGCCAACCTTCCACAGCGCATCGGCAGCCAGCACGCGCGTGCGCCCGTCCTTCACGGCCAGGGCGGCACGCAGCTCCGGGAGCGCCCCCTTGGCCAGCGGCCCCAGCGAGCCAAGCACCTCCGCGGCGCGCCCGGCGACGTCGGGAGACTTGTCCTTCAGCGCCGCGGCCAGCACCGGCACGCTCTCCTTGCTCTCGGCGCCGACCTTCCAGAGCGCGTCGGCGGCCTCGACGCGGACGGCGACGTCCACATCCTTCAGCGCTTTGCGCAGCGCCGGCAACGCGCCCCTGGCCCCAGGCCCGATCTGGGCCAGCGCAGCGGCGGCCGAGGTGCGCACGGGCGGCTCCGCGTCTTCCAGCGCAACGGCGAGCGCCGGCGTCGCCCCCTTCGCCGCAGGGCCCATCAGGCTCAGGGCCAGGGCCGACCCGCTGCGCACCAGCGACTGCTTGTCCTTGAGGGCCGCCGACAGGCCCGGCACGGCCACGGGCCCGATGCGCCCGAGAGCGGAGGCGGCGAGGGGGTGAATGAACACGGTGTCCTTGTCGCGGAAGACGTTGATGAGCGCTGGCACGGCGGCCTTGGCCTCGGGGCCCGCCTCGCGCAGCGCCGTCAGCCCTTCGAGGCGCCCGCCGAGGCCCTTGCCTTCCAGGGCCTTGATCCAGGTGCTGAGCGCTTTGCCTCGGTAGGTAGGCTCCTTGGCGGGCTCTTTCTTGTCCTGGGCCCCCAGCCCGGCCCCTCCGAAACAGAGGATCGCCAGGCCCAGACACGCCCCCGCAACTTTGCTCATGACGCCCTCACTTGCTCGCCGCCCGTTCGTCCCACGCGGGGGCATTGTATGAGGCCGGGGCCGCGGTTAGCGACTCGGAGGCCCCTTGGCGCCTCGCTGCTAGCCTGAAACAATCAACGTTGCCCACGTCAAGGAGCCGCCGACATGCCCTCGCGCCTCAAGTGGCGACGTCTCGTCTTCCTCTCGCTCCTCGGTGCCGCGCTGATCGCGCAGCCCGGCTGCCGGCGCCCCGCCTCGCAGGTCGTGCTCTACTGCTCGCAGGACCGCGAGTTTGCCGAGACGGTCCTCGACGAGTTTCGCCGGCTGTTCGGCCTGACGGTGGCAGTGAAGTACGACACCGAGGCCAACAAATCGGTCAGCCACTACCTCGAGATCGTCGCCGGAAAAGACCGCCCGCGCTGCGACGTGTTCTGGAACAACGAGCCCCTCGGCACCATCCGCCTCCAGCGCCAGGGCCTCCTCGAGCCCTACGACAGCCCCTCGGCCGCTCCCTACCCCGCCCAGTGGAAGGCCAAGGACCACACCTGGCACGCCTTCGCCGCGCGGGCGCGCGTGTTGATCGTCAACGCCGACCTGGTGAAAGAGGCCGACCGCCCGCGCAGCCTGCTCGACCTGACCGACGAGAAGTGGCGCGGCCGCGTGGTGATGGCCAAGCCTCACCACGGCACCTCGGCGACGCAGGCGGCGTGCCTGTTCGAGGTGCTGGGCAGCGACGAGGCGAAAAAGTTCTACCGCGGGCTCAAGGCCAACGAAGTGCGCCTGGCGCCCGGCAACAAGCAGGTCGCGGAGTGGGTCGCGCGCGGCCGAACGCCGCTGGGGCAGGAGGTCGCCGTCGGCATCACCGACACCGACGACGCCATCGCCGAGGTGCGCGCCAAGCGCCCTGTCGTCATGGTGTTCCCGGACCGCGACGGGAAGGGGGCGAAGCGCATGGGCACGCTGTTCATCCCCAACACCCTGGCCATCGTGAAGGGGGGCCCCAACCTCGATGGGGCGAAGAAGCTCGTCGATTACCTGCTGAGCGCCGACGTCGAGGCGAAGCTGGCGGAGGGGGCGAGCGCGCAGGTCCCGCTGAGCCCGCAGGTGAAGGGCAACCTGCCGCCCGAGATCGAGAGCGGCCGAAAGGCGAAGGCGATGGCCGTCGATTGGGGACGCGCCGCCGACCTGTGGGACGAGGCGCAGGCGTTCCTCACGAGAGAGTTTGCCGCTCCGTAAAGGCGAGCGGCAGGACTTGTAGGACGGCCCTCCCGAGCCGTCCGGACGGCGCGGGAGGGCCGTCCTACAGCAAACCAACTCCTGCCGCTCGCCTGCGCTCTCTCCGGGTCATTGGAGGCACTCATGGCGCGTCACCTGCCCTGGCTCCTGGTCGGATCGACCTGCCTGCTCCTCGCCCCCGGGCTCGCCGCCAAGGCCCCGCCCTCTTCGCAGATGGGCGCCTTGCCCGACGGCGCGCTCGCCGCGCTCGGCCCGCCGCGCCTGATGCACCACGCGCGCATCTCGTCGCTCGCCTTCTCGCCCGATGGCCGGGCCGTCTACGCGTCCGCATCGCTCTTGCGCGTGCAGTCCTCGCTGGGAGAGCAGCAAGCGATCCGCGCCTGGGACGTGCGCACGGGCAAGTTGCTGCGCCAGTTCGGCGGGCCGCGATGGGGCTTCCTCGCGCTGGCGATCTCGCCCGATGGCCGTTCCCTGGCCTCGGTCGGTGGCGACGGCGCCGTGGACGTCTGGGACCTGGCGACTGCCAGGCAGCGCGGCCGGCTCCGCGCCCCGCTCGAAGGCAACTGCGTTTCCGCCGTGGCCTATTCGCCCGATGGAAAGATGCTGGCCGCCTGCGGCCTCGACGTCCGCACGTGGGACACGGCGACGGGCCGGCTCCTCCAGCTCTTCGGGCAGGAGGGCATGTACCACGCACTGGCGTTCGCGCCCGACCGCAAGTCGCTGGTGACGACGACCTACGCCGACACCAAGATCAGCTTCTGGGACTCGACCACGGGCAAGCGCCTGCGCCGCGTCGAGGGGCCGAGCTCGGCGTGCCCCTCGTTCGCCGCGAGCGGGCTCCTCGCCCTCGGCGGGGAGGAGGGCGAGGCCCAGCTCTGGCGCCCCGCCGACGGCAAACCATCGCGGAAGCTGGGGGGCACGTCGGACGAGGTGCTCTACGGCCCGTGCGTCGTGGCCCTCTCGCGCGACGGGAAGGTGCTCGCGTGGGGCGCGGAGCGCGGCGTCATCCACCTGTGGGACGTGGCGCGGGCTCGCGAACGGCCCCCCCTGCCAGGCCACGCCAAGGCGGTGACGGCGCTGGCCTTCTCCCCCGACGGCACCACGCTCGCCAGCGGGGGGCTCGACCGCGAGGTGCGCCTGTGGGACGTCGCCACTGGCCGGCAGCGCTTCGCCGGCCCTGGACACGCCGAGGCGCTCACGGCGATGGCGTTCGCGCGCGCTGGCACCATCGCCACGGCCGGCGAGGACGGCAGCGTTCGCACCTGGTCGCCGACGGGCGCCCAAGCCCACCACTTCCAGGGACACAAAGGGCCCGTCTCGTCGGTCGCCTTCCTCGGGGCGGGGCAACGCCTCGTGTCCGGCGGGGACGACGGCACCATCCGGTTCTGGGACGGCGCGCGGGGAAAGACTCCGGCCGACCTCAACGTGACGCAGAAAGTGAAAGTGGTGAGCGTGTCGTCGGACGGGAACGCGCTGGCGGCCGGCCTGCTCGGTGGCCAGGCTCGTCTCTGGCGGCTGGAGTGCGGCTCGTTTCGCGCGCTCCCGAAGCCCGCCCAAGGCTGGGACAAGGGACTGGCCCTGTCGCCCGACGGCAAGGAATTCGCGACCGCGGGGCTGGCGGTCGGCTCCAAGCAGGGCGGCACCAGCGTGCAGCTGCGCCACGCGAAAGAGGGCTCTTTGGTCCGCCAGTTCCTCTTCGGCAACCCCAACGACTTTGGCCCCCTCGCCTTCTCCGCCGATGGAAGCCGACTCGCCGTCGTCCACCAGCAGGACGAGGAAGCCCCCTCCATCGTTCTGTTTCGCGTGCAGACGGGGCAAGAGTTGGCGCGCCTGCGCGGCCCCGCGCGTCGGATACGCGCCGTCGCATTCTCCCCGGACGGCCGGGCCCTCGCCGCTGGTGGCGCCGATGGCGTCGTCCACCTCTGGGAGGTCGCTACGGGCCAGGAGCTGCGCCGCTTCGAGGGGCACCTCGACGAGATTACCTGCGTCGCGTTCGCCCCGGACGGCAAGGCGCTGGCTTCGGGCGGGTGAGATCGACGCGGCTACGTGTGGGCGCGCTCCGGCCTGCGAACCGCGGCAGGCGCCGGGCCTCTTACAGCGAAAGAACTGGAGGAGTGCTGGAAGGGACTGAGAGGCTGTCTCCAAAGATTCAGCCTGGGAAACTAGGAAACGCGGCGGCGGTAGCCGAAGTCTGAACCCTTACCGGATGGTTTTAGTCTGTTGAGCAGGAGGTGGATGGCGCTCACCTGAATCATGGCCTCGCTGGA
>JBBSEZ010000340.1:0-10974 GCA_038239195.1 Gemmatales bacterium
CGCCCCGTGTTTGTCGCCGACACCGGGGGGCTACCGCCCCCCGTTCGCCCGGACGGCCCCCAGGAGGATGGGGCATGTCGCTTTTTGTTGCCTGCCTAACGGCACCCCCGGCTTTCGACGAGCGGCGCGCCGCTCGTCGAAAGAGGAGCGGTGCCGTTTTCGTCTTTTTCGAGCTTGCGCGGACCGGATGCCGCGCCGAGGTTTGCTCGCACACGGAGGGCCCGCCATGTCTGCCAACAACCCGGGAGTCGATCGCTTACCGCCGCAGAACCTCGAGGCCGAGCGCTCCGTCCTCGGGAGCATGCTGCGCGACAATCAGGTCATCGACGACGTGTGCCCCATTGTCCGCGCCGAGGACTTCTACGCCGACGCCCACCAGAAGATCTTCGCCGCCATCGTCGAGTTGCGCGACAAGGGCGGCCAGCCGGTAGACATCGTCATCCTCGCCGACGAGATGCAGCGCCGGGGCCAGATCGAAGACGTCGGCGGCTACGCGCGCCTCGCCGAACTGTGGGACGCCGCCCCCACGGCCGCCAACGCGGCCCACTACGCCAAGATCGTCCGCGATCGTTCGCTCGTTCGCAACCTCATCCACGCGGGCACCGAGCTCCTGCGCGACGCCTACGACCAGGTAATGCCGGCCGACCAGCTCATCGAGAGCGCCGAGCGCAAGATCATGGAGGTGGCCGAGAGCGGCATCACCGGCCAGGCGTGGACGCTGGAGCAGGCCATCGGGGACACCTGGGACCGCATCGACGCGCGCCACTCCGGCGCCCAGCTCGCCTACAGCGGGTTGCCGACCGGGTTCGCCGACCTCAACGAGATCACCGCGGGCCTGCAGAACTCGGAGATGATCATCATCGCGGCCCGGCCGAGCGTCGGCAAGACGGCCTTCGCCCTCAGCCTGGTGCGCAACGTCATCGTCGATGAGAAACACCCCGTTTTCTTCGTCAGCCTGGAGCAGTCGCGCCTCGAACTGGCGGAGCGCATGTTGTGCAGTCAGGCGCGCGTCGATAGCCATCGCCTGCGCAAGGGCAACCTGACCCCCGAGGACATGGACAAGCTCGTCGAGGCGGGCGGCATCCTGGCCAAGGGCAAACTGTTCATCGACGATTCGCCGACCCAGAGCATGCTGCGCATCTCGGCCAACGCGCGGCGGCTGCGGCACCGGCAGGGCATCAAGCTGGTGGTGATCGACTACCTGCAGCTCATCGAGCCGGACAACCGCCGCGACCCGCGCCAGGAGCAGGTGGCCCAGATCAGCCGGCGCATCAAGGCGCTGGCCCGCGAGCTGGAGATACCCGTCATCGCGCTGGCCCAGGTCAATCGCGCGGCGGAGGACCGGCAGGACCATCGGCCGCGCTTGTCGGACTTAAGGGAGTCGGGAAGTATCGAACAGGACGCGGACACCGTCATCCTGCTGCACCGCCCCGACCGCTACGAGCCGGGCCAGCAAGAGGGCATCATCGAGCTCATCGTCGCCAAACAGCGCAACGGCCCCACGGGCGAGGTGACGCTCGCCTACGTCAAGCAGCACATGCGCTACGAGGACTACAACGTCGGCACCCCGTTCGACGGCTGAGGGCCGGGCAATGTAGCCCGCGACGGAGTCGCGGTCCCCGCCGCGGAGCGGCGGTCTACAAGGTAGCCCGCGACTCCGTCGCGGCCCCCCCTCGCCGGCACGACGTTTGCCTCTTCTGCCAGCAGGGCCCAGTCCCCGAATCGGTCCCGGTGGGTGGAGGCAGCATGAAGAACGGCCAATCCCGGCGCGACGTGCCGAAGCGCCACGTCCTCTCGCAAGGCGGTTACGAGGTCTACGCCGTGGACGCCTTTGCCGTCCGCAACATCTCCAAGGTCGATGAGGAGTTCACCCACTTCGCCACCTACCGCGACTTCGAGGGGCTGATCCCCGAGGGAGAGGTGTGGGTGTCGGAATCTCTGCTGGCCACCGAGGGCCTCTACTTCGTGGCCAACGCCATCGCCCAGCTGCGCCGTGCCGAGGCGGGCGTGCCCGACGAGACGGCCTACGAGGCAGGGCTGAACGTCGAGCGCATCCTGCGCCGGCGCCTCGACGGCGCGCGCTACCGGGGCGGCCGGCCCCACAAGCGCGTCCCCCAGGCCGTCTACGTCGAGGACTACCTCACCCTGCCCGACAGCAAGTTCGCCATCGAGGTCTGGCGGATCGACGGCGGGGTCGTCCGCAGCCTCTACAAGACCGACTACACCGAAGGGGGACACGGCTACGTCTACCCCTGGGTGCCCAAGGGCCAAATCTGGGTCGAGGCGGCCCTCCATCGCGCGGAGTTGCCCTTCATTCTCGCGCACGAATACCTGGAACTGCGCCTGATGCGCGACGATGGGATGGACTACGACCCCGCCCACGAGACGTGCGTGAAGGTGGAGTTCGACCTGCGCCGCGGCAAGGGCATCCACCGTCTGCTGACGCGCGGCCGCGAGAGGCCGACCAAGCCCGACCTGCCGCGACTGACGGCGCCGGAGGTCTTCGAGCACGTCCTCAAACACTACCGGAAGTAGGGTGGGCCAAGGCCTGGCGAGGCCCACGCGGCCCACCCGACGCTCTCTGTCCCTTGAGCAAAGGCCCCCTCACCCTCTACAGTAGAGGTGCAGAGGGCCCCGGCATGCTGGCGACCGACACGACCCTGTTCAAGGACCACACCGCCGCGGGGCTCCACGAGCGCCTGCGCGAGCTCGGCGTCGATGCGCGCCTGGCCCGCCGGCTCCAGTCGGCCGTCCTGCGCAAGGGCGCCTGTCCTGCCAATCTTCCCGAGGTGTCGCCGAGGCTGTTGGACCGCGTGCGGCAAGTGACGAGCGTGCCGCGCCTCGCCTTGCGCGAGAAGGCCACCTCGCCGACCGATGGCTTCACCAAGTACCTCTTCCAGGGCGAGGGCGAGGGGACGTTCGAGACGGTGCGCATTCCGCTCCTGCACCGGCCGGGCGACGAGAAATACGTCGTCTGCGTCTCGTCGCAGGTCGGCTGCGCCATGGGCTGTCGCTTCTGCGCCACGGGCCGCATGGGCTTTCGCCGCAACCTGGCGACCTGGGAGATCGTCGATCAGGTGATCCAGGCCCGCGACGATTCTCGCCATCCCGTGCGCGGCGTCGTGTTCATGGGCATGGGCGAGCCGCTGCTCAATTACGAGCGCGTCATGCGCGCCGCCGAGATCATGGCCGAGCCGTGCGGCCTCGCCATCGGCGCCCGCGCCATCAGCATCTCGACCGTCGGCATCGTGCCGATGATTCGCCGCTTCACCGCCGAGCGCCGGCCCTATCGCCTGGTCGTGTCGCTCGCGTCGGCCGACCCCGCGGTGCGCCGCCAACTCCTGCCCGTGGAAGCGGTGCATCCGCTGCCGGAGCTGATGGCCGCGGTGCGCGAGCACCACGAGGCGACCGGCGTCCGCGTCACGCTGGCCTGGACCTTGCTGAGCGGCATCAACGCCCGCCCCGAGGACGCCGTCGCGCTGGCGCGCCTCACCGAGGGCCTGCCGGTGAAGCTCGACCTGATCGACGTCAACGACGAGACGGGGGAGTTCGTGCCGCCCGCGCCCGAGGAGCTCGATCGCTTCCGCGACGCCCTGACGGTGGAGCTGGGCATGCCAGTGGTGCGGCGCTACAGCGGCGGCAAGGACGTGCAGGGCGGTTGCGGCATGCTGGCGGGGCGAACAACTCGTGTGGGAGAGCATACGTGAGGCGCTGGAAATGGCTCGTGGCCGCGGGACTGATCGTCGGCGTGCTCGTGCTGAGCTCGGCGCCGGGCACCAGCGCGTCGCGCGCGTCGCGGGAACTGCGCAAGTTGGGGGCCGAGATCACGCGCGACGAGACGAAACCGGGCAAGCCGGTCGTCGGCGTGGACCTCGCCGACGTCGAGGTCAAAGCCGACGACCTGGAACACCTCCGCTCGCTGCCGGACCTGGAGCGCCTCAACCTGTCGCGCTGCCCGGTGACGGACGAGGGCATGGCCCACCTCGCCGGGCTGCCCGCGCTGAAGGTGCTCAACCTGTCTGGAACGCAGGTGACCAACGCCGGCCTCGACCACCTGCAAGGGCTCCCTCAACTCGAGGACCTCCGCCTGTCGCGCACGCGGATCACCGACGCCGGCCTGGCCCACCTGCAAGGATTGAGCCAATTGCGGGCCCTGAACATCTCCTTCACCGAAACCTCCCCGGCCGCCGTCGCCGCCCTGCGCAAGGCCCTGCCGGAGTGCAAGATCGTGCGCCGGTGAACGGCGCGGGCCGCTCACGCCGCCGGCTCGCCCCCCCGGGCCCGGGCCGCCTCGCGCTCCACGCAGCGCCGCACCTCTTCCCGCGACCAGCGCACCACGCGCTGGTTCAAGCGCAGCGGCGCCGGCAACTGCCCGCGCTTCACCAGCCGGCGCACCGTACACGGCCTCACCTTCAAGATGTGCCCCACCTCCTCGGCCGTCAGCAACTCCTCCACCCCTTCCGGTATCTCTTTCATGGCTCATCTCCTCGTCGCGGTTGTTCGTTTCGCCCTCTCCCAGGGATACTTCATCATAATGAACATTCGACCACGTTAAGAGAGCAAGCTCCAAAGAGGAGAGAAGTAGTGAGAGATGAGCGCCAGCTCCCTTTCTCGCTTGCCGTTTCGCGCGCAACGGACAGGCGCTCACGGCTTCTTCTTGCGTCGGGCCCTGGGCGGCGCGGGCGGCGCGGGCGGCAACTTGGAGAACAGTTGGGCCAGCGGCAGCGCGAAGCCGGGCAAGACCTCTCCGCCGTCCAGCGTTTGCTGCTCGGTCAGCCGGACCACCCGATCGGGGGCCAGGTACACTTCCGCCGTGCGCGTGGTTGGGTCGATCAACCACACCAGGCGCACGCCGTGGAAGAAGTACTCCTTGAGCTTGCGCTCCATCTCCTCTTCCGTGTTCCCTTCGCTGAGCACCTCCACGGCGAGGTCCGGCGCCAGGTCGGGGATCGCCTTGGACAGCGCCGCCGGGTCTGCCGCTCGGTCCTTGGAGATAAACGACACGTCGGGGATCCGCACCAGCCCCGGCGCCAGGCGCAAGGGCCCATCCGCGCCCCCCAGTTCCCCGAGTTGGTGCTCGTGGAGGAAGTTGCCGAGCACGCGGATCAGCTCGCACGCCAATTTGGATTCGGGAAAACCCATGACCTTCTCCACCAGCACGCCCTCGACCAACTCGCACAGCCGGCCCTCCCGGTCGCGGGCGCGAATGACGTCCTCCTCGACCGCGGTGCCGGGCGGCGGCCACAGGCGGGCCCGCTCCGGCGAGATCTGGCCGAAATGGCGCAGCAGGTCGGCGAAGCTCCAGTCGGCGGGCAGGACGGATTGGGGTCGGCTCATCCCTGGCTCCTTTGTCCTCGGGCGAAAAGCGAATCGGCCTCACGGGCCCAGCGGCGGGGGCGGCTGGTCGGGCAGCGACACCGGCGCCGGCGAGGCCCCCTTGGCGCCCGTCACCAGCGCGAACAGGTCGCTGCCGCCGACCGGCTGCGGCAGGGCGAACAGCTCCCCGTAGGCGAAGCCGCAGCGCCCGCCGCAGGTGGCATTGTAGCCGCCGACGAAATGCCTCATCCGCTCGAAGCGCGGCTCGTCGAACTGCGACGCGTAGCACGCGATGGCGGCCATCTTCTGCTCGAACGTGTCGCTGACGTCGATGACGAACGTGGCGTGCCAGTGGCGCACCTCGGCATCGAAGGGGAACAGGGCATAGACGAGGTGCGGCACGCGGTAGGGTGGAGCGTTGTCGAAGCGGTCGTCCCATTTGGTGAGCTGCGAGTAGAAGCGCGCCGCCTCGACGAGCAGATGGCCCTGGTGGTGGTCGGGCGAGGCGGCGGGCGTGCGCCCGGCCATACAGAGCACGACGGTGGGGCGGAGCTTGCGAAACAGCGTGGCCAGCACGTAGCGGTTGGCCGGGCAGTCCATCAGCTCGCGGTTGGGCAGGCCGGCGTTGATGCGCAGCGGCCCGCCGAGGGCCAGGCGCGCCGCCTCGGCCTCGCGCGCTCGAGCCTCCGGCGAGCCGCGCGGCGTCGGCTCTCCCGTCGTCAGGTCGATGAGGCCGACGCGATAGCCCAGGCGCACCAGCTTGGCCAGCGTCCCGCCGCAGGTGATCTCCAGGTCGTCGGGGTGCGGCGCCACCGCCACCACGTCCAGCCGTTCGCTCGCCGTCTCCGTCATGTCCACGTCCTCGCGTTGGGGGCGAATTTCAGTTTAGCGACGCTTCGAAGAAGCGTTCGGGATGCAACGCTTCTCCGAAGCGTCGCTAACCTCGCTGGCCCGCTCTCATGAGCCTTTAATACCGCCCCTGCTAGGATTTTCCTGGTGGTTGCCCCGAGACCATCCTCGCCCCGATCGCGCCCGCAAGGCTCATGCATTTCTCATTGCGAGGGAGAGGTAAGGAGCCGCGTCTATGTTGACAGAGGTGCAACAAGCGAGCGAGACGACCGGCGCGGCCCTCCCGGCCCCAGCGATGGAAGCGACTTCAACCATGCGCGTGCTGCTCATCGAGGACCACAAGCCGCTGGTGCGTGCCCTGCGGCAGGGGCTGGAAGAGGAAGGCTTTGCCGTGGACGTCGCCATCGACGGCGAGGAGGGCGACTTCAAGGCGCGCGGCGCCGAGTACGACGTCATCGTGCTCGACGTGATGCTGCCCAAGAAAGATGGCCTCTCGCTGCTCCAGAGCTGGCGGCGCGACGGCGTCAAGGCCCACGTCCTCCTCCTCACCGCCCGCAGTAGCATCGAGGACAAGGTCAAGGGCCTCGACCTCGGCGCCGACGATTACCTCACCAAGCCGTTCGAGCTCGAAGAGCTCCTGGCGCGACTGCGGGCCCTCATTCGCCGCACGCACCAGGTCAAGGACCCGGTGCTCCGCATTTGCGACCTCGAGATCGACACCGCCACCCGCTCGGTCAAGCGCGCCGGCCAGGCCATCCACCTGACGCCGCGCGAATATGCTCTGCTGGAGTTCCTGGCGTTTCACCGCGGCAAGGTCGCCACCCGCTCCATGATCTGGGAACATCTGTACGATGAACAGGACGAGAGCACGTCCAACGTCGTGGACGTCTACATCCGCTATCTGCGCAACAAGATCGACAAGGGCTTCGACCCCCCGCTCATCCTGACGCGCTGGGGCGAAGGCTACCTCCTGCGGGGGGAAGATTGACCATGCGCTCCATCCGCCTGTCGCTGCTGGCCTACTTCCTGGGGCTGCTCGCGGTGGCGCTGGGCGTCGCCTCCGTGCTGGTCTACCAGTCGGCCCAGCGCAGCCTGCGGGAGAAGGAAGAGGTCGCGCGCAAGCTCATTCAGGCCAAGTACGAGGAGAAGGCGCGCGAGAAGCGGGCCCGCCAGGACGAGCGGCTGCTCACTCGGGCGCAGGGCCTGGCCCGGCGCGTGGTGATCGAACTGTACTGGGGCCGCTTCAAGGATCGCGAGCTGCACGGGCTGGGGCTCCTGACCGTCCCGGCCAGCCCCAACGGGCACCTGCTGGCCCCGCTGTGGATTGCGCAGGTCGGCAAGCCTTCGCGCCGCGATCGCGCCTTTACTCCGGTCGCCTTCGAGATTTATCGCACCTTGCTCGCCGAGATCAAGCTCACGGGGCTGAACCCCGGCGACTTCGTGAACCTGCCGCCCGAGAGCCAGCCGGGGGAATATTACCAGATCGACAGCAACGGCTGGGGTCGCTCGCTTCGCTCGGCCTCGCTGGGCAAGCTGTCGTTCCCCGACACCCAGCTCTTTGCCCGGGGCGAGGTCGCGTTCTCCGAGTTCGACGAGGTAGAGTTGGCGCCCGGGCGGATGGTGCGCCGCGTGCGGCTCAAGACGTCCAGCGCCCGCCGCGTGCCGGTCTGGTCGCCCCCTTCCGGGTCGCCTTCGCCCCTGCCGCCCGGGCCGGGCGCCCCGGACAAAGGCAAGGGCCGGCCGCACTCGCGCCATCGCAGCGAGCCGCCGCCGATGGCCCTCGTCGTGCAGGTGGCCGCCGAAACCGACAAGCTCGACGCCGACCTCGCCACCCTGGTCGCCTCGCGCGACGCCGACCTCGCCGCCCTGGCCGGCGAGACCGAGAAGGCCCTCGCGCGCCAGCGCAGCCGCCTGCTCACGATCTGCGGCGTCACCTTCGCGGCCACCGTCCTGGGCACATTCTGGCTCATCTACGTCGGCCTGGCGCCGTTGCAGCGCCTCTCCGAGGCGGTCAGCCAGGTCTCGGCCAAGGACTTCCGCCTGCCGATCGAGCCCGACCGCCTCCCCCGCGAACTGCGGCCCATCGCCCAGCGCTTGACGGGCACCCTCGACCTGCTCAAACGCGCCTTCGCCCGCGAAAAACAGGCGACCGCCGACATCTCCCACGAACTGCGCACGCCCCTGGCTGCCCTGCTCACCACCACCGAGCTGGCCCTGCGCAAGCCGCGCTCCGCCGAGCAGTATCGCGAGCTGTTGCAGGATTGTCGGCTCAGCGCGCAGCAGATGCACCAGATCGTCGAGCGCCTGCTCACCCTGGCGCGGCTCGACGCGGGGGTCGATCGGCTCCGGGCGCAAGCGGTGGACGTCGCGGCGCTGGCCGAGCAGTGCGCCGCCGTGGTGCGGCCCCTGGCGGAGGCGCGCGGCCTCCAGCTCGCCGTCCACAACAAGGCGCTCGGCGCCAACGGCCACGACGGGCCGCGCCTGACGACCGACCCGGACAAGTTGCGCGAGGTGCTCACCAACCTGCTCCACAACGCCATTCAGTACAACAAGCCGGACGGCGCCATCGCCCTGACGCTGGAGCGACACAACGGCAACCTGGAAGTGGAGGTGCGCGACACGGGCATCGGCATCGCCCCGGAGGCGCGCGAGCACATCTTCGAGCGCTTCTACCGGGCCGATCCCTCGCGCAATACCGACGACCTCCACGCCGGGCTCGGCCTGGCGATCGTCAAGGAGTACGTCGATCTGATGGGCGGGCAGATCACCGTCCTCAGCGAACAGGGCCAGGGCAGTACGTTCCGCGTCCAGCTCCCGGTGCGCGAAACGCCCGCCTTGCCCAACTGAGCCAAGAGAACGCCGAAAGGGGCCCTCGATGCCCGCGACTACCCCCGCACGATCCGGCAAGCCCCATCCCTCCCCTCGGGGAGCTTCCTCCTGGATGGAAGACCCCGACGTCGCGTTGATGATGCGCGCCCGCGAAGATCAAGAGGCCTTCGCCGAACTGCAAAGGCGCTACGCGCCGCGCGTCTTCGGCTACTTCTGCCGGCAGTTGAAGGACCGGGCCGACGCCGAAGACCTCACGCAGGAGGTCTTCCTCCGCCTGTACCGCGCGCGGGCCCGTTACGAGCCGCGCGCCCGCTTCGCGACCTGGGTGTTCCACGTGACGCAGAACGTGGGGCGCAACGCCCTCCGCTCGCGCCGCCGGCGCCCCTGCGTCCCGCTCGGCCCCAACTCCGCCACCCAGCGCCACCTTCTCGAAGGGGCCCTGCCCGACCGCGGCGACTCGCCCTCCCGCCCCCTCGAGCGCGACGAGCTGGCCGGCGTGGTACGCGCGGCCGTGGCCGAGTTGGCCGGCCGCCAGCGCGAGGCGATGGAGCTGCATCAGTTCCACGATCGCACTTACGCCCAGGTGGCCGCCCAGCTCGACATGACGCCCAAGGCCGCCAAGAGCCTGCTCTATCGGGCGCGCAACCAGCTCCGCGTCGTACTCACGCCGTTCATGAGTTAGCGACGAGGGCGAGGAGCCATGCACGACGGCCCGGCCGAGCGCTACTACCTGGACCTTGCCAGCGCCTTCGTGCGCGGCAAGTTGCCCGACGCCCCCGACCTGCCGCCCGCCGAGTTACTGGCCTTCGGCCGGCAGGCAGGGCTCGACTTCGACAAGTTCAAGCGCAAGCCGCTCCTGCCGCGCGTCCGGCGCGTCTTCGGGCTCCTGCGCTCTCTCGCCCCCACCGACCTGCTCGACGTCGGCAGCGGGCGCGGCGCGTTCCTCTGGCCCTTGCTGGACGCCTTCCCGGAGCTCTCCGTCACCGCCATCGACGTGCTGCCGCACCGCCTTGCCGATCTACAGGCCGTCGCGGCCGGCGGCATCGAGCGGCTGCGCGTCGCCGCCCTCGACGTTACCCAACTCAGCCTTCCCGAGGGCTCCGTCGAGGGCGTGACGATCCTGGAGGTCCTCGAACACCTCGAACGGCCCGGGCTGGCGCTTGCCCAGGCCGTGCGCGTGGCCCGGCGCTTCGTGGTCGTGTCGGTGCCATCCAGGCCCGACGACAACCCCGAGCACCTGCACCTGTTCGACCGCGCCTCGCTCGCGGCGCTGTTTGCCGAAGCCGGCGTGGAGCGGATGAGCATCGACTTCGTCCTCAACCACGCGGTCGCCCTGGCCATGCTGTGAACGCGCCGGCGAGCGGGCCCAAACGAAAAGGGGGAGCGCTGCGAGTGCAGCGCTCCCCCTTTGGCTGTCCTTCGCTTGCTCAGTTGCCGAGCACCACGTTCGTCGTGGTGGCGGGCAGGCTCAGCGACACTTCGCTGGTCGTGCCGGCCTTGACGTTGACCATCTTCTGGACGGTAACAGTCCGGCCATCCTCGACGACCTTGGCCTCGAGGGTGTAGACGTAGGTCTTGCCGGCCTCGAGGGTCGGCGACACGAACACGCGCTGGGCGCTGGTCGCGGTCATCGCGACGCCCTGGATCGTCAGGTCGGCGTTGGCCGGCAGGTTGACGATCAGCGTGGCCGGGGCCGCGATCTCGTCGTCCTTGGGGATCAGCTTGATGAGCGCCCGCTTGGCCCGGTTGGTCTTGGCCTTCGCCCACTCGCCCTGGGCCACCTTCTTGTCCTTGCCCTCGAGCTGCGCGACGTAATCGGTCCACTTCTTCAGCTCGGCGGGCGTCAGCGCCGCCTCGTCCTTCGGCGTTTCCTTGGGGGTGACCTTCAGGTCTTCTTTCGGCATGACCTTCGGCTCGACCGTCGTGCCGGGGACAATGGTCCCGTCGCCGACGATGGTGCCGCCGACCATGGTGCCGCCG
>JBBSEZ010000341.1:0-10953 GCA_038239195.1 Gemmatales bacterium
AAGCCGACGAAGCGCACCTACGAGATGTTCTGCTTCTTCTTCGCCGGCTGGGCGACCGAGCAAGAACTCCTGGCTCATATCGGCAAGCTCCACCAGAAGGCCGACTCCAGCTAGCAACAATCGAGCCGAACACTATTGGGTTTACGATGCTCTCTCGGCGGACCATGTTGAAGACGACCGGCTCGGGCTTCGGCTACCTGGCGTTTGCCGCGCTGGCGCACGAGCAGGCAGCCCGGGCGAGCGAGGCGAGGCCCAACCCGCTGGCACCGAAAAAGGCCCACTTCAAGGCGCGGGCAAAGCGCGTGATCTTCCTCTGCATGGAAGGAGGGCCCAGCCACGTCGATACGTTCGACTACAAGCCCCGGCTGACCGTCGATAACGGCAAACCGGCCCCGCGTGGGCGGGGCGGCTTCTTCGGCGGCAAGCTCCTCGGCTCGCCGTTCAAGTTTGCCCAGCACGGGACGAGCGGCCTGTGGATCAGCGAGCTCTTCCCCGCGCTGGCGCGCCACGCCGACAAGCTCTGCCTGCTCAACGGCATGCACACCGACCTGCCCAACCACGCGCAGGCGTTCCTACAGATGCACTGCGGCCTCTTCCAGTTTCCCCGGCCCAGTCTCGGAGCGTGGGCCCTCTACGGCCTGGGCACCACGAACGCCAACCTGCCGGGCTTCATCACCATCAACCCACCGCAAGCGCACGGCGGCCCGACGAATTACGGCGCGTCGTTCCTCCCGGCCGCCTACCAGGGCACGCGCATCGGTCGAGGCACTTTCGGCGCCCGCGAGTAGGTCAGCAACCTGCGGAACTCTCGCCGCACCACGGGCGCCCAGCGCGTGCAGCTCGACTTCGTGCAGAAGCTGAACCGCGGCACGGCAGGGCCCATGGGCGAGAGCTCCCGGATCGAGGGGCTCATCTCGTCCTACGAGTTGGCCTTTCGCATGCAGAGCGAGATGCCCAAGGTGATGGACCTCAGCAAGGAGACCGCTGCGACGCAAAAGCTCTACGGCATCGAGGAGGAGCGCGGCGGGGCGGAGGCGGGCCCGGTCGCGCGGCGGGCGGCGCCAGTGGCTTTGGCCGGCAGTGCCTCCTGGCCCGTCGCCTGGCCGAGGCGGGCGTCCGCTTCATCGAGGTGACGATGGGCGGGTGGGACCACCACAGCAACCTCAAGGGGGCCCTGGCCAACCATTGCGCGGCCATCGACAAGCCGATCGCCGGCCTCCTCGCCGACCTGAAGGGCCGTGGCCTGCTCGACGACACGTTGGTCCTGTGGGGCGGCGAGTTCGGACGAGCCCCCTCCGCGCAGGGCGACGGCCGCGACCACAACAACAAGGGCTACACCACGTGGATGGCCGGCGGCGGCGTCAAGAGTGGTGGGCCCCGTGAAGCCGCTGCCCGGCTGGGCCTGGCCAGGCGTGTACTTCGGGGCCTTTCCCAACGCCGACGTCGAGCTCGTTGAGGTTGGCAGGCGCCTCGGCTACGTGCGTGTCTCCACTTTTTCGGATCGTTGTACCTCGTTGGCGCAGGTGTTCGGAGGAGGAGCTTGGCGCGCGGCGGTCACATCGCCCGTGGTGTGTCGGGCCGACGCGCGCAACACGTCGGCCTTCGGCTTTCGAGGCCCGGCCTGGTGGAGTCAAGGTGCGCGAGCATCAAACGATCTGTAGCACCGACAGAATCAGCCTGGAGCCGGTCGGGCATGTCTGCAGCAGACGCTCGACCCAGATGCGGCCGCCGTGGTGCTCGACAATCTTTTTGCAGAGGCCAGTCCGATCCGGTGCCGGCGTACTGGCTTTTGCTGTGGGGCCTCTGGAACATACGGAACACCATGTCGCGGTGCTCCGGGGTGGCGTGCTGGGTGGTGGCCGGGGCGCAGCTACCCGTTCCAGAAGTCATAATACTTCCGCTCGTCCAGGTTGACGTCGCCGCCGAACCGGTCCCGCAGCGCCTGATCGACTGGCCCGCTGAAGCCAGGGTACAGGTTGAGGCGGCCCAGCCGGGCGCCGCGCGGCCAGGACGCCAGCGCCAGGCCGCCGGCGTCGGTCAGTTGGTTGGCCACCAGGTTCAGCCGGCGGAGGTTGGCCAGGTACGGCGACCCGGCCAGGGCTCGGGCCCCGGCATCGCCGACGAGGTTGCCCCACAAGTCGAGCGTGTCGAGGCGGGCGACGTTCGGTGAATCGGCCAGGAGCCGTACGCCGAGGTCGCCGACCTGGTGCCCGGACAGCTCGAGCGCCACCAGGCGGCTGAGGTAGGGCGAGGCCGCAATGGCCAGCGCCCCGCGGTCACCGATCAGGAGGGGGGGCGGCTCGCCGCGGCGCCGGTGCCCGAGCACCAGGCCTTCCAGGCCAGCCAGCGCCGGGCCGGCGGCGAGCGCCTCCAATCCCTCGTCCCCGATGGCGTGCCCCTCCAGGTCCAGGTGCCGCAGCGGCGCCGCGGCCAGGGCGGTCGCCCCCGCCGGGCCGAGACGCGGCGGCCCCGGCTCGCCCCAGCGGAGGTCGAGCCCCAGGTCCAGGTGGGTGAGTCGCGCCAGTCCCGGCCAGGCGCCCAGAGCAAGTGCGGCCGGGTCCCCGAACCGGTTGTCGTGCAGGTACAGCTCGGCCAGCCGGAGTAGGTGCGGCGATTCGGCCAGCGCCTGGGCCCCGGCGTCGGTGATGCCGTTGCCGCGCAGCGCCAGCACCCGCAGGTTGCCCAGCCCCGGCGCCCCCGCCAGCGCCGCCAACCCCGCATCACCGGCCGCGTGGTAGTCCAGGTGCAGCCCGGCGAGCCGTTCCAGGTGCGGCGAGGCCGCCAGCGCGGCGACCGCGTCGGCCCCCAGCGCCGCGCGGCCGTAGTCGCCGTCCACGTCGAGCTGGCGGACGTGCCGCAGCACGGGCGACCGGATCAGCCGGGGCCAGGCGTCGCCCACCGAGTGCAGCCCGACGTGGCGCAGCGTCGGGTAGGCCCGGAAGATGGTTTCTCCGTGGTTCAGCAGGTCTTCCGCGTTCAGGCCGACGCCTTCCACCAGCCCACGACGGAACCAGAAGGGTTGCTGCCAGGCCGCCCACCCGGGCACGCGGAATGGGAGCCATTCCATGACGTGCTCCCGTCGCAGCCCTTCGGCTAACTGCCACAGCTTCCACCGCGACGGGCCCCCCGCCGGGAGCCGCTCCAACTCACATTGCGCGCGGATGAATCTGGCACGGTCGGGATCGCCGTGGTCGTCGAGCCAGTCGGCGTAGATCAGGCGCGGGCCGTCGTCCTCGGGGCTCTCGCGGACGTCGGCCAGGAACTGCTCCTCCATCGCTCCCTCCTGCCCACCCCGAGCCTGCCGGATCGGGCGGGGCAAATCTTCCGGGAAGGCGGCCCGTAGCCACGTTCGCCCAGAACGCGGGGCGTGGGGCGCGCTCCCCGCGTTCTGGGCGAACGCGGCTACCGCCCTGCGCACCCGAATGTTTGGCCACCCACGCCGGATCGGCCTGGCGCAGGTTCCCTGTCCTCCATCCTACGCGCCGGGCCGGTCGGCCGGGCGTATAGTGACGTTGGCCCGCTCTCTCCTGGAGGACGCTCCCGATGCGCCGCTTCCTGCCGCCCTTTCTGCTGGTCCTGTGCAGCCTCCCTGCCGCCCGCGGCGACGAGGCCTCGGCCGTCTCCTCGCTGCGCCGTCTGGGGGCGACCGTCGAGCGCGACGAAAAGGCCCCCGGCAAGCCCGCCTGGCGGGTGTACGTACTCTCCCGCCGCCCCGGACAATTCGCCCTGCTCAAGGAGCTGCCCAACCTCCGCGAGCTGGGCTTCACCTCCGACTTCGGCGACGAGGACCTCGCCGGCCTGCCGGAGTTGAAGGGCCTCGAGCTCCTCTCCCTGTCCTATTCCCGCATCCACGACGAAGGGCTGAAGCACGTCGCCGTCTTGAAGAACCTGCGCAAGCTCTCGCTCGCGAACACCGCAGTGACCGACGCCGGGCTGGCCCGCCTCGCCGGGCTGGAGAAATTGCAGGAGATCGACCTGACGGCGACCAACGTCGGCGGCGCCGGCCTGGCCGGGCTGACCGGGCTGGTCGCCGCAGACCTCAAAGAGCCTCGCGCGCGTGACGCCGACCTCGCCGCCCTGGCCAAGCTCCGGAACCTGGAGCGCCTCGACCTGACGCGGACCGCCGTCTCCGACAAGGGCATGGGTCATCTGGCGGCCCTTCCAAACCTCCGCGAGCTCCACCTGAGCGGCTCTCTCGTCGGCCCGGCCGGCCTTGCCCGGCTCGCCACCGCCCCCGCGCTTCAGTCCCTCTCCTTGCCGGGCGGCTCGCCCGCCGGCGAGGTCGTCAAGGCGCTGGCCGGCTCCAGGAGCATTCGCCGCGTTTCCTTCTCCAGAGGCGGCCTCACCGAGGAAGCGGTCGCCGCCCTGGCCGCTGCGAAGAAACTGCACTGGCTCCAGTCACCCGCGGCGCCCGGCCGGCCCGCCGCCGCCAGCCAGGGCGAATTGCGCTCGCTGTCCCTCAATTACGCGACCGGCCGCCTCGTGCCGCACTTGAAGGCCCTCGACAAACTCACCGCCCTCGGCCTGGCTGGCGCTCAGCTCGGAGCTGGAGACCTGGCCATCCTGGCCGGCATGCGCCGCCTGGAGCGGCTCGATCTCGCCAACGCCCGAGGCGCGATCGATGACCAGGGCATGGCCCTGATCGCCGGGATGCCGAGCCTGCGCCGCCTCGACGTGAGCGGCTCGCCGCTCACCGCCAAGGGCCTGGGCAAACTGGCCGCGCTGACGGAGCTGGAGTACCTGGGTGCTGCCAGGATCAAGGGCGCATCCAAGGCGCTCGCGGCCCTGGTCGCCGGGCTGAAGGGCCTGCGCGTGCTGCAAGCCGACCGGACCGTCACCTTCGCCGATCTGATGGCCGCCGGCCCTCCGCCGAGGCTCGAGTCAGTCGCCGCCAACGCCTCCCAGCTCACCGACGACGAGCTGCGCGGCCTCGCCAAAGCCGGCAAGCTCGCCTGGCTCTACGGCAACGACGCCGGCATTCTCTCTGACCCGCCGGTAAAGCTCCCTTCGCAGCCGCTGCTGCGGCTCCAATCGCCGAAGCTCTCCCCCAAGGCCGAGGCCCTCCCCGAAGACGTCGGCGACGTCAAGGGCCTCAACTTCTCCGGCGGCCGCCGCGACGACGACGGGCTGAAGCGCGTTGCCAAACTGAAAAGCGTCGAGGTGCTCCATCTCAGCCAGACGGCCGTCACCGACGCCGGGATGAAGCACCTGGCGAAAATGAAGTCCCTTCGCCAGGTCTTCCTTTACAACACAACCAAGCTCACCGCCGAAGGCATCCGCGCCCTGGCCGCCTCCGACTCGCTGCGCTACCTCTCCGGGTCGAGCCTTCCCATCGACGACGGCTTGCTTGCAGAACTGACAAAGCGAAAGAGGCTGCACGTGTTGTCCTCCGCTTTCGCCGACGGCAGCCGCCGGCCCGAGACGGACAAGGAGATCCACACCTTCGGCCTGGTTGGCCGCGGTGTGACGGCCGCCGGCCTGAAGACGACCGCCGAGGCGCTCGGGGGGCTTCGCAACCTGTACCTGGGCAACTGCCCCGAGGCGATGGACGGCCTGGCCGCACTCCAGGGGTTGAAGTCGCTGGACCGGCTCGACGTCGCCGGCGTGCAACTCGCGCCCGCGCAGGTGGCCGGGCTCGGAGGCCATCCCTCTTTGCGCTACCTCGCCCTCCAGGGGATGAAGATGAGCCCCGAGCTGCTCGACGCCCTGGCGAAACTGGACCGGCTCGAGGTCCTCTTCGTAGGCTTTCTCGCCTACCCCCCCGACCAGGTAGGGCGCCTCGAGAAGTTCAAGCACCTGAAGCGCCTCGACGGGCTCGTGTCGCCGACGGACGAATTGCTCGAGGAGTTGGTCCGAATCGGCAAGCCGCACTGGGCCCCCGGGGCCGGGCGCGCCCCCTTCGGCCCCGCCGAGGCGCCGGCCGACGTCCGCGTCCTCCGACTCGGTCTCACCAATGCAAAGACCGAGACGCTGGCCGCCCTGTTCAAGGCGCTGCCCCGCGTGGAGGTCCTGTCCGCGAGCCTTCGCGGTTTCAAGGACGCCGACGTCCCGTTCGCCTTGCTGAGGCGGCTGCGCACGGTGGACGTCTCCGCGTTCCGGCTGGCCCGCGACCTGGTCGGAGTGAAGCTCCCCGAGGGCCTCGAGCGCCTCACGGTCCGGCCGTATGCCATTAACGACCGTCTGCTACAGGCGTTGGCCGAGCGGAAGATGCTGCACGTCCTGTCTCAGGCAACCGGCATCAGTAAGATCGTTCCTCCGCCCGAAGAGGCGCTGGTGACGAAACTCGACTTGCGGGGCGCGAAGGTCGGCGACGCCGGCCTGAAGTCCCTGAAAGCGCTGACCGGGCTGGAGCACCTCGTGTTGAGCGAGACGCGCGTGACGGACGCAGGGCTGGATGAGCTGAAGGCGCTGCCGGCGCTGCGGCTGTTGGAGGTGGACATGGTCAAGGGCGTGACCAGGAAAAAGCTGGCGGAACTGCGCAAGGCGATGCCCGGCCTCGTGGTCCGCCCGTAGCGAGCGCGGCTCGTCGATCGCCCCTGTCGCCCATGATCTTGCTGCGGTCATCGGGGTTGATCCGTCGCGGCCACGAGCGCGGGCCGACGGCGAAACGACCGGCGCGGAAGCGCTCGAGACAACTGACCCGGAGGGCGAACAGGAGTTCGGGGGCCTTCTCAGCAGCGCGCATCGGTCAAATCGACCGTGGTGTGTCGGACGTGTGTCGGTCCGACGCGCGCAAGTTCGGACGGCCCCGCAGCGGGCGAGCGAGAAATGCAGGCCGGAAATTGGCTGAGCCTCGTGCGGGAGTACCTTCGGTTCGTGTTTCCATCCGAAGTCTACTCACCCGCACGAGGCTCAGCCGCCGGCTCGAGAACGGCCGAAAACGTGCAAGCCCCGAGTCACTTCGCGACCAGGTCGAAGCGGTCGAGGTTCATCACCTTGTCCCACACCGCAACGAAGTCGCGCACGAACTTTTCCTGCGAGTCGGCGCACGCGTAGACTTCCGCGATGGCTCGGAGCTGAGAGTGCGAGCCGAAGACGAGATCGACGGCGGAGCCCGTCCACTTGACCTCACCCGTCCGGCGGTCACGCCCCTCGTAGAAGTGCTCGCACACGGAGGACTTCCGCCACTCCGTGCCCATGTCGAGCAGGTTCACGAAGAAGTCGGTGGTCAGCGACCCGGGCCCCTTGGTGAAGGCGCCGAGCGGGGACTGCCCGAAGTTGGCATTCAGCACGCGCAGCCCGCCGACCAGCACCGTCATCTCCGGGGCGGTCAGCGTCAACTGGCGCGCCCGATCCACCATCAACTCCGGCGCCGGTCGAGCGTCGCCCTTCCGCTGGTAGTTGCGGAAGCCATCGGCGGTCGGTTCGAGCACCGCAAACGACTCCACGTCGGTCATCTCCTGCGACGCGTCGGTGCGCCCCGGCGCGAAGGGGACCTTCACCTCGTGCCCGGCCTTCTTCGCCGCGGCCTCGACGGCCGCGCACCCGCCCAGAACGATCACGTCTGCGAGCGAGACCTTCTTCTTGCCGGACTGCCCGCCGTTGAAGTCCTTCTGGATTTTCTCGAGGGCCCGCAGGGCCTTCGCGAGCTCGGCCGGGTGGTTGACCTCCCAGTCCTTCTGCGGCGCCAGGCGGATGCGCGCCCCATTCGCCCCGCCGCGCTTGTCGCTGCCGCGGAACGTAGACGCCGAGGCCCAGGCGGTTGACACCAGTTGCGAGACCGTCAGCCCCGAGGCGAGGACCTTGGCCTTGAGGTCGGCGACGTCCTTCTCCCCGATCAGTTCGTGATCGACCGCGGGGACCGGGTCTTGCCACAACTGCGGCGGGGGGACCAGCGGGCCGAGCAGGCGCGAGACGGGCCCCATGTCGCGGTGCGTCAGCTTGTACCACGCCTTGCCAAAGGCCTCGGCGAACTGGCCCGGGTTTTCGTGGAAGCGCTTCGAAATCGGCGCGTAGATCGGGTCCAGCCGCAGGGCGAGGTCCGTCGTGAACATCATGGGGGCGTGCCGCTTCGACGGGTCGTGCGCGTCCGGCACGGTCCCCTGGGCCGATGCCTCCTTGGGTGCCCACTGCAACGCCCCGGCCGGGCTCTTCGTCAGTTCCCACTCGTAGGCGAACAGGTTGTCGAAGAAGCCGTTGTCCCACTTCACCGGGTTGGAGGTCCACGCGCCTTCCAGGCCGCTGGTGATCGCGTCGGGGCCCTTCCCGGTCCCGAACTTGTTCGTCCAGCCGAGCCCTTGCTCCTCGAGGCTGGCGCCCTCCGGCTCGGGGCCGCAATATTTCGCCGCGTTGGCGGCCCCATGGGCCTTGCCGAAGGTGTGGCCGCCCGCGATCAGCGCCACGGTCTCCTCGTCGTTCATGGCCATGCGGCCGAACGTCTCGCGGATGTGCCCGGCCGAGGCGAGCGGGTCCGGCTGGCCGCCGGGGCCCTCCGGGTTCACGTAGATCAGGCCCATCTGGACCGCGCCGTACGTTTTTTGGAGCCGCATGTCGTCGTCGTAACGCTCGGCCCCGAGCCACTCGATCTCCGCCCCCCAGTTGATGTCGGCTTCCGGCTCCCAGAGGTCCTCCCGCCCGCCGGCGAACCCGAACGTCTTGAGCCCCATCGACTCCAGGGCGCAGTTGCCGGCGAAGACCATCAGGTCGGCCCACGAGAGCTTCCGGCCGTACTTCTGCTTGATCGGCCAGAGCAGCCGCCGGGCCTTGTCGAGGCTCGCATTGTCGGGCCAGCTGTTGAGGGGCGCGAAGCGCTGGGTGCCGGACGCCGCGCCGCCCCGGCCGTCGCTGGTGCGGTAGGTGCCGGCGCTGTGCCACGCCATCCGAATGAAGAGCGGACCGTAATGGCCGTAGTCGGCCGGCCACCAGTCCTGCGACGTCGTCATGACCGCCTCGACGTCCTTCTTCAGGGCAGCGAGGTCGAGTTTCTTGAACTCCTCGGCGTAGTCGAACTCCGTGCCCAGGGGGCTGGCCTGGGGGGAGTTCTGGTGGAGGATCTCCAGGCTCAACTGATTCGGCCACCAGTCCCGATTCGACCGGGCCCGGGTCGTCTTCGTCCCGTTCGCCCCGTTCGTCCCGCTCGCCCCGTTCATCACGGGGCATTTGCTTTCGGTCGTCATCCGGCTATTTCCTCCTGAGTGAATCGACAAATCGTCAGTTGTCCCGTGCGTGCATGGGGGACAGGCGGCTTGTGACCTCGTTCGCCGGCCACACCGCGTCGGGTAGCGCGGAGCCTTTGGGTTCATTTTACGAGGACGCACCGCGAGCGGCGAGGTCGCACCGCGAGCGGCTTGGTAGCACTTGTGTCTTTTCAGCATCATCCGGCGTCGAGCGCGTCGGGCACATCGCCCGACGCGTCGAACTGCTGGTGTGGCCGGCCGGGCTTACGAGGCCGAGGTCAACGTGCTCCTCGCGCCGGCGCAGCAGGCCCGCCTCCTCCAGGTCGGCCGCCAGGCGGAGGGGGCGGGCGCCTTCGGCGAGCCGGAAGTGGTCGCGGGGCCAGGCCGTCCTTGCGCTGTGGAGGGAAGCGGAAACTACGGCAGGGCACCAGGGGGGAACGGGGCGTTGGCGTTTCTGTGCAAGTTGCTGTGCAAACCGGTCACCCCCCGAGGTGCCCATGAGCACCGAGCCGCCCCGCCCTTCGAGCGAAAGCTTGACGCTTCACCCTCTGCTGCTGCACCACCCCGCCAAGGGCAGACGCGCCGACGGCCAGGCGGCGCGCGGCCCCGGCGGGCCTCGCGGACGTCGTCATGGAGCTGAGCTGCGTCCGCCGCGCCCGCAGCCGCGACCATCGCCGCCTCATCTGCGCCTACTCGCGCTACGCCGAGACGCCGCGCCACCTCATCGTCGAACTCAACGCCGACGGCACCGACTACCAGGTGCGAACCGACGCCGTCGGCTCCCCCCCTCGTGCAGCCCTGGCCGGAGATGCACTACGTCCTGGCCAACGCGAGCGAGAAGCTCACCCAGCAGGCGATCCTCGAGCGCTGGCCGGTCGAAGGAGACGCGCCGGACCGCTCGACCCTGTCGCGGCGGCTGAAACGGGCCACGCAGCAGGGCGTGATCTGCTGCTCGGGCAGCGGCTACCGCGGGGCCCCTTCCTCTACTGGCTCCCCGGCCGCGAGCCCCTGCTCTGGCCCGGCGACGGCGCCAGCGAGCAGGAAAAGCAAGCCTGGAGGGGCCTCTGCGCGGAGCAGCATCGCACGCAGCGCGAGCAGCCGCCATCAACGTGATTGACCGCTCCTGTAACGCCGGAGAGACGGTCCCTTTTGCGCCGGATCGCAAGCGGGGCTGTTCCAACGGCTCGTTGGAGCACCCGATGCGTCCGCACGATTCGACCGAAGCTGCGCCAGTGTGTCGGACCGAAGCGCGCAAAACCATTGCCATTTCCAGGCAAGACTGCAACAGTAATTATTCAGGGGAGGGGGGTTGCGATGACCCAAGGAGCTCGACTTACCGCTGGGCCCGGAACGCGAGGCCGTGGCCGTCCGTTCCGCTTCGGACTTGGGGGTCGGGCTTCCAGCCGCGGTGGCCGAGCAGGATAGGGCGCCGGAGCGATCCGAACTCTGGACGTCGGCCTCGGTCATCGTTTCGGCCGGTTTTTGTAAACGGCTGTCCCCTCCATCGCCGTAAGGGCACTACACGCGGCTTCCAAGAGCCCGACCGCACGCGGCGTCGGCCTCTGGGCATGGCACTCCTCAACTTCGCGATTGTAAAATGGGAATAGCGCGAAGGGAGATGTGTCGTGAACCAAACGGAAATGCTTCACCAGATGTGCCATGAGGTGCTGGCCCAAGCCGACGTCCGGGCCATTTGCAAGAACCGAGGACTGCCGAACCAGGCCACGTCTTCACGGCTCATGCTCGAAACCCTGTTCCTCTCGGATGCGGGCGTGGCGGTCGCAATGCGGTCGCTCGATCGTACCGAAATCGCTCTGCTGCACCTGCTCAGGGGCCA
>JBBSEZ010000342.1:0-10941 GCA_038239195.1 Gemmatales bacterium
ATCTTGAAAAGCCTGTCCCGCGGGTCGTACCAGACGCCGTCGCTGAAGACCATTCCCCCCGTCAAGACCGGGCCCGCGGCGCGGTACGCGGGCCGGTGGTGCTCTCGCTTCAGCGCGGTGTGGGCGACGAGGAAGTCATCGACGAAGAGTTGCCGGCCGACGTCGATGGGGAGAACGCTCGGCGGCGCGGTCAGGTAGGCCGGGACCGCGGGCGCCCGGGGCACGTCCTCGATGGGCGGCGGCCAGGGCGACGGGAGGCGGATGCCGTTGAAGAGCACCTCGCCTCCCGCGGCCGGAGGACCAGCCCCCCGCGCGGCCAGCCCGGCGCCGCCCACGAGGCCTGTCTGCACGAACTGCCGGCGATCGAGGCGCGAACTCATGGCTCATCTCTCCACGGCAAGAATGCGCTGATGGTATCCTGCTCCGTGGGGGCCTTCCATTGTTTTCCTGGCCTGGCGGCGAAAAAACGAGGCGCCGCTGTCACAACTCGCGGCAGCCGCGTACGTGGGGGGCCAAGACAACGACGACGCTGGGCTCGCCGTTGACCAGGGCCATCACCAGGTGGTCTCGGTGTTGCGAGTGGATGTGCCGGGGCTCGAGTCGCCCAGGCCGAGGTCCGTAGAGCCGGGAGCGCGGATCGCCAAGCCGCAAGCGGAAGAGCGCCAGGGCCCGCCGCTTGCGGCTTGGCGGCTTGGCGGGGCCCTCCCGGATCTTTGGCCACACGCGCGGCGGCACCCCTGGAGCTTGTCGCGAAACGATACGAGAGGGGCGCCGCACGGGGCGTGCTCCCGATGGTGGTGGCCGAGGGCCCGTCAGGCGTGCCGGCCTTCGAGGACGACCTGCCCGAGGCGGCGACCGCTACGAGCACGGTAGCCGGCGGGCGAGGAGCCGCTGCAACTCCTCCAGCTCGACCGGCTTGACGAGGTGGGCGTCGAAGCCCGCCGCCACGGCCCGCTGGCGGTCTTCGGGCTGGCCGTGGCCGGTCAGGGCGACGAGCAGGACGCCCTCGCCCAGCCCGGCCCTCACCCGCGAGGCGACCTCGTACCCGTCCAGCTTCGGCAGCCCGATGTCGATCAGGGCGACCTCCGGGCGGAGGGCCAGGGCTGCGTCCAACCCGCGAGGGCCGTCTTCCGCCACGTCCACGCGGTGCCCCAGCATGCCGAGCAGCAGGGCCAGGCTCTCCCGGCCGTCGCGGTTGTCTTCGACGATCAAAATGTGGCGGGCGAGAAAGACCTGGCCTCCCGTTGCGGCCGGGCCGGTTTCTTGTGGGGCTTTGGCGGTGGGGAGCCGCACCACGAACTCACTTCCCAGGCCCGGGCCGGGGCTGGTCGCCGCGATGGTCCCGCCGTGCAGCTCAACCAGCCGACGCACCAGGGTGAGGCCGATCCCCAGCCCGCCCTGCGACCTCTCCTCCCCCACGTCGATCTGGGTGAACAGTTCGAAGACGTGCGGGAGCATCTCGGCCGCGATGCCCGTGCCGTCGTCCTTCACCCGGACGACGGCCTCCTCCCCCTCCCGGTCCGCCGAGAGGGTGAGCTGACCGGCCTCGGGCGTGAACTTCGCGGCGTTGTTCAGGAGGTTGACGAAGACCTGGATGAGCCGGGCCTGGTCCGCCTCCACCCAGAGAGGCTCGGCCGGCAGATCGACGGACAGGCGGTGCTTGCGGGCCTCCGCCAGCGGTGCGTTCATCTGCACCGCCTGCTCCAGGATCGGCCGGAGGTCCAGCGGGCCCTTCCGCAGCACCAACTTGCCCTGGGCGATCCGCGACACGTCGAGCAAGTCCTCCACCAGGCGGGTCATCTGCACGACCTGGCGGTCCATCACCTCCCGGGCCTCGCGGAAGGTCGCCGGCGAGTCACCCCCCAGGCGGACGACCTCCAGGGAGTTGCGGAGGGGGGCGAGCGGGTTGCGAAGCTCGTGGGCCAGGGTCGCCAGGAACTCGTTCTTGCGGCGGTCCGCTTCCCGCAGGGCGTCCTCGTGCTTCCGCACCGCGGCCTCGAGCCCCTGGAGCTGCTCCTCCCGGTTGCGGACGTACCGCTCGACGCTCACCTCGATCGCCTCGTCGAGGGCGAGGCCGACCGCCTGGACCTCGACGAGGCGGAGGGGCCGGTCCACGCACTCGTCGAGGTAGTCCAGGACGACCAGCCGCAGGATGCGGTAGTCGCGAACCACCTCGGCCAGGGACCAGCCGCTCTGCCACCGCTGATCGGCGTGCCGGTGGGCGAGGCGGCAGTGCGGGGGAAGGCCCGCGTCGCCCGCCTCCGCCAGGCCGTTGCCCAGCTCCCAGAGAAACTCGGGCAGCTCGTCGAGCAGGACTTCGTGGTGGGCCCGCATGGCCGTCGGCTGTTCCTGGGCGGCCCGCTTCGCCCAGCGGTCGATCAGGGCGCAGGCGTCCCGCCGGATGATCGCCCCGATCTTCGCGTACCTCCCGGCCCGGATCGTTCTGGCGTCGGTAGTCACTATCGTTGTTCCTCCGCGTGCGGACACGGCGGTGCGGTTGTGAGCCTCGGTGCTTTCCGCTGAACAGGATGATTGTAGCAGGCTGGGAAGGCACGGTCCACGCGATCCATCCGGGCGTGGGTGGCCAGGCCACCCACGCCCATCAGGGCAGCCCCGGCAGGAAGTTCTCGATCTCCGGCTCTTGTCGCTGCCACCCCGCCGCCAGGCGTGCCGGCGTCTCGAAGGTGTTCGGCCACCTGACCAGGCCGGCGGGCCCCGCGCCCTGGAGAAACTGCCGGCGTCGGCCTCGTTGCCGCCGGCGTTGGCAGACGAGCGACAGGCTGGCCTGGCCGGCACGCCGTTTGCCTTGGAAGTAGCGTTGCGTCTTGCCCGGCGGCCATTTTCAAGGCCGGGTGCTTCACCGCCGAGCCGCGACTACCCCCACGCACCCGTTTCTGCCTGACGAGGTGCGATGAGCGAGCAAGCAACTGCCCAGATCGAAGAACAGCAACGCCTCCTGCTGGAATGCGTGCCGGACCATGCCATCTTCACCCTGGGCCCCGAGGGGCGGGTGTCCTCGTGGAACGTCGGGGCGGAACGCCTCCTGGGTTACCGCGAGAACGAAGTCCTCGGCCAGCCCAGCTCCCTTTTCTTCACCCCCGAGGACGTCGCCGCTTGCGAGCCCGAGAAAGATCTACGGGCCGCCGCCGAGGTCGGGAGGGCGAGCGGCGACCGCTGGCAGGTGAGGAAGGACGGCACCCGCTTCTGGGCCAGCGTCATCGCCACCGCCCTGCGGGACGGGCACGACAACCTCCGTGGCTTCGCCAGGGTGCTGCGGGATCGCACCGAGCTGCGACGGGCGGAGGAGGCCCGCCTCGCCAGCGAGCGACGGTGCCGTGCCCTGGTGGAGAACGCCTTCGACGGCGTCACCCTGATTGCCGCCGACGGAAGAATACTGGAGACGACGCCCATGACCTTCCGCGGCCTGGGCTACTCTCCCGAGGAGTACGTCGGCCGCGACGCCTTCGAGCTGCTGCACCCCGACGACGCCCCCGCCGTCCGCGACCTGCTGGCCCGCGTGCTCGGCGAGCCGGGCGGCAAGGTGACCGCTCAGTACCGGCTGAGGCACAGCGACGGGGCCTACCGCTGGGTGGAGGCCGTCGGCACCAACCTGCTTCACGACCCGGCCGTCGGGGCGGTGGTCGTCAACCACCGCGACGTCACGGAGCAGAGGGAAGCGGACCGCCGCAAGGACGAGTGGATCGCGATGCTGGCCCACGAACTGCGGGGCCCGCTCAGCCCGGTCAGCAACGCCGTGCAGGTGCTGGTGCTGAGGGGGACGGCCGGCCCCGAGGTCGATCACGCCCGCGACGTGATCGCCCGGCAGACGCGGCACCTGGCCCGTATCGTGGACGACCTGCTCGAGGTCACTCGCCTGCTCCGTGGCCAGGTCCGGCTCCGCATGGAGCGGCTGGACCTGGCGAGGCTTGTGCGGACGGCCGCCGAGGACCACCGCCCGGCCCTGGAGGCGGCGGGGCTGACGCTGGCCCTGGAGATGCCCGAGATGCCCGTGTGGGTTAGCGGCGACGCGACCCGCTTGAATCAGGTCGTCGGCAACCTGCTCGACAACGCCCTCAAGTTCCGTAACGGCGGGGACCAGGTCGAGGTGGCCGTGCAGATCGACCCCGACCACGGGCTGGCGGTGTTGGCCGTCCGCGACGGCGGCGTCGGCATCGAGCCGCGACTGCTGCCGGTGCTGTTCGACGTGTTCGCCCAGGCGGATCGGGGCCTGCACCGCACGGGGGGTGGGCTGGGCCTGGGACTGTCGCTGGTCCGGGGCCTGGTCCAGCTGCACGGCGGGGAGGTTCGGGCCGCGAGTGCCGGGCCTGGGCGGGGGGCCGAGTTCACCGTCCTCCTCCCGCTCGGGAAGGAGCCGGCGGCCCTTGCCGGGCTGCCGGAGGCCCCGAGCCCCGCCGTGCGGACGCTGCGAATCCTGGTCGTCGAGGACAACCGGGACTCGGCGGAGAGCTTGCAACTTCTCCTGACGCTGATGGGCCACGAGGTGAGGGTCGCCTACACCGGGCCGGACGGCGTCCGGGAGGCAGCCGGGTGGTTGCCCGACGTGATCATCTCCGACATCGGGCTTCCCGGCCTGGACGGCTACGGGGTGGCGAGCGAGCTGCGGCGGAACCCGGCGACGGCAAACGCACGCCTGATCGCCGTGTCCGGCTACGGCGGCGAGGAGGACCGCCGCCGGGCCATGGAGAGCGGGTTCGACTTTCACCTCACGAAGCCCGCCGACCCGGACGTGCTGCAAGAGCTTCTCGCCCGAAACGCGTAGGCCCGCCGCGACTCGTCGCGGTTCCCCCCTCAGCTTCGGCTTCTCCGGGAGGGCGAGCACGTCGATTGTGGCTTCCCACTCGGCGAGGAGGAGGAGCGGCAACTCGGCGCGGGCGTTCGCCTCTGACCGCGTCTGCTACCGGGATAAAGCCGCCGGCTCGCCCCCCACCATCACTTTATGCTCTCGCCTCAACGGCGCCCTTCCTTCTCCTCGCGCCGGCTCGCCTGTCGTTTGACGTCCGCCCATTCGTCCCCTACGGTTTACCGACCGGCGCGAGGCCCGTCCCACCCCCACAGCCATCGAGGAGACGGACCGTGATCCTGCCACCAAACGAGACCGCCTGGGACGTGCTCGAGCGCTTCGGGCTGGCCCTCCAGCAAGAGGAGCTCGCCCGCGAGCAGGTCCGGCTGGCGCTCGACGCCGTGGGCGACGCGCTGCTGGCCGACGCGGTCTTCTGGTATCCGGGGACGGGCGATGGGCCCGAGGGCACGGGCCCGGTGGCCCTGTCGGCGGGCTGGTGTCGCCACTTCACCGAGCGCCTCCTCGCGGAGGAAACGGGCCCGGTAAGTCAGATCGTGCGCGCGTTCCTCGACCCCGCCGCCAAGCCGGCGGCGCCCTGGCCGTGCAGCGCGGCGCTGGTGCGCATCAGCAAGGCGAGGCGCTCCTGGCTGGGCGCGCTGAGCTTCCACCCGCGCCGGCTCTTCGGCCCCACCGACGTCAAGGTGATGCTCCTGGCCCGGCGCATGCTGCTCAGCCGCCGACAGCAGGCGCAGGAACAGGAGAAGTTGCGCGACGCGCTCGGCGGGCTGTTGCGCTGCCTGACCACCCCCGGAAGGGCCGACCGGCAGGAAGGCCCGGCCGCCGAGGAAGAGGCTCAGGCCGCCTCTTGCCTGGTCGTCCCGAACAGCGCCCCGGTCGGGGCCGGCAACTGACAGGGGCCCACCGGCCCGCAGGCGTCGCCTTCCCAGGCGTGGGCCGCCAGGCTGTCGAGGACGAGCTCGGCCAGGGCGAGGGCGTCGCGCCCGGCGGTGCCCTCGACGCGCGGGCGGCGGCCCGTCTTCACGCAGCCGACGAAGTCCTCCAGCTCGCGCGTCAACTGGTCGGGGCCCGGCCGGTCGCACGCCAGTTCCTGCACTTGCAGATAGCGCCCGAACAGATCGACCTTGAGCGCGGCGAGGGCCTCGGGCGGCAAGCGGCGGACGTCGAAGTTGCCTCGGAGCAGGGGCTCGGCCGGCTGCATCAGCGTCAGGTGCCGGCGCCCGAAATCGAGGCCCGCGTAGCCCTCGGCGCCCCAGACCTGCATGCGCCGCACGGCGGTCGGGTGCGTTCGGCTCGCCGTGAAGTTGGCGACGCAGCCGTTCGCGAACGTCACCCGCGCCTGGGCCAGGTCCTCGTGCCCGCCCAGGACCGAGGCGCCCAGCGCCTGGACGTGGCGCACCGGCGCGCCGACCAGGGCCAGCACCAGGTCGAGGTCGTGGATCATCAGGTCGAGGACGACGCCGACGTCGGTCGAGCGGCCGGAGAACGGGGCACAGCGCTCGCACGCGATGAATTTGGGGCGGAGAGATCGACGTTGGAGCTCCTCGAAGGCGGGGTTGAAGCGCTCCACGTGCCCCACCTGGAGGATCGCGCCATGGGCCCTGGCGAGATCGACGAGCTCCTCGGCCTGCGCGAGCGTGCTGGCGAGGGGCTTCTCGACGAGCAGCGGAATGCCGCGGGCGAGGAAGTCTTTGGCGACGGCATGATGCAGCCCGGTAGGGGCGGCGATGACGGCGGCGCGAACCAGGGGCAACAGCTCGCGGTGGTCGGTGAAGGGGCGGGCCCCGCAGCGGAGGGCGATGGCCTCGGCCTGGGCGAGCCGGGGATCGACGACGCCGAGGAGCTCCACGTCGGGCAGCGAAGCCAGGATGCGGGCGTGCTCCTTGCCCAGGTGTCCCACCCCGACGACGCCGATCGGCAAACGTGTCATGCGTGTCTCCGTCCGGCCCGACGTCGCGCCGAGCGGGGCTCGGCGGCTAAAGGGGGCGCTCAGGCGGCGCAGCGTCGGGGCACCGCGCAAGGCAGCATCGACCACAGAAGCCGCGCCAGCTCGACGTTGAGCGGATGGCCCGAACGGTAGGCGACCACGTGCCCGCACAGGTCGCCGCCCAGCAGCGACAGGTCGCCGATCAGGTCGAGCACCTTGTGGCGGGCCGGCTCGTTGGCGTGGCGGAGCTCGTTCTCGATGGGGCCGTGGGGGCCGAACACGAGCAGGTCGGCCGCGGTGGTGCGCGTTCCCAGCCCCAGGCGGCGAAGCTCGTTCGCCTCGGCCTCGAGCAGGAAGGTGCGGCAAGCGGCGAGGTGCTGGGCAAACGAGGCGGGCGAGGCCTCCTGGGTGTGGGCTTGCCGGGCGATGGGAGAAGCGGGCCCGTAATCTAGGAAATAGCTCAGCCAGAGCCCGGGCCGAGGGCCCTCCTCGGTGATTTCGGGCGGGTGCAGAGTCAGGGTGGCGCCCGCGGCGGCGACCGCGATCGGCGCGTCGGCGCGCCAGACGGGGCGCGTCTCGGCCTGGCGGTGGGTGCCGGCCCCCAGCAAGGCATCGACGAAGGCGCGCGCGGAGCCGTCGAGGCCGGGCGGCTCGGGGGCGTCGAGCTCGAGGAAGCAGTTGTCGATGCGAAGGCCGGCCAGGGCGGCGAGGACGTGCTCGACGAGGCCGACCTGGGCGGGCGGATGGCCCAGCGTGGTGCGCCGGCGCGTGCCCGTCACCCGATCGACGAGGGCGCGGATGCGCGGGCGGTCGGGCAGGTCGGTGCGCACGAAGACGGCCCCGGTGGACGGCGGGGCCGGCACGAAGCGGAGCCGCACGTCGGCGCCGGTCAGGAAGCCAACGCCGCGCACCTCGGCCGGCCGGGCGATGGTCCGCTGGGAGCGAGTGCCGTGCCTTCTTACGTTCGCGGTCATCGGAATGGGCCCGAGGGGAACAAGGGGCGGGCGAGGGAAGGCCGGCCAGCCCCCGCGAGGGGGCAGGCCGAAACTGCCGCCATTAGTTCCGGGGGGCGCCCGTGGAGGTCGGCACGGGGCCGCGCTTCACCGAGTCGTTGAGCATCTTGATGATTTCGGCGCTGATGTCCACGCCACCGGCGTAGTAGAGCGGCATCAAGGCGCCGGCCTGCATCTTGCGCGCGACGTTCGGGCCGCTCCAGTATTCGCGCGGATCGACGGCGTCGTTGTAGTGCAGCACCATGTCGTAGGCGTGGGCCTGGGCATAGCGCTCGGCGGCGTTGCGCACGTCGCCGTAGACGATGACGAACTGCTGCTCCTGCTTCTTGCCCATGAAGACGCCGAACTCGTTGCGGAGGTCTTCCATCTCGCGCTTGAGCTTCATCTCTTCCTTCAGGAAGCCCTCCTTGCGCTCCGGCGTGATGCCGGGCACCTGCGCGTCCTTGACCAGCTTCTCGCCGGCCTTCTTGATGACCTCCTCCTTTTTGCGGAAGGGCTCGACCGAGGTCTTCATCTCTTCCATGTAGCCCTTGAACTTGTCGTAGTTCTTGATGACGTGGCTGAGGTTGACAAGGGCGATGCGCGAGCGTGGCTGCGTCGCGGCCGGAGTGGCGCCCGTCTGCGCGCCGAGCTGGTTGCCGACGTAGACCGCGCTGCTAACGGCCAAAACAGTCATTGCCAGGAAAGCCGTCCTCTTCACTGTCCGGTTCTCCTTACGAGATGGCCGACGACCGCGGTTCCGAGCGCTTCGGGGCCGCCCCCTGAATCATCGGCACGAACATCCTCTGTCCCGTGGGTTGCTCCGTGCGAGCGTCGTCTTCTACCCAAGCAAAGGGCCAAGGTCAAGGCGAACAGGCACTTGGCGAACCGGCAAGCAAGCTGGGCAAGGCAAGGCGATCAGCGTGGGTTGCAGCCGTTCGCCCGCCCCTGGTATAGTCGCCCCCGATGGTCGCGCCGAAGAAGGTCGCGCGAGCAAGGAGGCCCATGCGATACCTCGTCCCCTGCGTGTGCGTGGCCGTGCTGGCGGCCGGTTGCAGTCGAGGCCAGCCGGCGCTGGCGCCGGTCGGAGGCCGGGTCTTCTATCGCGGGCAACCGCTGGCCGGCGGCACCATCGTCTTCACGCCCGACCCCGAACGCGGGGGCTCGGGCCCGATGGCCTCTGCCGAGATCGGGCCCGACGGCCATTACGCCCTCAACACCGGCCAGCAGAAGGGCGCCGTCCCCGGCTGGCACCGCGTCACCATCGGCGCCGGCAAGCCGGCCGACGGCCACCCGGCCTCCCTGCCGGGGCGCTTCAGCGACCCCGAGTTGTGCGGCAAGTGCGTCGAGGTCAAGCCCGAGCAGACCAACTCCTTCGACCTTCATCTGGAGTGAGAAGGGCTCGCGAGCTCGCCGGGCTGCGGTTGACAGCGGCGCGCGGGCGAGGATACTGAGGCGGCTCGCGGGCCGGGACGATGGGCCCGCCAACAACCCGGGAGAACGAAGTTGAACCAACTACTCCGTGGCCTGGCGCGCGCCGTGACGGAAGCCTTTCCCTTGCCGGAACCGATCCTGGAAATCGGGTCGTACGTCGTGCCCGGCCAGGAGCACCTCGGCAACTTGCGGGAGCTGTTCCGGGGCCAAGATTACGTCGGCATCGACATGCGGCCCGGCCCGGGCGTCGATCGGGTGGCGAACATCGAAGACCTGCCTTATCCGGATGGCTCGGTGGGCACCGTGGTCGCCCTGAGCACGTTCGAGCACGTGCGGCACTTCTGGCGCGGCTTCGAGGAGGTGCGCCGGGTGCTGCGCCCCGACGGGGCCTTGCTGGTGAGCTGTCCCTTCTACTTCCACGTGCACGCCTACCCCAGCGACTACTGGCGCTTCACCCCCGAGTCCCTCAAGCTGTTGCTCGAAGACTACCCCAGCAAGATCGTCGGCTGGCACGGGCCCGCCAAGCGCCCCGCCAACGTCTGGGCCCTGGCCTTCCGCGACGAGCACCCGCCCATCGAGCCCGAACAGTATCGGCACTATTTGGAGCTGCTGAGTCGGTATGGCTCGATGCCGTTGCGCTGGCACCGCCGCCTCCGCTACCAAATCGGGCAGTTCCTGTTCGGGAGTCGTCCGTTCGCCCCCTTTCTGGAACGGGACCGCTGCCATAGCGAGTGCCTCAATGAAAGCGCCATCTACCGCTCGCCCGTGCCGTCGCGCGCTCCGGCCCGACGTGTCGGTGTGCATCGTCAACTGGAACTGCCGCGAGCTCCTGAGGGCCTGCCTGCGCTCGTTGAGCTCGCGCCGCCAGGGCCTGCGCGTTGAGGCGATCGTCGTCGATAACGCTTCCACCGACGGGGCGGCCGACATGGTCGCGGCCTCGTTCCCGGGCGTGGTGGTGGTGCGCAACGGCACCAACCGGGGCTTCGCGGCGGCGAACAACCAGGCCGCCGCCCTGGCGCGCGGGCGCTACCTCTTCTTCCTCAACAACGACACGCTGGTGCCGGCGGGCGCCTTGCGCCGGCTGCGGGACTACGCTCGCGCCCACCCCGAGGCGGGGCTGATCGGCCCCCGGTTGCGCGACGGGCGCGGCCGAACGCAGCTGTCGTTCCGCGCGCGCCCGACGGCGGGGGCGCTGCTTCATCGGCTGAGCTTGCTGCGCTGGACCGGGCTGTTCCGCGGGGCCTATCGGCGCTACCGGGCGCGAGGGAGCGCCCTCGCGGGCACGCGCTCTGTCGAGGTGCTGATGGGGGCGGCCCTGTTCGTGCGCCGGCGCGTGTTCCGCGCCTGCGGCCCGTGGGACGAGGGCTACGTCTTTGGCGGCGAGGACATGGACCTGTGCGCCCGCGTCGCCCGCAACTTCGCCGTGGTCTACCATCCCGACGTGGAGATCACCCACTACGGGCGCGTCAGCAGCCGGCAGCGCAACGGCTACGCCCATACGCATACGGTGGTCGGCATCACGCGCTTTTTGCGCCGGTCGGGCTGCCCGAGGCCGGCGCTGTGGTGCTACAAGGTCGGGCTCACGCTCGACGCGCCGCTGCAAGGGGCCGGGCACGCTCTGCAATGGCTGTGGCGCTGCGGGCGCGGTCAGCACGCCAAGGCAAGGCGCAGCTGGCGGGGGCTGTGCGCGATCGGCCACTTCCTGACGCGCGGGCTGGTGGCGTTCTGGAAGGCGTGAGTGGGCGCCGCGAGCGGGGCGGCTAAATGGG
>JBBSEZ010000343.1:0-10920 GCA_038239195.1 Gemmatales bacterium
CCGCTTCCTCCGCCTCCGCCTGGATCGCATGGGCCGACGGCCCTTGTGCGCCCCGCCACCAACCGCCGACCCCCCATCTAACCCCAAGACGGGCCCGGATAGTGCCCCGAATTCTGGGAGGGATTAGCGCTGAGTCTCGAATACTTCGAGCGAATCTTCGTCATCTTCCAGCGGCTCCACACCAGGACCGAGTATCCCGGCACGGGCATCGGTCTGGCGGTCTGCAAGAAGGTCGTCGAGCGCCACGGGGGCCGCATCTGGGTCGAGTCCGAGCCGGGTCGAGGTTCCACCTTCTTCTTCACCCTCCCCGACAGTGGAGCGACCTCATGAATAGAACCGGCGCTCATCCGGTCGAAATTCTTCTGGTGGAGGACAGCCCGACCGACGCTCTGCTCGCCAAGGAGGCCCTGGAGCTCTCGAAAATCGCCAACACCCTCCACGTCGTCAAGGATGGCGTGGAAGCGATGGCTTTCCTCCGTGGCGAGGCCCCGTTCGAGGAAGCGCCTCGCCCCGGGCTCGTCCTGCTCGACCTGAACCTGCCCCGGAAGGACGGGCGGGAGGTTTTGTCTGAAATCAAGACCGACGAGGCGCTCAAGCGGATCCCGGTTATCGTCCTGACGACCTCCGAGAGCGAGGCCGACGTCGTGAAAGCCTATGGCCTGCACGCCAACTGCTACATTGTGAAGCCGGTGGACTTCGAGAAGTTTGCCCAGATCGTGACGAGCATCGAAAACTTCTGGTTCTCCGTGGTGACGCTGGCAGGGAAAGATTGACATGAGTGCCGCCCTTCACATTTTGCTTGTGGAAGACAACCCGACTGACGCGTTGCTCACGGAGGAAGCGCTGTCCACGAGCCGCTTTCAGGTGCTGGGCAGTCAGCGCCTCGGAGATGCCCTGGGGCTCCTCGTGGCGAAGCACTTCGACGTGGTCCTCCTCGATTTGGGCTTGCCGGACAGTCAGGGCCTGGACACTCTGCGGGCCCTGCGGGGCAAGAACGCGCAAGTGGCCATTGTTGTGCTAACCGGCAAAGATGACGAAGAATTGGCCTTGCAAGCGCTCAACGAAGGGGCGCAGGACTACCTGGTGAAGGGCGACCTCCACCCGCGCTCGTTGCAGCGGGCGATTCGCTACGCCGTCGAGCGAACTGCCTCGGACGCCCTGCTCCGGAAAAGCGAGCAGCGGGCCCGGGAATTGACCGCTCACATCCATCAAGTCCTTTGGATGATCGACGCCAAGGAAGCCAGGGCCCTTTACGTCAGCCCCGCCTACGAGGCGATTTGGGGGCGCTCCTGTCAGGCCCTCCTCGACAACCTCCACTCCTACCTGGAAGGCATCCATCCCCTCGACCAGGAAATGATGCGGCGCGAGGACGCCGCCATGTACCAGACAGGCCACATTGACGTGGAGTGCCGCGTCTTGCGCCCCGACGGGTCCATGCGCTGGGTTTGGATCAGGGGCTATCCGGTCACGGAACAGGGTGAGATCGTCCGCGTGGCGGGCGTTATCGAGGACGTTACCGAGAAGCGGCGCCTGGCGGTGGAGCGGGAGGCGCTGGAGGAACAGTTCCGGCAAGCGCAGAAGATGGAGGCCGTCGGCAGCTTGGCGGCGGGCGTGGCGCACGACTTCAATAACCTGTTGACCATCATCAACGGGTATAGCGAGATCATCCACACCCGACTGCCTGCCGACAGTTCGCTGAAGGCCCTGGTCCGCGAGATCGGCCAGGCAGGGGAGCGTGCCGCGTCGCTTACCAGGCAACTCCTGGCGTTTAGCCGCAAACAGGTGCTGGAGCCGAAGGTCCTGAACCTCAACGCCATCGTCACGGACACGGCGAAAATGCTTCAACGCCTCATCGGGGACGACGTTGACCTGGACACGATTCTTGCTCCAACGCTTGCGCAGATCAAGGCCGATCCCGGCCAGATCGAACAAGTCATCATCAACCTTGCCGTGAACGCTCGCGACGCCATGCCGCAGGGCGGCAAGCTGACCATCGAGACGGCCAATACCGTGTTGGATGAATCTTACGTGCAAGCCTACCCTGAACTGCGGCCCGGGCCTTACGTCCTGCTTGCGCTGGCCGACGCCGGCACCGGCATGGACGACGCAACAAAGGCCCGCATCTTCGAACCGTTTTTCACGACGAAAGCCCCGGGGAAGGGGACCGGGCTGGGCCTGGCCATGGTTTTCGGCATCGTCAAGCAAAGTGAAGGGCACATCGCCGTTTACAGCGAACGGGGACGCGGGACGACGTTCAAGGTGTATCTGCCCGCCATCAAGGAACTGGCAGCCACGGGGCTCCTCCCATCCAGACGGCAGGGCGACGTTGCTCACGGAACGGAGACGGTCCTCCTGACGGAGGATGAGCCGGCGATGCGGGCGCTCGCCCGACACGTCTTGAGCATGCATGGGTACACGGTCCTCGAGGCCGGCAACGGCGACAAGGCCCTTCGGGTTGCAGAAGCGCATCAGGAGCCGATTCACCTGCTCGTGACGGACGTGGTGATGCCCGGGATGAGCGGTCGTCAGCTTGCCGAGCGCCTCGTTCTTCTGCGACCCGGCATCAAGGTCTTGTACGTGTCGGGGTATACCGACGATGCCATGATCCGCCACGGCGTTTTACAGGCAGAAACTGCTTTTCTTCAGAAGCCCTTCACGCCCGGTGCGTTCGCTCATAAGGTACGGGAAGTACTGGACGGGTAGAGCGCAGGCGCCAATCTTCGCCTTCTGGGGCCTGTAGTTCGCTGTGGTGGTACTGCCCACGAGCCTTTCACATGAAACCGAGACAGCCGATTCACGTCTTGCTGGTCGAGGACAACCCGACCGACGTGCTCCTGGCCAAGGAAGCCCTGGCAGAACAGCCGCATTTCGAGGTGGTCGTTGCCGGCCGGCTGAGCGAGGCGCTGGAGCTCCTCAATGCGCGCCGATTCGACGTGGTCCTCCTCGACCTCGGTCTTCCCGACAGCCAGGGGTTGGAGGCCCTCCGGCTTCACCAGTCCAATCCTACCGTCCCGGTGATCGTCATGACCGGGAGGGACGACGAAGAACTGGCGCTGCAAGCACTCCATGCCGGGGCGCAGGATTACCTGGTCAAGAGCCAACTCCCGGATGGCTTGTTGGGGCGGTCGATCCGCTACGCCATCGAACGCCAACGGGCCGAAGAATCGCAGCGGGAGCGGGCCGAATTGGCTTCCCTGACCGCAGACGTGGGCTTGGCGCTCCGCCGATCCACCACCCTGGCGGGCCTATTCCAGGATAGCGTCGAGTGCATAAGTCGCAATTTGGGTGCCGCTCTTGCCCGCATCTGGACACTGGATGAACGCAGCCAGGTGTTAGAGTTGCAAGCCAGCGCCGGCGGGGCCCCCGAGCTCGATGGGCCTCATGCCAGGGTCCCGGTCGGCAAGTTCCTGGTTGGGCTCGTGGCCGAGCAACGCCAAGCGCACCTCAGCAACGACGTGCCGAACGATCCTCGCTTCATCGCCCCCGAATGGGGGAGGCGGGAAGGGGTGGTGGCATTCGCCGGCTATCCCTTGGTCGTCGAGGATCGGCTGCTCGGCGTGATGGCGGTGTTCGCCAAGCGGGCCCTCTCCCAGAATGCTCTGGCGGCATTGGAGGCCGTGGCCAATCCTATTGCTGGTGGGATCGTGGCCCTGACCGCGCTGGCCCAGGTCAAGCAACTGAGCGGGCTGTTGCCGATCTGCTCCTACTGCAAGAAGGTCCGCGACGACGAAAACTACTGGCAGCAGGTCGAGGCATACGTGAGCGCCCATTCGGAGGCCCGGTTCAGCCACGGCATCTGCCCGACGTGCTGGCATGACGTGGTCCAGCCGGAGGTGACCAAAGCCGCTCTGCAGCGGGCGACGAAGCCGCGCCCCCTCGGCAGTTGACGAACCGATCGGTGGGGCAGGCTCGGCCGGCAACGCGATGGGGCCCCCTCATTCGACCAGAAACTCCTGCCGCGCTCGCGCCAGGTTCGTTCCCGCCTGGAGCGTCAGCGCCCCCACGGTCGGCGCCGAGAGGGCCAGCGCGGCGGCGATGAACTGGGCGTGGTGGGTGCCGGGGCCAGACAGGCTCAGTCGCGCCCAGCGGGCGTAAAGGGTGCCGGCCAGGCAGTCGGCGTTCTGAGCCCCCTGAATGGTCACGGGCCGAACGTTCCAGCGCCGCTGGTAGAACAGGAGACCGTCGAACGGGCTGGCGGAGTTGGCGAGCCCGCTCAACGAGAGCGAGCCGGCGGCGATCTGCACGGCCCCGAAAGTGGCGGACGAATCGGTGCCCAGTGCGTTGCCGTCGGCGGAGTCGGGCAGGCCCGTCGTCACGTCGAAGTTGCTGCCGGTATTGTAGAACAACACGCCGGAGCCCTGCACCGTCCCCCCTGTCGAGACGTTCAGGGCGGTGGGCGCTCCGCCGAGCAGGACGTAGGTCCCCGACTGGAAGGTCAGCGTCCCCGGACCGTCGCCGGTCACGGCGATGGAGGAGTACACGCCCGGCACCAGGGAGACGGCGTTGCTCTTCTCGAGCGTCACCGAGACGGCCTGCGGGACCGACTTGAACGCGCCGCTGGCGTCGGGGAAGCGGTTGAGGACGCCCCCTCCCACCGTTGGCGGCGGCAGGAAGAGAAACGGGTCGGACCAGGGCAGTCGGCGGGCCCGCAGGGGGCCGGTGGACTGGCCCGAGGGCGGAGAGAAGCGCGCCGGGTTGTCTACCCCACCGACCAGGCCCACCTCGGCGGCCTGGAGCGCGCCGGAGGCCCCGGTGCTGATCCCGTAGGTCGGGCTGCCGAGATCGACCCCGGCGCCGGCCTCGTCGGTGCCCGCCCCCTGGGAGTTGACCGCCACCGCGCCGCCGACCTGCACGGTCCCGCCGTCGAGCGCCAGGCCGGGGACGGCGCCCGGGTCGAGCGCGAGCAGCACCTGCGGCGCGCGGTGGGCCTCGGTCCCCGCCACGGCTCGGGCACAGACGGTCTGTGCCGAGGGGCCGCCCACGGCCTGGATGAAAAAGGTGGGGGAAGGAGCGCTGACCACGACCTCGACGTAGTCAGAGCTCCCGGCATAAGGCCCTGCCGCAGGAGGGGCGTTGAGTTCGACCGTCGCGCCTGTTAGCCCGTTGGACTGGGTCACGTAGGCGATCGCCGTGGCCTGGGCGGTCGCCACCGACCGGCCGCGCGCGAGGTCGTAGGCAGCGGCCAGGGCGGCGGCGTCGGCGGCGCTCTGGGCCTGGCGGTGGGCGGCGAGGAGAAGCCCGCCGTCGATCACCAGCCCCAGCAGCCCCAGAATGGCGGGGAGCAGGAGGGCGAGTAGGACAAGCGCCTTGCCGGGGCGCTGACTGTGGGTGAGGCGCAAGGCTAGCTCCTTCAGTGGGTGATAATCGTGGTCGAACTGGCGCGGAGGGCCAACCCGCCGGCGGGCAGGACCGGGCCGAAGGGCCGGTAGGGGGCCGACACGGTGACGCGCACGCGCATGCCGCGCTCGGTGCCGCCGTCGATCCACTCGGCCAGGATGACCACCGTGTCGAGGTCGAAGCCGGCCAGGTAGGGTTGGATCGCCTGCGCCAGCGGGTGCGAGTCGTTGCCCGCGAGAGGGCCGATGGTCTCCGGCCCCCACGTGCCCAGGGCGTCGGCCAGCGCCCCCCGGACGATCGCCTGGCGGGCCCCATGCCGGGCCGCCTCCGTGATCAGGTGGGAGCGGAAGACCGCCAGCCCGAGGTCGAGCGTGGCGAGCACGAAGAGAAGCAGCACCCCGAACACCACCGCCCCTTCGACCAGAGCGGCACCGCGCCGGGCGTTTCGTATGCGCATGTCCACACTCCAGAACCAAGAACGAGAAGCGCCCCCCTCACCCTCCTACGGCCGCGTCGAGCGCATGGCGACCGTCTGGCACACGGGGAACTGGGCAGGCAGGCCCGGCCAGGAGACCACCGTCGTGAAGGGGTAACTGACCTCGACCACCGCTTGCCACGAATCGCCGCCTTGCTCGGGGACAGGATTGGCCGCGACCGTCACCAGGGCGGGGTCGTAGTCGGCCATCTCGTCCTTGACCGCCTGGCCCACGTACGCCTGCCAGGCGCTGAGGGTGGCCGAGGTGTACGGCTGCTCGCTGCCGGCGCCCGCGCCGGAGCGAGCGGCCCCGCTCACGGCCACGTAGGAGGAGGCGAAGCGGCCGAGGTCGATGCACCCCAGCACGAGCGTGACCAGCACCGGCAAGACAATCGCCAGTTCCGCGGTTGCGGCCCCGACTCGACGTTGGTTGCGACCCATGAAGCAGTCCTTTCCGAGTTGGCCCGCTCAGCGCTTCGCGGGTGAAGCCTGGGCTGCCTTCCCCTTTGTCCCGGGCGACTTAACCTGAGCCTTGCGGCGGTCCATGACTTCCTTGACCTGCAAGGCCGCCGGCCCGAGCAGGATGACGAAGATGCAGGGGAAGAGGAACAGCATCGTCGGGAGCAACACGCGAGCGCCGGCCTGCTGGGCGCGCTCCTCGGCCTGCTGAGAGCGGCGATAGCGCTGGAGCTCGGCCTGCGAGCGCAGCGCTTTGACCAGGCTGGCCCCCAGGCGCTCGGCCTGATCGACGACCGAGGCGAGGGCACTGACTTCGTCCAGGTCGGAGCGCTCGGCGAAGCCGCGCAGCGCCTCGCCCAGGGAGCGCCCCAACTGCATCTCGCGCTGAACCATGCGCAGCTCGAAGCCCAGCAGAGGGTGGCTGGCGCGCACCTCGTCCGCCACCAGGCGAAAGGCCGCCCCGAGGCTCACCCCCGCCTCCAGACAAAGCACCAGCACGTCGAGCACGTCGGGCAGGCCGCGACGCAGGGCCCGGTGGCGCCGCTTTTTGGCCCCGTCCAACCAGAAACTTGGGCCGAGCAGCCCGCCCAGGCTCAGCACCGCCCCGCCCGCGACGGCGTAGGTCATGGGCGCCCCCGCCAGCCCCGCTCCAAGCCCCACCACCCAGGGCGCGAACAGCAGGAAGGCCTTGGCGCTCACGTAGACGACCATCGCCTGCCGGCGGTACAGCCCGGCCTGCCACAGCCGCGCCTGGAGCCGAGTGCGCTGTTCGGAGGTGGTCGGCAGGAACGGCGCCGCCACGCCCGGTAGGGCCAAGCGGGCCAGTCGCCCCAGGGACGGCGTGGCGGGCTCGCTGGCCGGCGCCCCCCGGCCCGTCAGCCCCAGCAGTCGCCCGTCGAGCCGGCGCGAGCGCCGCCCCAGGTGGAACACCAATCCGGCCAGCGCCGCGCTGACGAGAAGGAAGACGGCCCCGGTGAATAGCGTGCTCGCCCCCATGCTCACCTCATTCCTCCGCCCTGCTGGCGGCGCGCACCCACAGGGAGCCCACGAGCAGCGAGGCCCCCGTTCCCACCAGGAGCCAGGGGTGCTGCCACATCAGTCGCACGTAGCCCGGCTTCACCACCCACAGCACGCCAAAGATCACCGGCGGCAGGGCGACCAGGATGGTCGCCTGGAGGCGGCCCTCCGCCGTGAGCGCACGCAAGCGGAGGCGCGCTCGCAGTCGCGCGCGCCCCGTGGCGCCGAGCTCGTCGAGCAGCACGGCCACGTTGCCGCCCGTCTGCTGTTGGATCGCCATCGCCGTGGCGAAGACCCGCAACTCGGACAGCCCGGTGCGCCGGGCCAGGTCCTGGTAGGCGATTTCGGGCGGGAGGCCCAGGTTCTGCTGCTCGCGGCAGCAGGCGAGCTCCGCGGCGATGGGAGGGCGGAAGTCCCGCGCCGCGGCCTGGAGGGCCTGCGGAAGCGTGTGCCCCGCCCGAAGCACGCGCGCCATGGCGTCGAACACGTCGGGCAACTGAGCGCTCATCTTGTCCGCCCGCCCGCGCCGACGCGCGATCGCATAAAGCAAGGGGAGCGCGGCCCCCACAGGGGCCACCAGGGGCGCCACCCAGGCCCGCTTCAAGAACGCGCCCGCCAGGGCGCCCGAGAGCAGGCCCGCGCCCACCATCAGCGCCAGGAAGTGCCGCGGGGCCAGTTCGAGCCCGGCCTGCTCCAGCAGGATCGCCAGCCGCGCCTTCCACCCCGGCCGCTCCTCGGAATCTTCGAGCTCGGCCGCCAGCCGCCCCAGGTCCTTGAACAGCGGTGACTGCCTTGCCCGCTCGCGCTGCCGGCGCACGAACTCCCCGTCCATCCGCTCGTCGAGCCGCTTGTCGCGCAGCCAAAGGTCCGACGCCAGCGAGTACAGCCCCGCCAGCCCGAACGTAAACGCCAGGAACAGCAGCAGCAGCGACACGGTGCCCATCGCGGTTTCCCCCTTGCCTCGTCTGGGTTGCTCAAGGCTCTCGGAAGGTGCTGGGGCGCGCGCGCCGGGGCGGCTCGGCGCCCTGCCCCGCGGCCCAGGCCGGCGGACGCGCCTCGAACGGGGCCGGGCGCTGCTCGAACAACTCGGGTGGCAGGACGACCCCTGCGGCCGCGAGTCGCTCGAGGCAGGCGGGCCGGTTCCCCGTCGTGTAGAAATGCCCGCGGGCCACGCCGTCGGGCCCCACTCCGGTCTGCTTGAAGCCGAAGAGGTCTTGCATCGAGAGCGCGTTCTCCTCCATGCCGGTGATCTCGGACACCTTTACGATTTTGCGCTGCCCGCCCTGGAGGCGCGACGCCTGGACGACGAGGTGGATCGCCGAGGCGATCTGTTTGCGGATGATCCAGAGCGGCAGGTCGAGCCCCGCCATGCTGCACATCATCTCCAGCCGACTCACGGCGTCGCGCGTTTCGTTGGCGTGGACGGTCGTCATGCTGCCGTCGTGCCCGGTGTTCATGCCCTGGAGCATGTCGAGGGCCTCGGGCCCGCGGCACTCGCCGACAATGATCCGGTCGGGCCGCATCCGCAGCGCGTTGCGCACCAGGTCGCGCGTCGTCACGAGCCCGGGGCCCTCGATGCTGGCCGGGCGCGTCTCCATGCGGGCGACGTGGGGCTGCTGGAGGCGCAGTTCGGCGGCGTCCTCGATGGTGACGACGCGTTCGTGGTGGGGGATCGACGCGGAGAGGGCGTTGAGCAGGGTCGTCTTGCCACTGCCGGTGCCGCCCGAGATCAGCAGGTTCACGCGCGCCTTGACGCAGGTGGACAGGAACTGGGCCATCTCCGGCGTGAGCGAGCCGCGCGCCACCAGGTCGGCGAGCAGCATCGGCCGACTGCCGAAGCGGCGGATCGACACCAGGGTGCCGTCGAGCGCCAGGGGCGAGACCACGGCGTTGATGCGACTGCCGTCGGGCAGCCGGGCATCGACCATGGGGCTGGTTTCATCGACGCGGCGGCCGACGCGGGCGACGATGCGCTGGACGATCTGGCGCAGGTGCTGGTCGTCGTGAAAGGAGGCGAGGGCCGGCTCGAGCCGACCCTGGCGTTCGACGTAGACCGCCTTGGGGCCGTTGATCAGGATGTCGGTGATGGTCGGGTCGCGCATCAAGGCCTCGAGCGGGCCGAGGCCAAACGTCTCATCGAGTACCTCGTTGACCAGGCGCTCGCGGTCGCGCAGGCTGAGCAGGTCGGCGCTGTGCTGACACAGCCGCTCGGCCGCACGGCGCACCTCGAGTCGCAGTTCGGCCTCGCTGTGCCGCCCCACGGCAGCAGGGTCCATGCCGGTGATGAGCTGCGCGTGGAGCTCTTTCTTGAAGAGCAGAAAGCGCTCGTCGGCGCCTCCGAGGCGCTCGCCCGAGGAAGGCGCGGACAGCGCCTCGGTGGAGGGGGGTCGGGACACGGCGGGGCTCCGGTTGTGGGGAAGGGGAAGAGAACGCTCAAGCCTCGACGGCACCGAGGCTGCGAGCGAGCTGGGTGAGGCTGCGGGACACTTTCGCGGAGGGGCTGTCGAGGACGACGGGCACCCCGTGATTGTTGGCGTGGTTGACCGCCTTGGGGTCGTCGGGGACGCAGTGAAAGATCTTTGCCTCGAGCGCCTGCTCGGCCTTGGCGACAGGCACCTCGCGCGGTTGCCCGTGGCGATTGACCACCAGGCGCACGCGCTCGGCGGGCACCCCCAGACCGACAAGATACTCGAGAGCGCGGCGGGCGTTGCGCAGGCAGGTGAAGTCGAGCCGGAACACGAGGAGGACGACGTCGGCCTGGCGCAGCACCTGGGCCTGCTCCTCCCGGTAGGTGTGGTCGAGATCGACGACGACGTGGGAGAACATCGCCGTGCCGAGCGCGAGCGCCTGACGCACCCCCTCGGGCGTGACGTAAGAAACGTCGGCCAGCGCGTGGGGCGGGGCCAGGAGCTTGACCCCACTGGCGTGGGCCGCGAGCGAGCGTTGCAGCATGGTCCGGTCGAGCTGCCCGCTCTGTTGGCAGAGGTTCGCGAGGGTGAAGGACGGCTTCAAGTCGAGCAACGCGGCCGTGTCGCCCGCCTCCAGCTTCAGGTCGATCAGCAACGCTCCCTCGCCCTTGGCTTCCTGGGCGAGCACCGTCGCCAGATTGACCGCGAGCGTGCTAGACCCACTCCCGCCGCTAGGCGCCAGGACGGCGACCAGGCGCCCGGCCTTGGCCCCTCTCTCGTGTTGCATTCGGCGCAATCCCGAGGCCAACTCGGCCTCCAGGTCGCCCTCGTCGAGGTAATCGGCGGCCCCGCCCCTCAGCGCTCGCAGCACCACCCGGGCATCGACCACCGGCCCCACGACGAGCACGGGGGCCTGGGTGTGGGGCCGCAGCGCCTCCAGGATCGTCGAAACGCGCCCTGGCTCAGGCGAGAGCGCCACCACCAACTCGGGGTTGAAGTGGGCGGCGTACTGCCCCGCCAGGTCGGGCGCGACCACGTGGGTCGCGGGGCAATCGTAGCCGTGCCGGCCCAGCACCTCCCGGACGCGCTGTCCCAACGCGTCGTTTGTGCTGACGATCAAGGCGGCCATGAGCAGTCCTCCGTGGGCCCGGCTGTTTCGCGAAAGGGCGGGCCCGCGCCGGCGGCCCCCGCGCTGATGTGCCGGCCCCCTCACGGCGCCGAACG
>JBBSEZ010000344.1:0-10915 GCA_038239195.1 Gemmatales bacterium
CCCCCCCCCCCCCCCCCCCCCCCCCCCCCCCACCCCCCCCCCCCCCCCCCCCCCCCCCCCCCCCCGCCCCCCACTTCGCCCGCGCCCGCGCCGACGACAAACCTCGTCAGCGCCACGCCATCGTCCGTCCCCTTCAGCGCTACGGCCGGCCAAACGATCACCCTGAGGTCCGACGTCGGCGGCGGCAGCGCCGGCACGCCCAACGGCGGCACCGTCAACTTCACGGTGGACGGCTTCGGCACGGTCAACAACGTGGAGGTCGTCAACGGGGTGGCCCAGACGACCTTCACGGTCCCCGCCGGCACCTTGCCGGGCACCTACGTGGTCACCAGCGTCTACAGTGGGAACGCGGGCTTCAGCGGCAGCACCGGCAGCACCACCCTCACCGTGGGCTTGCCCACCGTGGCGTGCCCCCCCGGGAACGGCACCCTGGGCTCGGCTGGGAGCTTCGCGGTCCTGGGCGGCTCGGCCGTGACCAACACCGGCCCGACCACCATCATGGGAAATCTGGGCGTCAGCCCGGGCACTTCGATCACGGGCGCTTCGGGGATCACGATCACCGGGACGGTCCACCAAACCGATGCGGTCGCGGCGCAGGCCCAGAACGACGTCACCACGGCGTACAACTCTCTGGCGGCCCTGGTGCCCACGGCCAACTTGACGGGCCAGGACCTGGGTGGGCTCACGCTCACCCCGGGCGTCTATCGCTTTACTTCAGCGGCTCAGTTGACGGGAACGCTGCGTCTGGACAACTCGGGCAACCCCAACGGCGTCTTCGTTTTCCAGATTGGGAGCACGCTCACGACCGCGAGCGCCTCGTCGGTCGTCTTCACCGCCGGCCCGGACGCCAACGTGTTCTGGGAGGTCGGCAGTTCCGCGACCCTCGGCACGAGCACGACCTTCGAGGGGAACATCCTCGCGCTCACGAGCATCAGCTTGAACACCGGCGCGAGCATCCTTTGCGGGAGTGCCCTGGCCCGAAACGGTGCCGTGACGCTGGACACCAACTTCATCATGCAATAGGCAAGGGACACGACAGGACGCAGCCATGCCGCGGAAGGGGGCGTCCTGCAAAGGATCGCTTCCGCCCGCGGTTGGCTGCGTTCTACCAGGCGGCGGTTTTGCGGGCGAAGAGAAACAGGGGAAATTGCGACGGGAACCTCCGACGAGGCGTCTTGCTGACCAGGCCCGTCGTGGTCCCACTGGGACAAAGCCGCCGGTGAACGAGTAGATTGCCCTCCCTTGCACGCGAGGGGCCATACCGCGGGCCGATGCTGGCCAGCCCATAGCGAAACGCCTACGCCTTGTTCCCCGCCCCGGTGCGGACGAGAATGCCGTTGCATCGGCGGTTCGGGCTCGACCCCTCACCAACCGATCCCTTATGTCTCCTTCTGCTGATGACGGACGTCAAGGCTACTCAGGCTAGCGCCAGTCGGTGAAGACGTGGCAATTCCCCGGCGATGGGGTAGCCGAGCGGGGCGGCGAGCTCGATTGTTCCGAGGGCCGCCACGACCTCCGCGCTGGTCGGATGGGGTGTCGGCACGCCGGCCTCAGGGGCTTGACGCGGCACGGGGCGCGAGGCAGGATGAAGCGGCCGAGATGGGCGCCGAGGAAGAAGAGTTTCGCTCACGGGTTGTTGGTGGGCGGCAGTCGGCGCGAGGGCCCTCGAACGCATCGCGCCCGGCGGAAGAAGTCGGTCCCTTTCCCAGGAGAATGCGACGATGGCAACCCGCGTCATTCAGTTCGCCGGCAAGGCGGAACACACCCGGGCCGTGGCCGTCCTGGCGGACCTGCCCCGGACGCGCGTGGGGCTGCCCGACTTCAAGATGGTGGTGACGGACGACCACGTGAAGGCCCTGGACCGATCCGGGCCCCTTACGCCGAACTGACGAAGGACGCCCGCCACGAGCCCGCCGCGCCCGTTCAACCCTGACGCGCTGACGCCGTGCGCCGTCCCCTGGCTCCTCCCGAACGTCGGCAACTGGTGCGCGGTCTGGCGCTAGGTGGTCCTGGTTCCGGTCGAGCAGGTTCTCGGCGACGGGACCGTCAAGCCGGTCGCGTCGGAACAAGACGTGGCCGCGCTGGAGCTCGTGTTCCTGCTTCGTTGATTTGGCTTCGATGCAAACAAGCGGACACTCGGCGGAGTTTGCCTTTGGTCAAGTGCCCGGCAAGATGGAGGGGAGAGTAGCGTGTCGCCCGAAACGGGGCGGTAGGATGACGCGAGGATACGAAGGAGGCCCGCATGCCAATCCACGATTGGTCCCGCGTCGATGCCGGGCTGTTCAATCACTTTCACCAGGACTGGATCGTCGAGCTGTGCCGCGCACTCAACGCCGCCCGGCTCCCGCCCGGGCTCCTGGCCCTCATCGACCAGCAGGTCCCCGACCCTATCCCGGACGTACACGCTTTCCCTCGCTCGGCGCAGGGCCCTGAGAATCGCTCAACGGGCGTCGCTCTGGCCGTGACCGCCGTGCCGCCCAGGGCGCGGTTTGTGGACGAGATCGAGGAAGACACCTATGCCCGGCGCGCCAACCGCATCCGAATCCAGCACCGGCACGGGCAAGTCGTGGCCGTGATCGAGATCGTGTCGCCCGGCAACAAGAATAGCCGCCACGGCCTGAAGTCCTTCGTCCGCAAGGCGTCGGACCTCATCTGGCAGTGCATTCATCTACTGGTGATCGACCTGTTTCCGCCGTCCGAACGCGACCCGCAAGGCATTCACAAGGCCATCGGGGACGAGGTGGCCGAGCGGCCCTTCGCGCTGCCCGCCGACAAGCCGCTCACGGTGGTCGCCTATCGCGCCTCCCCGACCAAGACCGCCTACGTCGAACCGGTGGCTGTGGGGGACGAACTGCCCGCTCTGCCGATCTTCTTGACGGATGACGATTACGTCCTGGCCCCCCTCGAAGAGACGTACCGGGCGTCCTGGGCGGCCTATCCGGCCGATTTGAAGGAGTTGCTCGATCTGCCCTCGGCCTGACCTTTGCGGCCCGCGCCGCCTCCTGGCGCAGCGTGGGGCAGTTCAACGATCGCAAAGCGGATCACCAGCGCCCCCACAAGAAGACACGCCACGGCCCCGAGCACCAAGGGAGGACTGTCCCCCGCCAGCAGCAGGCCCAGGGGGACCAACGCCCCCCCGCCCATCCCAAGAAGGCCGGCTCGCCAAACCTGTCTGCGCGACAAGGCCCGGGCCAGCGTAGGACGAAGGTTCTGGAACAACAGCCCCATTGGGATGGCGTTCACCACGAGCAGCAACACCAGCGCGGGGCGGAGGGCGGCGGTGGCCCGCACCTCCCCCGTCACGACCGACAGGGCGAGCAGCGCCGCACAGCCCAGCACGAACGCCGAGTTGGTGAGATAAGCGCCCAGCCAGCGCGCGTCTCTCCAGCCCGGTTGCGCGTTGGTGCTGAGCAGGACGCCCTTGTAGGCGGCCGAGCCGAGGGCCGGCAACAGGGCAAGAACCACCGCGAGCTTGCGCAGCCATTCGATCTTTCCCCCCTCCGGCAGGAGCGCGAGGCCCGCGGCGACGGTCAGGGGCAACGAGTAGATCGTCAGGCACCAGGTGCCCAGCGACATGGGCGAGCTGGGTTTGAACACCCGGAGCATGTGGTGGAAGCGCCACGGGTCGCCCAGGTCGAGCACCAGCAACAGCAGGTCTGTCAGGAGAAAGACCAGGGCAACCGGATAGGCCACTTTCGCCACGGCGGTGAAGACGGCCGGCGCTGCCAGCTCGCCCAGCGCGGCGACCAGGAACAAGCCGGTCGCCAGGCTGTTCAACAACAGGTCCCACGCGACCAGCGCGTGCCAGTCGGGCGCCTTGGTCACTGGCCCGGTGCTGTAGCCGGGGACGGTCGCCGCAGGCCGGTTGTTGGTGTGCATGTCACTGGCCCCACAGAAACAAGGCCGCGAGCAGCGCGGCGATGCCGGCGAGCCCACTCGCCACGGCGCGGACGTAATCGCCCTTCAGGTGCAACCACGGGTTGAAGGCCTCCTCCGGCAGGCCATAGACGGAAGGGCGATCGACCAGGAGGTAGAACGAATTCAGAGCGGAATAGGTGTCGGTGGGGGCATCGCCGTACACGTAGGCGCCCGGTGTCCCGCGCCGGTGCAATTCCTCCACGCGCTTGTGGGCTCGCTCGCGCAACTCGTCGATCGGGCCGAACTGGATCGACGCCGTCGGGCAGGCCTTGGCGCAGGCGGGCACGAGGCCATCCTTCTGGCGGTCGTAACAGAGCGTACACTTGTGCGAATGCCCGCCGAAACTGCTGCGCGTGATGACGCCGAACGGACAGGCCGCCACGCAGTACGAGCAGCCGTTGCAGACGTCGGCCTGGATGTAGACGTTCTCGAACTCGTTGTGGAGGATGGCGCCCGTCGGGCACGCCTGCTGGCACGGCGCGGTGACGCAGTGTTTGCAGACGTCGCTCATCATCAGCCAGCGGTCGGGCGCGGGCTCGGCGTTGGGCAAGACGTCCAGCGAGAGCCTCTTGCCCGAGGATGGTGCGGGCGCGCCCTTTCCGGGAAACTGCTCGATGAACTTCACGTGCCGCCACGACGTGGCCGAGAGCTCCCCGGTGTTGTCGTAGCTGTTGCCGGTCCAGTTGAAGCCGTCGGCGGGGAGCTGGTTCCATTGCTTGCACGCCACCTCACAGGCCTTGCAGCCGATGCAGACCGTCGTGTCCGTGTAGAAGCCGGTGGCCGGGCGCGGGCTCGGCGGCACGCCCCGGCGGAACGGCTCGATCAGCCGGCCCAGCACCGTCGATAGCCGGCCGCGCGGCACGTCGCCGCTCTGGGGCAGCCCCGCCAGTTCCTTCTCTCTACTTGCCACGGGCAAATCCTCCCTCCGGCTGGGCGGAGGCCGGCGTGTTGGGGATCGCGTCGCGCGTCGGCCAGAGCGGCGCGGCCACCGTCGGCGTCGGGGCGGGCCCGCCGAGCCGACCGGCCTCGAGCTGGCAGGCGAAGGCCTTGCACTCGTGCATGCTCACGTTGGCGTCGGCCACCAGCGAGGTGAGGTCGTTGGCGTTGCCGCCGACCACCTCCCCGGCGAAAGCCCAGTGGAAGGGGATGCCGACCTGATGGACGATGCGCCCCTCGATGGACAGAGGCCGCAGACGGCGCGTCACCATCGCGCGGGCCTCGATCCGGCCGCGCGCCGACCGCACCGTGAGCCAGCCGGCGTGGACGATGCCGCGCTCGGCGGCCAGCTCCGGGCTCAGCTCCACGAACATCTCCGGCTGCAACTCGTTGAGCCAGCTATTGAACCGGCTCATCGGCCCGCTCAGGTAGTGTTCGGTCAGCCGGAACGTCGTGGCCACCACCGGGTATTCTGCCGTCGGCGCGTGGGCCAGCGCGTTGAGCGGCCCCTCGAAGAACCGCACCGTGGGGCTGCACGTCTGTTTGGGGTAGAGCAGGTTGCCCACCGGCGACTCGACCGGCTCGTAGTGCGTCGGCAGCGGCCCGTCCTTGACGGCGCCGGGGGCGAACAGCCAGCCCAGGCCATCGGGCTTCAGGATGAACGGCTGGTCGCCCGCCAGCGCGGCCATGCCCTTCGCGCCCGGCGGGGGCCGGTAGTCCGGCGGCTTTTCCGGGTCGAAATCGGGCACGTCGAGGCCTACCCAGCGGCGCTTCTCGGCGTCCCACCAGACGAGCTTCTTCCGCTCCGACCAGGGCCGGCCATCGGGCGCTGCGGAGGCGCGGTTGTACAACACGCGGCGGTTGGCAGGCCAGGCGAAGCCCCATTCGAGCTGGAGCGGGCTCTCGGTGAGCTTGCGCTCCCGCGCCCGATTGCGGCCCGGCTCGGGGAAGACGCCGCTGTAGATCCAGCAGCCGCACGCCGTCGTCCCGTCGTCCTTCAGTTCGGCGAACCCGCTCACTAGCCGGGGCCGCCCGGTGCGCGGGTCGCGCTCGTCCAGTTTGTGGCCGTTGATCTCCTGAAGCACCTTTTCGAGGTCCGGCTCGTCTTCGATGCGGCTGAGCGTGCCGTCGGGCAAGCGCGGCCGTTCGTCGAAGTCGTAGTCCCAGGTGAGGCGGAGCAGCGGCTGGTCCCGAGGGTCGGTGCTGCCGGCGTAGAGCTCCTTGAGTCGTCGCCCGAGGTGGTAGATAAACCAGCCGTCGGAACGGCTGTCGCCGAGCGGGTCGAGGGCCTTGCCGTGCCACTGGAGCAGGCGCTGCGTGTTGGTCAAACTGCCCTCTTTTTCCGGCGCGGCCGCCGCGGGGAGGAAGAAGACCTCGGTCTTGATCTGGGAGGAGGGCGGGCCGGTCGGGTCGCTCTTCCAGAAGACGGCGCTTTCGATCTCGAACCAGTCGGCGACGACGAGCCAGTCGAGGTTGCGCAGCCCGGCCCGGTGCAGGCCGGCATTGGGCCCGCCGCCGCCGGGGTTCTGGCCGAACAGGAAGTAGCCCTTGACCTCGCCGCGGGCCATGCGATCGAAGTAGGGCAGTTGCGAGTAGTCGGCGTCCACGCGCGGCAGCCAGTTGAAGCAGAAGTCGTTTTCCGCCGTGGCCGCGTCGCCGTACCACGCCTTGAGGAGGCTGACGATGAACTTGCGGAAGTTGGCCCAGTAGCCGGTGGACTGGCCCTCGTGTTTGACGTACTCGTCCAGCTTCTCGTGCTGTTCGTCGGCGGCCGGCTGGGGCAGGTAACCGGGCAACACGTCGTACAGGGTCGCGAGGTCGGTCGAGCCCTGGATGGTCGAATGGCCGCGCATGGCCATGATGCCGCCACCCGGCCGGCCCACGTTGCCGAGCAAGAGTTGCAGGATGCCCGCGGTGCGGATCATCTGCACGCCAGTGGTGTGCTGCGTCCACCCCAGCGCGTAGACGATGGCGCTGGTCCGCTCGGGCCCGGAGTTGGCGCACAAGAGCTCCGCCACCCGCACCAGCTCCTCCGGGGCACAGCCGCACACCTGAGAGACCATCTCCGGGGTGTAGCGCGCGAAGTGGCGCTGGAGGAGCTGGAAGACGCAGCGCGGGTGCTGCAAGGTCGGGTCGCGCGGGGGATCGCCGCCGGGCCCCGTCGTCATGTCCTCGAGCGAGGTGGCCTGCGAGGGAGCGCCCCCCTGGAGGCTGTGGCCGTGCATCCCTTGCTCGCCTTTTTGCGAGCCCCCCTCGCCGCCCTCGCTGCCCCGTTGGGCCTCGCTGCGCGAGCCCTCGTATCCCCAACGGCCTTCCACGGCGTCGTATTTCCCGCTTTGGCCGTCCCCACGGTAGCCGCTGAACAGGCCCGCGAGGTCGTCGGTGTCCTGGAAGCCCTCCTGAATGATCGTCGAGGCGTTGGTGTAGGTCAGCACGTACTCTTTGAACCAACGGTCGTTGCTCAGAACGTGGTGGATGAGCCCGCCGAGGAAGGCGACGTCGCTGCCGGCGCGGATGCCGACGAAGACGTCGCACAGCGCCGACGTGCGCGTGAAGCGCGGATCGACGTGGATCAGAGGCGCGCCCTTCTCCTTGGCCTTCAGGGGCCAGCGGAAGGCGACGGGGTGGGCCTCCGCCATGTTCGAGCCCATGATGAGCACGCAGTCGCTGTTGGCCAGGTCTTGCTGGTAGGTGGTGGCCGCGCCGCGGCCGAACGAGGCGCCCAGACCGGGCACCGAGGCGCTGTGTCATATTCGCGCCTGGTTCTCGATCGATACCACGCCCAGCCCGCCGCCGAACAGTTTCTTGATTAGGTAGTTCTCCTCGTTGTCGATCGTCGCCCCGCCGAGGGTGCCGATGGTGCGCAGCGAGTTCAGCAATCGCCCTTCCTCGTTTCGCACCGTGAAGTCGGCGTCGCGGGCAGCCTTGACGCGCCGGGCAATCTGGTCGATGGCCCAGTCGAGCGGTTTGGCCTCCCAGTGGTCGGAGAAGGGGGCCCGGTAGAGAACGTGGGTGACGCGGTGCGGGTTGACGGCGAGCTGGAAGGCGTTGGCACCCTTGGGGCAGAGCGTGCCCTCGTTGATGGGGCTTTCGGGGTCGCCCTCGATGTCGATGAGCTGCCCGCCCTTGGTGTAGAGGAGCTGCCCGCAACCGACCGCGCAGTAGGGACAGACGCTCTCGGTAACGGTGGCCCCGCGCAGCCGCGACGTCTTCGCCACGGTCTCCCGGCTGAACGGCTCTCGGGACGGCTGCGGCTGGCGGAAGAGGGGAAGGTTGAACATGGCGATTCCTTCGTTTCAAACAACCGAGAGCGGGGCCCGCCTTTCCGGGGCCAGGTCGAAACCGGCCGAGGCCTGGCGAATGCGCTCCGGCCCCGTGTACACGTTGAAGCGGTCGGCGCGGACAAAGCCGAGCACGGTCAGGCCACATTCGCGGGCCAGGTCTACCGCGAGGCTCGACGGTGCGCCCACGGCGGCGAGGATGGCGATGCCGGCGACCGCCGCCTTCTGAACTAACTCGAAGCTGGCCCGGCCGCTGACCAGGAGCAAGCAGTCCGAAAGCGGCACGCGCCCGGCGAGGAACTGGGCGCCGATCAGCTTGTCGAGGGCGTTGTGCCTGCCGACGTCCTCGCGCAGGCAGAGCAGGGCACCACGGGGGTCGAACAGCGCCGCGGCATGCAGACCGCCGGTGCGGTCGAAGACGGCCTGCGCCGACCGCAGCGCCTCGGGCAGCCGATGCACGACCGCGGCCTCGACGACCGGCCGGCCGCTGGGCGGGCGAGGAAGGGGGCCAACGCGCAGCGCTTCCAGGGACGACTTGCCGCACACCCCACAGGCCGACGACACGTAGGAGTGGCGCTCGAGCCTCGCCAGGCCCACGACGACCTCCGGCCCCAGGTCCACGCGCACCACGTTGCCCGCCCCACAGGCGCGGGCCCCCGTCACCTGGTCCGGCGCCGTGATGATCCCCTCGGCAAAAAGGAAGCCGGCGGCCAACTCGACGTCGTGCCCCGGGGTGCGCATGGTGACGGAGACGGCCCGATGGGTGCGGCGGCCGTCGATGGTGCAGCCGAGGCGGATTTCCAGGGGCTCCTCCACGGCCAGCACGTCCGGCTGGACCGTCGAGCCGGAGCTGTCAAAGCGGCAAACCCGGACGGCCGCCAGGGCCGACTCGGTCGGGGGACGTCGTGGGAGATCGCCGTTCATCGCGTTCTCGCCTCCTTGGGCCCACCAATGCGTCGGTAGGACGGTAGCGAATCCCGCGCCGAAAAGAAGGGAAGGGGAGCGAATCTTGTTGTTCTCCGCGCGAGCTCCCCTGGCGCGATGGAATCGCGCCCAGGCATGAAGGAGGCTGCCCGGCCCGCCTCATTCACGGGCCCTTGTCCGGCTCCCCCAGCCACGCGGGGTTCTTCGCCGTGCCGTCGAAGCCGTTGGTCGTCTTGAACCGCTCGTACCGGCCTGCCGCCGCGGCCCGCGCGGTGCGCTTCAGCAGCGCGGCGACCTGCTCGCGGCTCAGCGGGCGGAACGTCTTGACGGCGTCGAGCCCCTGTTTGAGGATCTTCAAGCTGTCGATGCCGGTGATGACGGTCGAGGTCGGCAGGCTCATCGCGTAGTGCAGGCACTCTGTGGCCGTCGCCGTCTTGCTCTGGAGGATCAGGCCGTCCCCCATCGACTTCATCCCCAGCACGCCGATCTTCTCCCGCACCAGCACGGGCAGCACCTTGTGCTCGAAACTGCGGAAGTGGGCGTCCATGACGTTCAATGGCATCTGCACCGCGTCGAAGCGGAAGCCGTGCGCGGCCGCCACCTCCAGCATGCGTAGGTGGACCAGCGGGTCCTTGTGGCCGGTGAAGCCGACGTAGCGGACCTTCCCCGCCTTCTTGGCAGCCACCACCGCCTCCAGCGCGCCCCCCGCCGCGAAGATGCGGTCGGGGTCTTCCAGGCGGATGATCTCGTGGAACTGTAGCAGGTCGATGTGGTCGGTCTGGAGCCTCCGCAAGGAGTCGGCGATCTGCTTGGCGGCGGACTTCCTGGTCCGGCCGTCGATCTTGGTCATCAGGAAGGCCTTCTTGCGGTAGCCGTCGCGCAGGGCCTTGCCCATGCGGAGCTCGCTGCCGCCGTCGTGGTAGTCCCAGCAGTTGTCCAGGAAGTTCACGCCAGCGTCGATGGCCGTGCGGATGATCTTGATGCTGTCCTTCTCGTCCTTCTGCCGGCCGATGTGGTGCCCGCCCAGCCCCAGGAGCGACACCTCCTCCTTCGTGCTGCCCAGTTGGCGGTAGCGCATGTCCCCGCGCACCCTGTCCGCAGGCGGGCTGGCCGCGCTCGGCGCGGCAGCCGCGGCCGCGGTGTTCAAGCCCCCGGCAAGGCCTGTTCCCGCCACGGGGGCGACCGTCATCACCTTCAAGAACTCGCGACGCTTCATCGAAGGGCCCTCCTTGTCGCGGCCAGGAATGATTTCCCTCGAAAACCACAGGTCAACGCCTGCAAACCCCTCGCCAATCCCGGCACCGTCTCCTAACTATCCGCCTTGTTTCTCGTCTCTTACAGTAAGCACACGCCGTCGCCATCCTCACCGCCGACTCGGAGGTGCACATGCCAGGTCGCTGTTGCTGCCGCATTTCGGGCCGCATCCTCGCCCTCGCCGCGGGGCTCACGGGCTGTTCGGGCTCTTTTTCCTCAGCTCCCCCGGCCCCGAGGCCCACGCGGCCGCGGCGCCCCGGGCGACCGCCGGCTTCCAGACCACCGACAAGATCGTCCTCAACATCGACCTGCCCGGCGCCACCGGCGACCTCGCCGTCGAGCTCGTCGGCCCCAAAGGCAAGGTACACGCCCGCTCCACCCGCGCCGTCACCCCTTCCGACGGCCCCCAGCACCGCTTCGAGTTCGGTGCCCTCAAGGTCCCCGCCGACAAGGTCACGGTCCGCTGCCTCTTCGGCAAGAAGCCCGTCGAGGTCGCCCTCAAGAGCATCCTGCTCGCCAAGGCCCACGAGACCACCCTCGTCAGTTCGCGCGAGCTGTTCGCCGGCACCGAGGCCGCCCTCCGCTGCTCCGTCCACGGCGTC
>JBBSEZ010000345.1:0-10885 GCA_038239195.1 Gemmatales bacterium
AATTTCCCCCCCCCCCTTATCTAAATTGCGGGGGGAGGACAGCCAGGCGCGGAGCAGGCGAAGGGGGGACATGCGTGACCTTCCTGGTGCCGGGTTGCGGAGAGCGGCTGGGCCCCTCGGAAGGAGGAGCTCCCACAACCCAAATGTATTCCAACTGCGCGGGGGCAGAATTACAAGGCGAGTATCAGCGACGCGCGACGTTATTCCTGACTTTCTCTCTCCCGTGAGGCGCCCTCCGGGAAGGCACACCCTCCCCCCACAGGCGAGCCCTCGCGCTGGCCAGAAGCGCCGTTTGCGTGCCGCGCCCGGGGCCACCTGCCCACGTGAGTACGTGACCACGTGACTCGCCTGCGCTGGCACAAGCGCCCGTCCCGCAACTACTTGGGGAGCGAAAGTCACGTGCTTGCCCCCCAAACCAATTTGAGCACGTGACTCGGTACGCTCCCCTGCCGGCGGCCGCAAGTTGAGGAGCTTCCCGGGCGAGAAAATTCGTTCGGGGGATGTCTGAGGGGGGGTGAAACGAAAAGATGAAACGAATCGTGGCCCCCTCCTCTGCCGGCCGACCGGACCCCGCAATCCGCGGCCCTTCCCTCCTCGTCGTGTCTGGCATCCCGTTTCCCTTCACCCACGCGCCGAGGACCATCCGATGTACCGCGCTCTCCTCCTGGCGACCGGGCTCGCCCTCCCGGCCGTCGCCGCCCCTCTCGGGAAGGTGGGGCCCCCGCAACAGGGAAGGTCGATCCTCCGGGCGCTCCCCTCGAAGCCCGCCTCCTCGTCAAGAAAGCGGTCTACGTCCTCGACCGCGGCGGCAAGGCCCCGGCCGACTATCTCGACGAAGCGAAGAAGCGCCCGCCGCGCGTGGACGTGGAGCTCGTCCTCGAACTGCGGAACACCAGCGCGAAGGAACTCAGAATCTGGACAACCGGCGACTACCGCGACGAGAAGGCCCAGGCGGGCGGCGATTACGTCGAACTGGTGCTCGACCTCAAGGGCCCCGGGGCGGTCGGGGCCCTCGTCGCGCGCCGGAACACCAGGCCCCTGACTCCGCCTCCCGCGGTGACGGCCCTCGCGCCGGGAAAGCGCTTCCGTCTGCCGATCACCAGCCTCGGCCACGGCAGGCAGGGCGTGGCGGCGTTCGAGGGGCGGCGGGCCTGCTGGGCCCAACCCGGCGACTACGTGCTCACGGCCACCTTCAAGACGGCCGTTTCCCCCGCCCTCAAAGGCGCCAAGGAGACGCGCTGGGTACACTTCGCGGGTGGCCACGTCACCGTCACCGCGCCCCCGGTGAAGCTCAAGGTCGTCGAGGCGAACAAGAAGCCGTGAGCGCCCTTCGTCCGCCGACGGCCAGAAGCCTCGCGCAGCGGAGGACACGCTACTTGCTATACTGAACCCAACGCGCGGAATGTTCCACCCGGGAGGGGAGGCTTTCGTCGGCCCCCGAAGGGGCGCCGAGGCCCGGGGGTTGCTCTTTCCGCAGCGTTGCCCCGAAGCCTCTCAGGAGGGCCGCCATGATCTCGAAATGTCTCTGCTCGGCCGCCCTGCTGGCGACCTTGCTCGCGGCCGGCGCCGGCGCGGCGCCCGTGCCGGCGAAGGAGAAACCGACTCGCGCCGAGGCGAAGAAGGCGGTGCAGGACCACCTCGCCGCCCTCAAGGGCCCGTCCGCCACCGTGACGCCCCTCGACGAGGGCGCGCTCGAACGCGCCCTCCCGGCCTCCTTCTGTTTTGGCGTCCGCTATCGGCAGTGGCCCCTCGCGGTGCGGCCCCCCAGCGGGCTGCAGTCGTCCAACGTCTTCGTCGTCAAGCCCGACGGCAAGGTCGTCGCCTGCTCAGACGTTGCGGCCCTGGGAAAGGCTTTCGGGGCGGCGGCGGCGCCGGCCACGACGAAGAAACAGTTGCAGGACGGCGGCAGGGCCTGGCTGCTCCTCGTCCAGGAAATGCACCAGGACGGCTTCTACAAGTTTGCCCCGATGGAAGAAGTCATCGTCGAGCCCTCGAAGGGCGGCCAGGTCGCCTGGGCCCGGTCGGTCGTGATGGCCGGGGGCAACGGCATGCTCAAGGTAGCCGTCCGGTACAACGCGCGCGGCGAGGTGACCGAGGCCACGGAGACCAGCGCCATCAAGCGCGGCACCCGGCCGCGCTGTCAGGCGACTAAACTGCTCGACGCCGATCCGCTCGTACGCCGCATGGCGGAGGCGAACCTGCTCAGCATGGGGCGCCACGCCAAGCCGTACCTCGACGAGCAGCACGGCAAGGCCTCGCCCGAACTGCGCGAGGCCATCGACCGCATCTGGCAGCAAATCGTCGAACGAGGTTCCGATTAACGAGGAGGTGCAGCGATGAAGACCTGTTCCCTGGTCCTGACCGTCCTGTTGGCCGCCTGCGCGCTGGCCGCGCCCACCCCGGCGCCGGGCCCCGCAAAGGCGAAGTTGACGGCTGATGAGATCGCCAAGGCGGAGAAGGCCGTCAAGGCCCACCTCGACGGCATTCGCGGCGGCTACGGCGCGGTGTCGCAGATAAAGGGCGCCAGCCTGGAGAAGGTGCTGCCCGACCACGCCTTCTTCTTCGTCCTCTACCGGCAGTATCCGGTGGGGCGCATCCCCCCCGCGGGGCTGAAGGTGGCCAACGTCTTCGCCTGGGGCCGCGATGGCAAACTGCACGTCTTCACCGAGGACAAGCAACTCGAGAAGTTCTGCAAGGAGAAGTTGACGGCCACGAGCGCCGACCAGCTCAAGGACGCCGCCCGCGCCTGGCTGACGCTCGCGCAGCAGTTCCGCCAGGACGGCTTCTATCTCTTCACCCTGATGGACGACGCCACCAAGGTCCGCCAGGCCGGCCGCACGAGCGTGGCCTCGGCCAAGGTGGTGGTGATGCGGGGCGGCAACGGGACGATCGCCGCAGACCTCACGTTCAGCGACGCAGGCAAGTTGACCGCCGTCGCCCAAGAGGTGAAACTGCGCCCGGGCCCCCGCCCCATCTGCCAGGCGACCAAGCTGCTCGACAAGGACCCCATCGTGCGCGCGATGGCGCAGCAGGACCTGCTCGTCATGGGCCGGCACGCCAGGCCCTACCTCGACGAACAGCGGGCCAAGGCCGCCCCCGAACTGCGCCAGGCCATCGACCGCATCTGGCAGCGCATCGTCGCACAGGACCGCGAGTGAGTTCCCGTGGCGACAAGCGTCCGTCTTGTCGGCCTTCGCCTGAACGGGACGCTCACTCCCAGGCGGGGGCAAGAAGGACGCTTGCCCCCCGACCCGGACCGGCACGGCCGCCCGTCCCACGACCGGAGCAGAAATGGGGCCCGCGAGCCAGGACACGCCACTCGACGTCTACCGGGCCCGCCGCGCCGAGCGGCAGGCGCGCGCCGCCGAGCTGGCCCGGCGCGAGCAGATCGTCGGCAACGGCAAGGTCGCGCTCTTCCTCGTCGCCGTCGGCCTGGCCTACCCCGCCTTCGGGGCGCACCTCTTCTCGGGCTGGTGGTTGCTCGTCCCCCTCCTCGCCCTGTCCGCGCTGCTCGTCGTCCACGAGCGCCTGTTCCGCGCGCTGTACCGCGCCCGACGGGCGGTGGCCTACTACGACGCCGGCCTGGCGCGGCTCGAGGACCGCTGGAAGGGCACCGGCCAGCCGGGGACGCGCTTCCTCGACGACAAGCACCCTTACGCCGCCGACCTCGACCTGTTCGGCCCGGGGTCGCTGTTCGAGTTGCTCTGCACGGCACGCACCCGGACCGGCGAGGATGCGCTGGCGTCGTGGCTGCGCGCCCCTGCGCCACCCGCCGAGGTGCGGGCGCGGCAGGCCGCCGTCGCCGAACTGCGCCCCCAGCTCGATCTCCGCGAGGACCTCGCCCTGCTGGGCGGGACCGTGCCCGCCGGCATCGACTTCGACGCCGTCTGCGCCTGGGGGGCCGAAGCGCCCCTCCTCGTGCCGCGCTGGCCGCGCTGGGTCGCCCTGGGGCTGGGCGTCCTCACCACGCTCGCCCTCGCGGGCTGGGTCGGGGCGCTGTTTGCCATCCCGTTCGGCCCTCTCTGGTTCCGGACGTTTTTCGACCAGGCCGGCCCCATTCCCTTCGTCCTGCTCCTCATCCTTCAGCTCAGTTTCGTCGGCTCCTTGCAGCGCCGCGTGCAGAGCGTGCTCGGCACGGTGGAGCGCCGGGGGCGCGACCTCGCGATGCTCGCCAGCGTGCTCCAGCGCCTGGAGAACCACTCCTTCACTGCCCCGCGCTTGCACCAGTTGCACGCCCAACTCACCGGAGAGCACGGAGAGATCGTGCCTCCCTCGCAGCAGATCGCCCGGCTGGGCAACCTGCTCGACCTGCTCAACTCGCGCCGCAACCAGTTCTTTGCTCCCCTGGCCTACCTGCTCACCTGGGGCACGCAGATGGCCTACGCCATCGAGGGCTGGCGGGCGCGCTCGGGCCCGGCCATCGCGCGCTGGCTGGCCGTGCTGGGCGAGATCGAGGCCCTCTGCGCCCTGGCCACCTACGCCTACGAACGGCCCGACGACGCCTTCCCCGAAGTGATCGACGAGGGCCCCTGCTACGAGGGCGAGGGGCTGGGCCATCCGCTCCTCCCCGCCGACCACTGCGTTCGGAACGACCTCCACCTGGGCTCGCAGCGCCACCTGCTGATCGTCAGCGGCTCGAACATGTCGGGCAAGAGCACCTTCCTGCGCACAGTCGGCATCAACGCCGTGCTGGCGCTCGCCGGGGCCCCTGTCCGAGCCCGCCGCGTCCGCATCTCCCCCCTGGCGGTGGGAGCGACCCTTCGCATCCAGGACTCGTTGCAGGAGGGCCGCTCGCGCTTCTACGCCGAGGTGCTGCGCGTGCGCCAGGTGGTGGAGATCTCGCGCGGCCCGGTCCCGCTGCTGTTCCTGCTCGACGAGCTCTTCGCCGGCACCAACTCGCACGACCGTCGCCTGGGCGCGGAGGCCGTGGTTTGTGGGCTGGTCGAAGCGGGAGCGGTTGGCCTGGTCACAACGCACGACCTCTCGCTGACGCAGATGGCCGAGCGCCTCGGAGAGCGCGCGATCAACGTCCACTTCGCCGACCACTTCGAGAACGGCGAGATGACGTTCGACTACCGATTGCACGAGGGCGTGGTCCGCCACAGCAACGCGCTGGCGCTGATGCGCGCCGTGGGGCTACAGGTGTGAAGGGGCGCGAAACGGCAAGCAAGAATGGATCTTGCTTGCCGCTTTGTGCGGTCAGACCGTCGCCTTGGTCGCGGCCCCCGGGAGGACCGTGGCGGTCTCCGTCTTGCGGTAGCCCAGCGAGCGCAGCACCTCGAGCACCTCGCTCCACGTCGGGAACGGCCGGCGATTGGCGCGCTTGTAGAGGTCCATCGCCTTCATGAAGGTGATTTCTTCGTCGCTGTAGTCCTTCTCGCAAGTCGTCGGATCGACCTGCCGGCGCCGCTCCACGCGGCGATCCTGTCCGGCGCGGCGGTCGTCCCCGCTGCGCCGCTCCAGGGCGACGGGGACCTCTTTCTTGCGCCGGTCGGCGTGCGCGCGACGATCTTTCCCGCGCCGGTCCGTCACCGCAAGCTCGGAGAGCTCGGTTTCTTCGCTGGTCATGATGGTCCTCTCAGGCACGTGCGATTGCCCAGCTGCGACGGCGCTGGGCGGAGTGCGGGTCATCTTGGAGTATAGCTCACTGCACGGAGATGACAAATTCTCCTTGCAGGAAAGATGCGCCGATTGCGCCAGGGCCGCCCTCCCGGCTTGCGCAGCCCGCACGGCCCCTCTCTCAAGCACGACCGGCGTGCTGGCGCTGAAGCAGATAGTCCGCCAGCGCCTCGCGCCAGGGCCGCAACGGCCCCAATCCCAGCGCAGCCAGCGCCGTCCCGGCCAGCACGCTGTACCGTGGCCGAGGGGCCGGTGCGCCCCATGCTTCGGTCGCGATCGGCGTCAGGTTTGCGCGCACGCCCGCCAGTTCCAGGATGGCCCCGGCAAACTCGTACCAGGAAGCCGCCCCGGCGTTGGTAACGTGATAGGGCCCCGCCACGCCCCGCGCCAGGAGTCGGACCGTCGCGTCGGCGACGTCGATCGTCGAGCTCGGCGTACAGGCCTGATCGGCCACGACGGAAATTGGTTTGCCCGCGCGCGCCAGCCGCAACATCGTCTCGACGAAATTGGTCCCTTTCCCCCCAGCGCCGTGCAGGCCGTAGAGACCGCAGGTGCGCAGGAGGAGGTGGCGCGGGCACCATTGTCGCACCTGAAATTCGCCGGCGAGCTTGCTCAGCCCGTAGACGTTGACCGGCCCCGGCGCATCGACCTCCGTCCAGGACGAGCGCCGCTCCGAGGGCAGGCCGAAGACGTGATCGGTGCTGAAGTGGACGAGTAGCCGGTCGCGCTCGCCGCACCACTTCGCCAGTTCGCGGGCGCCCCAGGCGTTGACCGCGAACGCGGCCGAGGGATCGCCCTCTGCTTTATCGACGAAATTGTAGGCGGCGCAGTTGACGACCACGTCGGGGGCCAGTTCGTCCAGTACGGCGCGCAAGGGGCCGGGCTGCGTGAGGTCGGCGCGCTGCCGGTCGAGGGCGATGACTTCCCCTTCGAGACGCGGACACAGATCGCGCCCGAGCTGTCCGTTGGCACCGAGCACGGCGTAGCGCATTGGCGTACACTCCTCCCACCACCTCTTTCGTATCATCCCTGCTCCGCCATCAGCCCCCGATATTGCTCCTCCGTCAGCGCCCCCGTCAGGAACTTGTACGACAGCAAATAGCGGTGGAGCCGCGCCCAGTCGCGCTGGATCTGGTGCGGCCGCACCAGCGCTCGATCCAGTCGCGCGTTGTCTTCGAGGTCGGCCAGTTTCACCCGGCGCGGCACGTCGAGCTTGGCGAGGCGCACCACGTAGTCGGCGTAGGGCTCGTCTTTGGCGTGCGTGACCGCCTTGACGGCGGCCACGATCTCCTCCGAAAAGCCCTCGCGGCGCAGGTCGGCCTCGGTCAGTTGGGTGTCCTCCAGCGTGTCGTGCAGCACCGCCACGATCTGCGCATCCTCGCCGCTGACGCGCTGCATCACCCGGAGCGGATGGGTCACGTACGGCAAGCCCTCTTTGTCCTTCTGCCCCGCGTGGTAGCGCGCCGCCAGCTCGATTGCCTTCTCCAGGGTCGCCATCGTCCCCCTCCTCTCTCAGGTCTACTTCGCGAGTGCCCCGTACGTCTCCGGCCGGCGGTTGGGCAAGAAGCGCCACGCACTCTGCAACGCAAGCACGCGGCCGAGGTCGCACGTCGCCAGCACGATCTCCTCCCTGGCCCCGGCTTTCGCCAGGATCGCCCCGTCGGGGCCCGCCACGAACGACCCGCCCCAGAAAGTGATCGCCCCCTCGCGGCCCACGCGGTTGACCGCCGCGACGAAGACGTTGTTCACCGCCGCGTGCCCGACCTGGGCGCTGCGCCACATCGTCTCCCAGTCTCCCGTGATGTTCGGCTCCACCGTCTCGTCGATCGTACCGATGGCAGTGGGGTAGACGATGAGCTCCGCCCCCTGCAAGGTCGCGAGGCGGGCCACCTCCGGATACCACTGGTCGTAGCAGATGAGAGGGGCCACCCGCCCCCGCGGCGTGCCGAAGACGCGGACGCCCGTGTCGCCCGGGGAAAAATAGTGCTGCTCGTGGTAGAGAAAGTCCTCGGGCACGTGCGTTTTTCGATAGGTGCCCAGCAGGGCGCCGTCCTCCCCGAAAACGAGCGCCGTGTTGAAGTAGCGCCCCTCGGCGGTCTTCTCGAAGACCGACCCGCCCACCAGCGCGACGCCGTGCTTCCGGGCGGCTGCGGACAGCGCCGCCGTCGTGGGGCCGGGGACGAGCTCGGCGAGGTCGAAGGCGCTTCGATCGTCGGGCCGCTGGCAGAAATAGGGGCCCAGGAACAGTTCCGGCAGCACGATGAGTTGCGCTCCGGCGCGCGCCGCCTCGGCGACGTTCGCCAGGGCGACTTCCAGGTTGCGCGCAGGCGAGGCGTCGCAGCGCATCTGCACCAGGCCCACCGTCACCGGACGTGCGGTCATCCCAGGCTCCTCCCAACAGGGCGTAGGGGTGAGCCTACCGACGCACGCGGCGACGGCAAGGCGCCTGACTATCTTGAGGGAGAGCACGGTTGGTGTCACCCCACGAAGAGAGGAGAAGCCATGAAGGGCCCTCGCGTTGCCGTCCATCACGTGGCCCTGCAAACGAGCCATTTCGACGAAGCGGTCGCGTTCTACCGCGACGTTCTGGGGCTGGAACTGCTCGAGCAGCGCCCGTTCAAGCGCCGGCGCCTCGCCTGGCTGCGGGCTGGGGAGGTGTTGCTCGAACTGTTCAGCAACCGAGAGGGCGACGCACTCCAGGCGTGGACCGATTTCCACCCCGGGCCGGTCCACCTCGCCTTCGAAGTGGACGACCTCGACGAGTTCCTGCGCCACGCCAAGAAGCTCGGCGCCGGCCTGCACCCGTCCCACCCCGAGCCGTTCGTCCCGCCGGTGCCGGGCGCCGGGCGCATCGCCTACCTGGTCGGGCCGGACGGCGAGGAAGTCGAGGTGCGCGGGAAAGAAGTTGCGGGCCCGAGGTAACTTTTCCCTGTCTCGCTTCGATGACCTGCCAGGAGGCCCCGCTGCCGGCAACCGTGCGGAGAACGGACGATGCCAGACTGGGAAGCGATCGTGCGCGAGCATGGCCCCGCCGTGTTCCGCACCGCCTGGCGCGTCACGCGCAACGCGCAGGACGCCGAGGACGTCGCGCAGGAGGTGCTGCTGGAGCTCTTTCGCTCCCCCGCCCACCACGCCGCGCCCTGCGGCGGACTGCTCCAGCGCATGGCCGTGCTGCGCGCCATCGACCGGCTGCGCCGGCGGCGCAGCGCCCTCGGCCTCGATGACGTTCGCGAGCGCACGGCCGGCTTTTCGCCCGAGGAGGAAGCGATCGGCAACGAACTGGCCGAGCGCCTGCACGATGGGCTCGCCCGGCTCTCGCCGCGCGAGGCGGCGGTGTTCTGCTTCCGATACTTTGAAGACCTCCCTTACGAACAAATCGCCGCGGCGCTCTCGATCAGCCGCGAGGCCGTCGCCGTCGCCTTGCACAAGGCCCGCGCCCGCTTGCGCGCCTTCCTGTTGGGCGAGGCCGTGAAAGGAGACCGCCCGTGATGGGACCGCTCGAGTCTCGCCAACCCGTTTCCGAGCTCGACGAGGTGTTGGCCCCCGCCGTCGCCGCCGCGCAGGCGGCCGACGTTTCCGACGAGGTCGTCCGCGGGGCCATCGAACGCCTTGTGGCCCTGCGCGTTGCCCGGGAACCCGCGAGCCCCGAGCGCACGGTGCGTGGCCGCCTGGCGTTGCTCGCCGCCGCCGCGGCCGCGCTGGTGGTGGCGAGCGCCCTCCTGCTCGGAGGCACGCCGGCGGCCGGCGCCGAGGTCGCCGCAGCGATGGGCTTGCAAGCGCCCCCAGCCAGCGCCGTGCCCCCCGCAACGAGCCCCCGCGCGCTCCTGATCGCCCACGTGACCGCCGTGCTGGGCGCGTATCTGGCCTTCGCCCTGGCCTGGGTGCTGGCGAGCTTCCCCCCGCTGTTGCTCCTGTTCGCAGCGCGTCCCTCTCGATTCAACCGCGCTACCCTCCACGCCTCCCTCGTCCTGGTGCCGGTTGGCGCAGCGCTCCTCGCGATAGGCATCGTCCTCGGCGGCGTCTGGGCGCAGTCCGCCTTGGGGAGGTTCTGGGGCTGGGACGTGCGCGAGGCGGAGGCGCTCCTCAACCTCGCGCTGGCCGGAGCTTGGGCCATCCTCGCCTGGCGCCTTCGGTCGCGCGGCTTGCTCGTCGCCGCCCTCGCAGGGGCGGGCTTCTGGACGATGGTCACCCTGCGCTGGCTGACCGTCCTGCTCGGGCCGCACAGTTACGGGCTTCCGCCCTGGCGCACCGCGCTGGCGCTCACCGTCTGCGGCGTCCTTCTCAACGCCGTGCTGCTCGCCGCCGGGGACTTGCTGTCGCGCAAAGCCGCGTAGCGCCAGGCGCGCTCTGTCGCCACGCGGCATTGACAGCGCCGCCCGCGCTGCGACAATCCTTCTATCATGCTGTTCGACTGGTTCGCCGACCTGCTGACGCCTTGCCCGCGCCACTTCCGCGCGCTGGGATACCTGCGCGAGCTGCGCGGCATCCGCGCTAGGGAGCGAGCGTGGTCGGCCGCCTGGGCGCCGCACCTGGAAAACACGCGCGGCATCCTTCGCGCCGCCGCGGCGCGCTGCACCTCGAAACGCAAGGCGGTGGTGCTCGGCTCCGGCTGGCTCAGCGACGTCCCGCTCGCCGAGGTGGCGGAGGCATTTGACAAGGTAGTGCTGGTCGATGCACTGCACCCGCGCGCCGTCCGGCGCCAGGTGCGCCGCTGGCCCAACGTGGAGCTCCTCGCGGCCGACGTGACCGGCACCACCGAGGCCGTGTGGCGACGCGCCGCCGTGCCGGGGGCCACCCTGCCCCGTACGGCGCCCGACCTCTTCGTCCGCGACCCCGAGGTCGATCTCGTCGCCTCGGTCAACCTGCTCTCGCAGTTGCCGTGCCTGCCGGAGCGCTACCTTCTCGAAGTGGGTGTACAGAGCGCGGAGGCCATCGCCGCCTACTCGCGCGGGGTTGTCGAGGGCCACCTGGAATATCTGCGGCGCTTGCCCGGCGCGGTGGCGCTCATCGCCGACGTCGAGATGAAGACCCTCGACGCGGCCGGGCAGGTGGTGAAGCGCGAGGACACGCTGTTCGGCGCCCGGTTCCCCTACCGAGGGCAAACGTGGGACTGGCCCATCGTGCCCCGCCAACGGAGGTGGCCTCACCACGCGCAGCACCTCGCGGTCGTCGGGGTAGTGGACCTGAAAGGGGCGTGATTTTCGTCGCCCGAGCATCGAAGCGAGGAGGCCCGCGTGAAGGTTCTTTGGCAGGCCGGGTTCGCGAT